>CBFHPD010000027.1:0-81657 GCA_965657495.1 uncultured Flavobacteriales bacterium
GGGGCGGAGGAGCAGGGTGGCGTGGGGGGCGTCGGGGGAGCGGAGGAGGCGGAATTCGGCGTCGAGGCCGCCGGCCCAAGTGCCGGGTTGGAGGGCGAGGCTGGTGTCGGGCAGGTCGACGACGAGGGGGTCGTCGGAGCCCGAGGCGCCGAGTGAAAGGGAGAACACGAGGGAGCTGTCGGCGGCGCGCGCAGTGACCGCGCTCCGGTTCGCCGGGGAGCCGGCGAGGTCTTGCACCCAGCGCCAGTGCCAATTCCAGGCGGTGCCCGGCGCGCCGGGGCATGTGGTGACCATGGACGTCCCCGCAGCGGTGGCGTTCAGGGTCGCGCTGGTGTCGGTGAGGTGCCACGACAGGGTGTCGCCGGTCCAGGTTTGGCCCATCCCAATTGCTGCAACCGAGCAGGCCGCCACAAGCGCAAGCGTGCGATGCCATTTTTCCATCTCCTCCTTCGTTTTCTCCCCTAAATCTGAGACCTTTGCCGCATCCGAACAACCCCGTTCACAAAGTTCTGATTCCCATCTACAAAGCCATTCAACATGCAAGCGAATTCAACGGATAAAAAGCTGCGCCTGGCCATCGTCGGGGCAACGGGTATGGTGGGCGAAACCATGCGCAAAGTCCTCGAAGAAAGGGGGCTGCCTTTGGCCGATTGGTTGCCGGTGGCGAGTCCGAAAAGCGCGGGCAAGCGGCTGACGTTGTGCGGCATGGAGCGCGAAGTGGTGGTGCTGGAAGACGCCGTGAAATGGGGAGCGGATGTGGCGCTGTTTAGCGCAGGTGGGGCAACCTCCAAGGAGTGGGCGCCGAAGTTTGCCGCCGAGGGCACCACCGTCATCGACAACAGCAGCGCGTGGCGGATGGATCCCGCTTGTCCATTGGTCGTGCCGGAAGTGAACGGCCACGCCATCCGTCCGGAGCACCGCATCATAGGCAACCCGAATTGCACCACGATGCAACTGGTCATGGCGCTGAAGCCCTTGCACGATCGGTGGCGCGTGGTGCGTGGCATCGTCAGCACGTACCAAAGCATCACCGGTACCGGGGTGGCGGCCGTGGCCCAACTCGAGGCGGAGCGCAAAGGGGAGGAGCCGCGCGCGCGCGTGTACCCGCACCCGATTGACATGAACTGCCTGCCGCATTGCGACGTGTTCGAGGACGGCGGGTACACGAAGGAGGAACTGAAGGTGTGGAACGAGACGAAGAAGATCCTCGAGGACCCGGAGGTGGCGATGACCTGCACGGCCGTGCGGGTGCCGGTGGTGGGCGGGCACAGCGAGTCGGTTTACCTCGAGTTCGCGGAGCCGTTTGAGTTGGCGGAGGTGCGGGCGGCGCTGGCGGCGTTTCCGGGCGTGGTGGTGGAGGACGAGCCGGCGGAGAACCGGTATCCCATGCCGCGGACGGCGGCGGGTCGGGACGAGGTGTTCGTAGGGCGGTTGCGCCGGGATTTGGCCCATCCGCGCGGGCTGCACCTCTGGATTGTCGCGGACAATTTGCGCAAAGGGGCGGCCACGAATACGGTCCAAATCGCGGAATTCCTCCACCACACCGGCCGCTGGTCTTGACCTTCTGAACGGGGCGGTTATCTTGCGGCGGCTTTCCAACATCCCCGCTCCATGATCCGCTCCACACTCTCCCTGCTGCTCACCTTCCTTGCGGCCCTTGTAGCCGCCCAAACCACCACCGTCACCGGCCGTTGCGTGGAGGAGGGGTCCAACCTGCCGCTCATCGGTGTGGCGGTCTACGTTCCCGGCACGTCGGCGGGCGCGTTCACGGATTTTGACGGGCATTTTCAACTGACGCTGCGGGCGGAAGGCACTGTGGAGTTGGAATGCCAAATGATCGGCTACCTCGACGCCTCCCGCACCCTCGAGTTGCCCGCCGCTTCCGGCCGCATCGACCTCGGCACCGTGGCCATGCCCTCCGCCACCATCGGCCTCGAAGAAGCCCAGGTGATCGCCTCGGTGGCGCTCGATCGGGCCACCCCGGTGGCCGTGTCCACCCTCGATGCCCGCACCATAGAAGAAGTGCAAGGGGACCGCGAGCTCGTCGAGACGTTGAACATCACGCCCGGCGTCTACGCCACGAAGGGCGGCGGCGGTTACGGCGACAGCCGAATCAACATCCGGGGTTTCGACCAGCGCAACGTGGCGGTGCTCATCAACGGCATCCCCGTGAACGACATGGAAAACGGCTGGGTCTATTGGTCGAATTGGGCGGGCCTGGGCGATGCGGTCAGCACCATGCAAGTGCAGCGCGGTTTGGGCGCCTCGAAATTGGCCATCAACTCGGTCGGCGGAACGCTCAACATCATCACGAAGGCCACCGACGCCGTCAAGGGAGCGAGTTTTGTCCAAAGCGTCACCGACTATGGCCGCTACAAGACCATGCTCAGCCTCAGCACCGGCGTGCTTGAAAGCGGCTGGGCCCTGAGCGCCGTCGGCAGCCGCACCAGCGGGAACGCCTACGTCGACGCGACCTTCATCGACGCCTGGAGCTACTTCCTGACGGCCGCCAAGGATTTCGGTGGCCACCGCCTCGTTTTCACCGCCATCGGCGCCCCCCAAACCCACGGCCAGCGCCGCGGAACCCTCACCGTCGACCGATTCAACGACCTCAACGCCTTGGGCTACGAAGCGCACCGCTGGAACGACGATTGGGGCACCCTCGACGGCGAAGTGCTCAACTCCCGGGTCAACCACTACCACAAGCCGCAACTCGCCCTGAACCACTATTGGCAAATCAGCGAAAAGACGCACCTCGGCACGAGCGCCTATGCGAGCTTCGGCCGCGGCTGGGGCTCCCGGTACGACGGCACAAGCACTCCCCGCCTCAGCGAGACCCTCGTGGTCCTTGACGAGTTCGGCGACGCCGAGTCGCGCACCGTCAAGACCACCCTCAACTGGGACTACCTCTACGGCTCGAACAGCTCGAACACCCAGCCGGCCACCTACGCGGCCGATCAAATCGCCTACGACGCCGCCGTGGGCGCCTGGGTCGACACCTTGCATGTGATGGGCGATCCGGTGATGGAAGATGGCGTGCCCGTGGTGGGCGGCCGCAGCCGGAGCAGCTTGGAGCGGGCGCACAACGATCACTTTTGGACCGGCGTCCTGTCTACGCTGCATTCGGAGCGCTCGGAGCGCGTGAACCTGGTCGCCGGCATCGACGCGCGGTTTTACAGCGGCAAGCACTACACCACCGTGGACAACTTGCTCGGGGGCGATTACTACCTGCAGTCGTTCAGCAGCCCGGATGGGTACGGGGTGAACCCGGATTATGCTTTGCTCGCGCGGCCGGGGGATGTGGTGGATTACGACGACGTGGGCCGCGTGGGATACGGGGGCGCTTTTGGCCAAATAGAATACGCCCACAACAAGTTCTCCGCCTTCGCCGCTGCCACCTTGAGCTACACGACCTACCGGCGCATCGACCCCTACAAGTACTTCCGCTATGCCGAAACGGGCGTGCAGCCGGTCACCACCGTTGATCCCACGACGGGTGCGGTCTCCACCGAAGACCAATTCGTCTACGGCGTGAAGAGTGAGCGCGCCGGCAGTTGGGGCTACAACGCCAAGGCCGGTGGAAACTTCAAGATCAACGAGCGCAATGACGCCTACGTCAACCTCGGCTACTACTCCCGCTCGCCCTTCCTGCCCTTCGTGTTCACGAACTACTCGAACGTCCTGACCGCCGAGCAGTTGCAGAATGAAAACGTGGCAGCGGGGGAGGTGGGCTATCGGGTGCGTTTGCGTCGTTTGGCCTTGGATATCAATGCTTACCATACGCAATGGCGCGACAAAACCATCCTGAGTGCGCCGCTGCTGCGCCCCGACGGCACCGAATACCGCGCGTTCATCCGCGGCCTCATCCAAACCCACGACGGCGTTGAAATCGAGCTCCGTTCGCAACCGGTCAAGGGCATCGAAGTGGGCGGCATGGCGTCCTTCGGGAATTGGCGCTGGGAGAACAACGTGGAAGCGGCCATCACCGCGGAGGAGGGCGGCACCGTCATCGATTCGCTCTACATCTACTCGGCGGGGTTGAAGGTGAGCGATGCGCCACAAAGCCAAATCGGATTGCTCTTCAACGCCACGCTCCCGTCCACCATCCGCATCGGCGCGAGCTACGTCTACAACTGGAACCTCTTCGCGCAGTTCAACGTGGACACGGACCGCACGAACCCGGATTACGTCGGCCTCCAACCGGTGGAGCTCCCGGCTTACGGATACCTCGACCTGCGGGCGAGCAAAGTGTTCCGGTTCGAGGGTTGGAATTGCCGTTTGGCCGTCAACGTCCAAAACGCATTGGATAACATTTACATGAACGAGGCGGATGAGACCTTTTTCACGGACCCGTTCACCGGGGATAAGCTGCAAGGGACGGTCGCGAACGGCCGGCTGCAGGGGTATTGGTCGTACGGCCGAACCATCAGCTTGTCGGTCAAAGTGGAGGTGTAAAATGTTAAAAACGCCCGTGTAATTGCGATTTAACAGTTGGGGTTTGTTTTCAATCCTATTTTGCCACGGATTCTATGAAAACAAACAAAATGAACAGATTTTCTATCGGGAGTGCAGGGCTCGCGGGCCTGGCGTTGGTGGTCGGATTGGCCGGTTGCAAAGTGGACGGGTGCACGGACTTGGACGCCGTGAATTACGATCCGGCGGCGGACAATTTTGATGGGAGTTGCGAATACGAGGGGGAAATCGTCATGTGGTACGGCCAGGACGTGAGCACGGAGTTGCTGGATTGGGAGTCCGCCAGCTTGAGTTTCTACGTGGACGGTCAGGTCGTCGGCTCCACCTCCACTTCCGTGTACTGGACTGGAGCGCCCGACTGCGGGGACAACGCCTCCATCACCATCACGAAGGACCTCGGAAAATCCACCGCCCTTGCCTCGACCTACGAAGTGGTGGACGATTGGGGGGATGTCTGGTGGTCAGGCGTCATCAACTTCGAGGCGAACACCTGCCTTCAATTGGAATTGACCCTCTGATTCAATTCAGCTTGAATGAAAAAGGCCGTCCTCGAAGGACGGCCTTTTTTCGTGGAGCCGATGAGCGGACTTGAACCGCTGACCTACGCATTACGAATGCGTTGCTCTACCAGCTGAGCTACATCGGCAAAAACGCGACGGCAAAGATACGCAAAATTTCAGCCCAAGGTTTCACCTTTGGCCGGAAAAAATCACTCCGGTTGCAGCAACTGCTGGATGGAGTGGGCGAGCGTCACGCCCTCCGCATCACCGACTGCTTCCAGGTGCGCGATCAGGTTGTCCATCCGCTGCCGGCTTTGGAACAATTGCCGCGCCAGCCGGTTGATTTGCTCCCGCCGGTGATCGCGATCAGTGGCCTCGGTGTACGCGCTGCGCATCATCCCGAGCAGCTGTTCTTCGTTCCACGGCTTTTCGAGGTACCAGTGGATTTTGCCATCGTTCAACGCTTGACGGACCAAATCCAGGTGCCCATACGCCGTGATCAACGCCCGCTGCAAGTCGGGGAACTCCTGCAACGTCCGTTGGAGGAATTCCAGCCCGGTTCCCTCGGGCATGATTTGGTCCGTGATGAGCAAATCCACAGGCGTGTCGCTCAAGACCATGAGCCCCTCGCGCATCGACGCCGCGGTCAACACCTTGACATGCTTCCGAAACGCCGCACGGAAAGCGAACAAATTCGCCGGCTCATCGTCGACGTACAACACCACAAAGTCTTTCAGGCTCATCGGAACTCGTTGTTCGAAACGCCCCAAATCTACGGGATTTCCCTCCCCCGGAACGCGGCCTCCGTCAATGTTAAGTGAATGTGAAATTTTACCGGCAGCAGCTGCGATCGGGGCCGCATGGATTCAACCTGAAACCTGTGTAAAATCAAGCCTTGTCGGGCAGTGCGCACAATTAATCGTTCCTTCACGTGACCCCGCCGGTGACTTGGGTCCGCACCAATTCAGCCAAAAAAAGGGAATTTCGCGGCGAAAATCTAACCCCTCAACACAGTTGAACATGACTCAAGTGTTTCGATTCGCCCTCATGGGCCTGTTCTGTGTGATGACCTCCGCGTCATTTGCCCAGATCACTGGTAAGGTAATCGATGCTTCAACCGGCGGTATCCTCCCAGGAGCCACCATCATGGTCGAAGGATCGACAACAGGTGTTTCTGCTTCAGCAGACGGTACGTTTACGTTGAACGCGGAGCCAACGGGCAACATTTCCGTTTCATTCATCGGATACGAGACGGGACTCTTCGCTGCCAAGGCGGACATGGGTTCCATCGCTTTGGAGCCCCAGGCCCTCGGTTTGGCTGCTGCTTCGGTCATCGCCAACGTCGTGGACATCGCGAAGGATCGCGAGACCCCCGTGGCTGTTTCTACCATCGCACCCGCAGAGATTGCGTTGAAGGTCGGTAACATGGAATTCCCAGAAATCATGAACCGCACGCCTGGCGTCTACGCCACCAAGCAAGGCGGGGGTTACGGGGACTCCCGCATTTCTTTGCGTGGTTTTGACCAGCGCAACACCTCCTTCCTCATCAACGGCCAGCCGGTCAACGACATGGAGAACGGTTGGGTGTACTGGTCGAACTGGCAGGGATTGACGGACGTGGCTTCCGGCATCCAAATCCAGCGTGGCCTCGGTGCTTCACGCCTCGCGGTTCCTTCTGTGGGCGGTACGGTTTCGATCTTCACCAAGGCGGCTCAAATGGAGCGCGGCGGTTCCGTTTCGGAGACCATCGGTAACGACGGCTACATGAAGACCTCCGTGAGCTACAGCTCAGGCAAAAACGAAAACGGTTGGGCTTCATCGTTCCTGTTGAGCCAGTGGTCAGGCGACGGATACGTCTACGGCACTTCCGGTGCGGGCACCACGTACTTCGGTGCCATCGGCTACCAGCCGGACGGCTCGAAGCACGCCTTGAACTTGTCCCTCCTTGGCGCCGGCCAATGGCACCACCAGCGCGACGCGTGGGTGTCCATCCGCGACTACCAAAACTTCGGTGAGGAAGGCATCGACCGCCGCTGGAATTCCGACGCAGGTTTCATGACCATCGACGGAGAGAAGACGGAGTTCAGCATGCGCCGCAACTTCTACAACAAGCCGCTCGCGACGTTCAACTGGGATTGGACCATCACCGAGAACTTGACCTTGAACACGTCCGTCTACGGTTCAGCCGGTCGCGGTGGTGGAACGGGCCCACGCGGTCAGTACTTCCGCAACGCAGCGATCAACAACCACCCTTACAACATCGATTTGACCCAGCACTACCTCGAGGACAGCCTCGGTACGCGCGATGCGGACGGTTTCATCGACTTCGACGCGGTGGTCGCTGAGAACATTGCTTCAACGACCGGGTACGGCACATCAGACACGACCGGTGCTTACACCGAAAGCCCGTTCTACGGCCAACTCATCGGTTCCAACGGTTTCAACGATGCGGACGTCAACCGCGCCGTCGAAGTGCGCCGCGCTTCCATGAACTCACACGACTGGGTGGGTGTCATCTCCAACCTCGAGTACAACAAGGACAACCTCCGCGCTTCCGTGGGCGTTGACTTGCGGAACTACAAGGGGTACCACTACCGCGCCCTCAACAACCTGATGGGCTTGGACGGCTACTACTCAACGGGCAACCAAAACAACATGGGCCAAGTGCTCAACACCACCATCGACGCCGATCCTTTCCGCAACACCGGTTTGAACGGTCCGAAGATGGACTACTACAACGTCGGCGTGGTGAAGTGGGCTGGTTTCAACGGCTTGTTGGAGTACAACAACCAAGACGATTTGACGGCGGTGTTGCAAGCGGGCTTCTCGTTGCAGTCTTACCAACGCGAGGACTACTTCGACCAGCCGCTGCTTCCCATCTCTGACGTGGCAAACATCAACGGAGGCTACGTGAAGGGGGGTGCGAACTACAACATCAGCGAGGCGTCGAACGTGTTCTTCAACGCAGGTTTGATCTCCCGTCAGCCCAACTTCGACGCGGTGTTCCCGAACTACGCGAACGTCATCAACGAAGCGCTCGAGAACGAGCAAATCACCTCCATTGAGTTGGGCTACGGCTACCGCAGCGAGAACTTGACGGTGAACGTGAACGCATACGCTACCACGTGGGGCAACCGCTTCAACACCCAGTCCGTGGACGTGGTGGTGAACGACAGCACCGTGGTGGAGGGCATCGCCCAGTTCCGCGACGTGGACGTGCAGCACAACGGCATCGAGGTGGAGGCCAACTACTACCCGGTGAACGGTTTGAAAGTAACGGGCATGTTGTCGCTCGGCGATTGGACGTACACGAAGAACTTCGATGCGACCATCTTCGACGACAACCAAAACGAGCTCGGCACCGCCACCCTCTACACGGAAGGTTCGAAGGTGGGTGACGCGGCGCAAGTGACCGGATACTTGGGCGTGGACTACCGCATCAACCGCGCGTTGAACGTGGACCTCGCTGCGCGTTACGTCGACGGCTTGTACGCGGACTACTCCATCAACAGCGACTTCTTGTCTCCCGACAACGCGGGCGCAGTGCAGTTGCCTTCTTACGCTTTGGTGGACCTCGGTTTGACCTCGCGCTTCGACCTGCTCGGCAGCAACGCGAGCTTCCGCATCAACGTGAACAACTTGTTCGACACGGTGTACATCGCCGAGAGCAACACGAACATCCACGCGACGGACGGCTCTGAAACGTGGAACGGCATCGACACGCGCAACTTCGTGTGGTTCGGTTTCGGCCGCACCTGGAACGCGACCTTGAAGTTGAACTTCTAAGTCGGCGCGACATCGCATGAGAAAGGGGGCTTCGGCCCCCTTTTTCGTTGCGGTGTGTTTTCGTCTCGGACCGTTAGGCGATGACGTCGCCCGGCTGGGTGCCTTCCTCCGGGGTCACGAAGCGGAGGCCGCCGTCGGCCGTGGAGGCCATGAGCACCATGCCTTGGCTTTCCACCCCGCGGATCTTGCGCGGGGCGAGGTTGGCGAGCAAGGTGACGCGGCGTCCCACGACTTCCTCGGGGGTGAAGTGCTCGGCGATGCCCGAAACCACCGTACGGGTGTCGAGGCCGGTGTCGACCGTGAGTTGGAGGAGTTTCTTCGCCTTCGGGACGCGTTCGCACGCCGTCACGAGGCCGACCCGCAAATCGAGTTGCGTGAAGTCCTCGAACGCGCAGGGATCCTTCGCGGGTTCGACCGCGACCTCGGGCGTGCTGTCGAGGCGGGCGCGCATCATCTCGGCCCATTCCGGCTCGACCTTAGCGAAGAGGATGGGGAGCTCGCCGAGTTCGGTGCCGGCGGGCACCAGGTCCGCCCGCGCGTCTTGCCACTTGGGGTTGCCGAGTTGGAAGGCCGTGGCGAGTTTAGCGGCTGTGCGGGGCAGGAAGGGGTCGAGCAGGATGCCGAGGTTGGCGGCGATTTGGGTACAGACGTGGAGGAGGGTGGCCGCCCGCTCGGGGTCGGTTTTCTTGACCTTCCAGGGCTCCGTCTCCGTCATGTACTTGTTGCCGAGCCGGGCCACGCCCATGGCCTCCTGCAGCGCTTCGCGGTACCGGTGGCGCTCGATGAGGCCGCCGATGCGTGCGGGTGCGGCGTTCAAGGCGTCGAGGACTTCCCGGTCGGCGACGGTGAGTGGGCCAGCGGCGGGCATTTGGCCCTCATGGAACTTGCGATTCAAGACCAGCACCCGGTTCACGAAGTTGCCCAGCACGTCGGCCAGTTCGTTGTTCACGCGCTCGCGGAAATCGTCCCAAGTGAACTCGCTGTCCTTCTGCTCGGGCATGATCGAAGCGAGTACGTAACGCATTTCTTCGCTCCGATCGGGGAACTCCTCCATGAAGTCTTTGACCCAGACGGCCCAGTTGCGCGAGGTGGAAATTTTTTGGCCTTCGAGGTTCATGAACGCATTCGCCGGCACATTCACCGGCAGGTTGTAACCGCCATGTTCCTTAAGCAGAATCGGGAAAATCAGGCAGTGGAACACGATGTTGTCCTTGCCGATGAAGTGGACCAAATCCGCTTCCGCCGACTGCCACCACGCCCTCCAATCCTGCCCGTTCGCCTCGCACCACTCCATCGTGCTGGTGATGTACCCGATCGGCGCATCCAACCAAACATACAGCACCTTCCCGTCCGCGCCCTCCACCGGCACGGGCACCCCCCAGTCCAAATCCCGTGTCATCGCCCGCGCCTGCAACCCCCCGTCAATCCAGCTCTTGCACTGCCCCACGACGTGCGCCTTCCAAGCCGCCGCGTCGTGGTGCGGCGCGCCCTCGAGCCGCCCCTCCTCGATGTACTCGCGCAGCCACCCCTCGTGCCGGTCCATCGGCAGGTACCAAAGCGTGGTGTCCTTCAAAACCGGTGTCGCACCGCTGAGCGTCGACTTCGGTTCGATGAGGTCCGTCGGCGACAGCGTGCTCCCGCATTTCTCGCACTGGTCCCCATACGCCCCCGCGGCCTCACACTTGGGGCACGTCCCGGTGATGTACCGGTCCGCCAAAAACTGCTGCGCCTCCGGATCGAAAAACTGCGCCTCCGTCTTCACTTCAAATGCTCCCTTGTCGAGCAGCGTCAGGAAGAAATCCTGCGCCACTTGGTGGTGCTTCGCGCTGCTCGTCCGGCTGTAGTGGTCGAACGAAATGTCGAGCGCAGCAAAGGCCGCCTGCATTTCCTCGTGGTATGTGTCCACGATCTCGCGCGGCGTCACCCCGTCTTTCTTTGCGCGCAGCGTGATGGCCGCCCCGTGCTCGTCCGATCCGCAGACCCACAGCACGTCGTGTCCTGCGCTGCGCCGCCACCGGGCGTGGATGTCCGCGGGCAAGTAGGCGCCGGCAATGTGACCGATGTGGATCGGGCCGTTCGCATACGGCAGGGCGGAGGTCATCAGGACGCGTGGCATGGGCTTGGGTTTTTGAAAGGCCAAATTTCGCACATTCCCACCCACCCACAACAGATTCCTCCCATCGGGGTGCATCTTGCACCCATGCTTCCGCGCTCCCTCCAACCGGGCGACGCCATCGCCCTCGTTACGCCCGCCCGATTCACCGATTCAATCGCAGTTGAACATGCCTCCCAGGCCATCCGTGCGGCCGGGTTCGAACCGTTCCATGCGCCGGATTTGCTCGCCCGCGACGGGCAATTCGGCGGCAGCGATGCCCAGCGCGCCGAGCAGTTGAACCGAGCGTTTCGGTCCCCGGATGTGCGGGCGGTTTGGGCCATGCGCGGGGGCTACGGTTGCGCCCGCATCCTGCCGCTCCTTGATGCCGTCGCCTACTGCAAGGACCCCACCTGGATCTGCGGTTTCTCCGACGTGACAGCCTTGCACGCGTGGTCGGCTCGCATAGGCGTGGCGGCCCTGCACGGACCGGTGGCCGGGACATTCGCGTCAACGCTTAACGCCGAGCAGTTATGGACGGCGTTGGCACAGCCGGAGGCGCACCAGCGCGGCCGCCACCTCAATCTAACGGCCGAACGTCCGGTGCTCGGCGGCAACCTCAGCGTCCTCTACTCCCTCCTCGGTACGCCCTATTTCCCAGACGTGACCGGCGCGTGGCTGCTGCTCGAGGACCTCGACGAGTACCTCTACCACCTCGACCGCATGCTCAACAGCCTCCGCCTCGCGGGCGTGTTCGACCGGATGCACGGGCTGGTGCTGGGCAGCTTCACGGACTTGCACGACAACACGATTGCCTCAGGCCAAACCACAGACAACCCCTTCGGACGGACCCTCCCCGACATGGTCGCCGACCACGTGCCGGCGGGGAAACCCGTGGTGTGGGACGTGCCGGTCGGGCACGGCGAGGAAAACGTTCCGGTGGTGCTCGGCTGAGGGCGGTTGAAGTACATTTGGCCTACAAAATCAACGCCATGTACGGAAAGCTGCAAGCCCACCTTCAAAATGAATTGAAAGAAATCGAAGCCGCCGGGCTCTACAAGCGCGAGCGCATCATCGCGGGCCAGCAGGACGCGGAAATCACGCTGACCGACGGCTCCAAAGTGCTCAATTTCTGTGCGAACAACTACCTCGGGCTGAGCAACCACCCGCGCATCATGGACGCGGCCAAACGCGCCATCGATACGCACGGTTTCGGTATGTCTTCCGTCCGCTTCATCTGCGGCACCCAGGACATCCACAAAGAGCTCGAGCAGGCCATCGCTGACTTCCATCAAACCGAGGACACCATCCTCTACGCGGCCGCCTTCGACGCGAACGGCGGGGTCTTCGAGCCCCTTCTCGGCGCGGCCGACGCCATCATTTCCGACAGCCTGAACCACGCCTCCATCATCGACGGCGTGCGCCTTTGCAAGGCGGCGCGGTACCGGTATGCGAACAACGACATGGCCGACCTCGAAGCCCAGCTGAAGGCGGCCAACGAGGCGGGCCACCGCTTCAAGATCATCGTGACCGACGGCGTGTTCTCCATGGACGGCTACGTGGCTGCCATTGACCAAATCTGCGATCTCGCCGATCAATACGACGCCCTCGTGATGGTCGACGAATGCCACGCCACGGGCTTCATCGGCAAGACCGGCCGCGGGAGCATCGAACTCCGGGACGCCATGGGCCGGGTGGACATCATCACCGGCACCCTCGGCAAGGCGATGGGCGGGGCGATGGGCGGCTTCACGACCGGCCGCAAAGAGATCATCGAGCTGTTGCGTCAACGCAGCCGGCCGTATTTGTTCTCGAACTCCTTGGCGCCGTCGATTGTCGGGGCGGGCATTGAGGCGTTCAAGATGCTTTCAGAATCAACTGAACTGCGGGACCGGCTCGAGGAGAACACGGCGTACTTCAAGGCGGGCATGCGCCGGGTCGGCCTTCCATTCAAAGACGGCGAGAGCGCGATCGTGCCCGTCATGCTGGGCGATGCCCGGTTGTCGCAGGTCATGGCGGACAAGCTGCTGGAGCGCGGCATTTACGTCATCGGATTTTTCTATCCCGTGGTGCCAAAGGAGCAAGCGCGCATCCGCGTGCAGTTGTCGGCAGCCCACACCCGGGAGCAGTTGGACCGGGCCATTGCGGCGTTCGAGGAAGTGGCGAAGGAGTTGGGGGTGATCGGCGCTTGAGGTGGCGCGGTGGCTGGTTGTCGGTGGCGGACTGGCGGGCACGCTGGCCGCCGAAGCGCTGTGGCTTGCAGGAGAGGACGTGGTGCAACGGGACGCGGGGTTGCCGAGCGCTTCACGCGTTGCGGCGGGGATGTTCAATCCAGTCTCATTCCGCCGGGTGGTCGAGGTCTGGGACGCCGCAGAGCACCGGCAAGTCGCCGAGGCGGTGTATGCGCGGTTTGAACGGTTGCTGGGAGGGAAGTACTGGTTTGAAGTGCCGGTGGTGCGCGCCTTTCCCAATGCGGATTACGCAGAGGTGTGGCGGTCGAGGATGTCCGCGGGGCATGATGTTTCAAAATGGATTGAATTAGCGGATGCACCGGGGGGGATGCGGTTTGAGTTCGGTGCAGGGCGCGTGGAGGGATCGGGTTGGGTGCACGTGACCCAATTGCTGGACGACTGGAAGGCGTGGGCCGCAAGTGGCCCTGATCGGTTGACGTGGGAAACCGGAGCGTGGAACTGGTCGGACGGTTTGCCCGCTGGGTACGACGGCGTGGTGGATGCCCGCGGCGTGGGGGCCGTTGAAGATTTGAAGCAATGGGGAATACAGGTCAATCCAAACCACGGCGAAGTGCTCACCTTGCGTCCGGGCGCTTGGACCGAGGGGTTCACGCTGAATGCGAACAAGTGGGTCCTCCCGCAGCCGGATGGGCGCGCGCGGCTTGGGGCCACGTATGCATGGGGCATCTTGGATGACCGCACCCAGGCCAAATCCCAGCACGAGTTGTTCGCCCCCTTCGAAAAGTGGGGTCGGTTCAATTTGAATGATGTCGAAGAACACCGAGCAGGCCTTCGGCCCGCCTCCCCCGACCGCCGGCCCATTGTCGGCAAGTTGAGCAACCGGTATCCGTGGTACGCCCTGCTGAACGGCCTCGGAACGCGTGGGGTCCTCGTGGGGCCGCGCGCAGCACAAGACCTCGCCCGTCAATTGCTTCAGGACGCCCCTCAACGGGATTTGACCAATCCCACGCGATTTCGTAGTTTCAACGAAATCTGAATCAGAAGGATGGCGAAAAAGAAGAAGGGAAAGAAGAAAAAGGACAAACAAGCGGTTCCGGTGGCTGAGGCACCGCGGATGAGCGAAGTTGAATTTGCCCCGGTCCGAGAAGTGTTCATCACCGAGTGGGCGGGCTTGATGGTCGGGTGGGGCTTTCCAAAGGCAATGGGGACGGTGCACGGCTGCTTGCTTGCACGCGCCGATTCGCTGACGATGCGGGAAGTGAAGGACCTCACGGGGCTTAGCCAAGGAACGGCCTACACCATGCTCAAGCGCTTGGTGGACATGCGGCTCGCGCACGAGGAGCACCGGCACGGCACACGGCAGGTGCGGTACTTGGCCGAGCGCGACGCGTGGCAAGTGGCTTCGTCGGCGCTGAAGGCGAGGCGCGAGCGCGAGCTGAATCCGCTGTTGGCGATGCGCGGTTTGCTGGAACAACTGCCTCCGGTCGACGGCCCGCCCACCGTGCGGGACGAGGAAGCAGCGCCCGATTCTGCAGCGGTGTTGAGCGCGACGCTGCAGCCCTTCGTCCACTGGGCCGAGCAGGTGGACGGCCTGTTTAGTGCCTTTGAAGTGGAGGATGAAAAGTGGTGGAGCCGGTTGGTGAAGCGGTGGAAAACCCGCACATGATTTGGCTTGAATTCACAACGTCCTGAAGAGATTAGCCGTAATTTTCGCCCAAATTCAGCACCATGCTCAAACCAGAAGTTGCCCACGCCCTCAACCAGCAAGTCGAATTGGAAGCGCAAAGCTCCCACGCTTACCTCGCGATGGCCGTCTGGGCAGAAACCGAAGGCTACGATGGAACCGCGAACTTCCTCTACCGCCACGCGGAGGAGGAGCGCGGGCACATGCTGAAACTCATCCGTTTCATCAACGAGCGCGGCAGCAAGGCCGTGGTTCCCCCGCTCGGCGCCCCAAGCCCGTCGTTCAGCGGACTGAAGGAGGCGTTTGAGAGCGTGCTGGAACACGAGACCCGGGTAACCGAGAGCATCAACGAAGTGGTGGACGTGTGCTTGCGGGTCAAGGACTACCCCACGCACAACTTCATGCAATGGTACGTGGCCGAGCAGTTGGAGGAGGAAGGCATGGCGCGCCGGATCTTGGATCGCTTGGCATTGGCTGGTGATGCGTCGGGAGCCCTGTATCACTTCGACCGCGATATCACTTCCATCGAGCCGATGGAAGAAGGAGCAGGCGCCTAAGGCCCCCGCATGAAGAGGGTTGTCGTTTCGGTGGTGTCGTTGTGCTTTGCGGGCATGGCTTGGGCGGTGGCCGCGCATTGGAGACAAGGCGATGAAGACCAAAAGGAGTACGGCATCGACCTGCTCAACACCTCGGCAGCCGTCGAGTCCTGGGTGATTTGCGGATTCACCGAAGGGCTCAAGTGGCCGGAAGAAACGAAGACGGGAACCTACCGCATCGGGGTCTTGGGGGACGCCGAATTGCACAAGTTTTTGATGAACGGTTGCAACATGCACCCCTCGGGGAGCCAGATCGTTGAAATTATTGCGTGTCCGGAGGTTCCGGACGATACGTACTACCACATTTTGTATGTTGGTGATGTGGCAAGTCCTGCGTGGAACGCTTGGCGCCCTGCCTTGCAGGACGCTCCGACGGTGGTGGTCACGCACGCCGAAGGGGGCGTCCCGGGAGGGGCCATGGTGAACTTCCATTATGTGGATGGCGAGCTGACGTTGCAACTGGATGTGGAGCGGGCGGAGCGTTTACAGATTTCAATAGGTAATGAACTGAAGTCATGGGTGGAATGAATGTCCTGCGGATTTGTGTGCTGTGCCTGTGGGCATTTGGCGGTGTGGCATTCGCCCAATCGCCTGTGGAGCGGGCTATTGTGTTGGGCAATCAAGGGGCGTGGGAGGAGGCCGCTGAGGTGTTGCGACCGGCAGTAGCTGGGGATTTCCAAGCCGACCCCCAAGCATGGTACATCCTCGGGTTTGCCCTCAAGGAGCAATACAAGCAATCCGAGAACCCCGCCATTGACAACCCCCAGCGGTTGGGGGCGATCCAGTCGTTCCAGCGGAGCTTGCAACTTCAGGAAGCCCGCGGGGAAATAGATGCCTCGTTGGTGAATGCCATGGAGGCCATGGCCGAGAGTTTCCTGAAAGATGCGGCTGCACGGGTCATCCAATTCGCCCCGGGCGACGATGCGGAAGTCCTCGGTTTACTCAAGCGGTACGAGGCGGAGTGGGCGCAATTGCATCCCGATGCCCGTTTTGAAGACCAAGAGTTCGACATGTATTTCATGCTTGCGGAGGCCAATAGCGCACTGCTCGACCCCGCGCTCGGGCTCAGCAATGGGGTGCGGCAGGCCGCCTTTGAGCAAGCCGTCGCGCATTACGAAGCGGCGGAAGCGCTGCGGCCTGACGATGATCGCACCCATTACAATTTGGCAGTGACCTGGTACAACGAAGGGGTGCGGAAAATCCGGGCCATAGACAACCAGGTGACCTTGCCTGAATTGATGCGCATCCAATCCGAATGCGTGCAGTTTTTCAAGCGCGCCCTCGACCCCATGCAATCGGCGTACGCGCTGAATCCAAAAAAGGCCCGGACCCTCAACGGCCTGATGATCATCCACCGGGCGTTGGAGCAGCGCGAGGAAAGCGACCGGTTCCGGGTGGAATTGGAAGCCTTGAAGGGCGGACGCTGATCCGGGGGTTATTGACATGCGGCGGTTCACGCCCGCTGAAGAAAGGCGTTGACGGCGAAGCCATTCCGCCTAAATTGTCGGCATGATTCGCAGGTCAGGTTCCATTGGTACAACACGTGCCCCCATTGAGGATGCCGGGGAGCGAACCAATGCCGGACCTCGGCCGGGCGTGAAAATCAGCGGAACTGGGCGCCTGCGCTTTCCCATTGGGTGGCGAATGGGCATCGGTTTTGGCTTGTTTGGCGTAGCCGTTTCCGTTCAATTCATTTTGACCCGAAACACGTTGGTGGAAAATGCCCGGCTCAGCACGCAAGTCGACGAGGTCCTCACCCCCAGCCTCGATGCCTTGCACGATTTGGAGTTGACCATCGCTGAATCGGAGTCGCACATCATTCAGTGGCTCTACGTTCAAGCGGATGCGGACCATCCCAAACGCCGGCGCCTCCTCGCCTTGCAGGACAGCGTCATTCCCGCTCAGCTGGAGCAAATCGACCGGTACGCCATCTCGTGGTCTCCGGAGATGCAGCAGGAGTGGGACAACTTGAAATACCACCTGGGGCACATGATCATCCTGTACGAGCGGATTGAGCGCTTGCTTCCGGAGTTTGAGTCCTACAACACCCCCGCCCTGCCCATGATGGCGCGGAGGGAAGTGCAAATGAACCCGGGGGAGGAGGGCCTCGGTTCCGTCTACGAAGCCATCGATGCCGCCATCATCAGCTTGAATGCGGCCAACCGGGAACTCACCCGGCTTTCAATGGCGCGGATGGATGAATTGAGTTCTCGGCTCCGCTTGTATGCGGGCAACGTGGCGGTGGGCGTCTTGATGCTGGGCATTGTCATCGCCACCTTGGTGACGCGTTCGATCCTCACGCCGGTTCGGGATTTGAAGCGCACCTTGCTGTACATGGGCAGGGGGGTGCAACCGGACCAACCGGTGAAGGTGGGCCCCGATGAGATCGGGGAGATGGCGAATGCGGTAAACCGGCTCGCGGAGGGGTTGAAGCGCACCCGGAGTTTTTCCATCGAGGTCGGTAAGGGCCATTTCGAAACGGAGTACATCCCCTTGAGTGAGGACGACACCTTGGGCCATGCCTTGTTGAAAATGCGCGATGAACTGGCTTCGAACGAGAAGGAGCTCGAGCGCAAGGTGCGGTTGCGCACCACAGAAGTGGAGGAGCAGAAGGCACGCATCGAGTCGCTGTACACCGACCTCCGGGACAGCATCGATTATGCGGTGCGGATCCAAAAGGCCATCCTGCCCACGGAGGGCGAGCGCGAGCGGGTGTTCTTCGAAAACGCGGTGTTTTATCGCCCGCGTGACGTGGTTTCGGGGGACTTTTATTGGTTCCACAAGGCGGGCCGGGCGCGCATGTTTTCGGCCATCGATTGCACGGGGCACGGCGTGCCGGGCGCGTTCATGAGCCTGATCGGACACAATGCGTTGGAGCGGGTTTCGAAGGTGTTCACGCAGCCCGACAAGATGCTGACGCACCTCAACCGCATCGCGTGGGAAGTGTTGAGCCAGCAATATGGCAAGCGCGTGACCGCGCAGGTGGGGGCGGATGAATTGCCTGAACCGGCGGGGGAGATGGGCGGCTATGCAGGGATTCAGGATGGCATGGATTTGGCCATGGCGAGCATCGACATGGAGAACATGGTCCTCCAATACAGCGGCGCGAACAACCCGTTGTACATCGTCCGCCGCCGAGAGGTCATTACGTTGAATCCCGACAAGATGGCCATCGCTTCATTCTTGCCTGAAACAGCGCACTATTCGAATACGGAGTTCGATTTGGAGCCCGGTGATTTGATTGTTGCGGCCACCGACGGTTACGTGGACCAATTTGGAGGGCCGCTCGGCAAGAAATTCATGCGCCGCCGGTTCCGCGAGCTGTTGGTCGAGTTGTCTGCCCAGCCCATGCCGGAAATCCAGCGCATCCTCGAGACGACCTTCGACCGTTGGAAGGGAAACGAGGAGCAAGTGGACGACGTGCTGGTGATTGCTGTCCGGGTGTGAAGCATAAAAAAACCGGCCCCCGAGTGGGAGGCCGGCCATTCTTCAGTTCATTTTGAATCAATTCCGGGCGAACACGGAATTGCGGATAACCCGCGTTTCCTTCGGGTTCAAAATCAGCACCGGAATCTCGGCTTCGTTTGTGATGACTTGCTGCTCGTAAGTTTGGCCCAGAATGCCCATGAGGGATTTCTCGTGCAAGTTCATGATGCTGATCAAATCGGCATCGATCGATGAGGCATAACGGATGACATCCTTGACAAAGGCGCTTGAACTGTGCTCGGAGACCTTGGTCGTGTGTTCTATGCCCAAATCCTCGAAGTAATCTTTGGCGTAATTGACGTTGCGGTCGAGCTGGTTCTTCAAGAATTCGTCGTCCTCCGCCGGCGAAATCAGGTGGACCCGCCCCTTGAAATAGGTCGCCATTTCAGCCACGATGGAGAGCTTCTGCTTCGTGTCTTGGTGCAAGTCGAGCGGCACCACGATGTCGTCGTACCCCGTTTCCCGGATGCCTTTCTCCTGGGTGATGATGGTCGGCACCGAACAGTTGGTCACAATCTTCAGCGCGCGCCCACCGGTGATGAACTGCATGCCCTTCAATCCGTGCGTGCCCATGATGATGAGGTTGGCCATTTCCTCAACACTCGCGTCGTCGATTTCTTCGAAAATGGAACCGATGCGGATGGTGTACCGGATGTTGTGCGTGTACTTGTTCTTGCACCGCTCGAGCAACGCTTCCATGCGGGCACGCGATTCAGGGAAGTCTTTTTTGTTGCCAACAACGTGCAGCAAAATGATCTCGCTGTCGATGGCTTTGCCCACGACAAAGGCGTGTTCGATGGAGACTTCACTCACCGGCGTGAAGTCGAAGGGAACGAGGATGCGGTGTTTCGGCATGTTTTTGCAGTTTGTCGCGAAGGTACATCTCCAACCGGTTTTTTTCCCTGATACCTTTGCGGCATGTGGAAGCCGACCTGGAAGAGTGTGCAACCGTGGCTGAAGGCTTGGGCTAAAAGCGAGCAGTCCCTGCTGGCTTGGGCAGCAGTCATCGGCATGGTGGCCGGTGGCATGACAGTGGCCCTCAAGAACGGGGTAGCGCTGTTGCGCCGGGGGTTGCTTGGCGTGCAGGAGGTCACGGCTTGGGAAGGCGTGCTGGCCTTGGGACCAGTGCTGGGCTTGGTGGCCACGGCCTGGTTTGTTCGGCGCGGGGCGAAGGGGGACCACCCCGGACCGGGGGTGCCGGCTACGTTGCACGCGCTCAGCCGCCGGCAGGGGCGCTTGAAGCGCAGGTGGATGTACTCGCCCTTGTTGGCGAGCTGGTTGACGGTGGGGCTGGGCGGTTCGGGTGGATTGGAAGCCCCGGCCTTGCAGGCCAGTGCGGCGTTCGGTTCAGAGGTGGCCACGGCAACGCGCCGCAACTTCAACCGCCGCGTGCTGTTGATTGCCTGCGCAGCGGCGGCTTCGCTGGCAGCGACGTTCAAGGCACCCGTGGCGGCCATCATCTTTGCCGTGGAGGTCATCATGATCGACCTGACGGCAGGGAGCTTGGTGCCGTTGTTGCTGGCCTCGCTCAGTTCGCTGCTGACCGCTTGGTTTTTGCTAGAAGGCGAGGACGTGTTGGCGGCGCCGGATTTGGCGGCTTTTGCGGTCGCGCGGTTGCCGTTTTATGCGGGCTTGGGGCTCCTCAGTGGGGCCGGAAGCGTGCTGTTCTCCAAACTCTACCTCTGGTCGAGCGGCCGGATGCGCCGCGTGAAAGGGAGGGGCATACGCATCGCGTTGGCGGGCGTGCTCATGGGCGCAGCCGTGTGGTTGTTTCCGAGCTTGTACGGGGAGGGGTACGAGGTCATCAACGGGTTGTTTGATGGGGTGTCCACGGGCCTGGCCGCGGACATGGCCATCCATTTGTTCGCCCCGGAGGGACTCTTGCTCGTCCTTGTGTTGCTGGCTGCATGGGCATTGAAGCCTGTGCTGACGGGGTTCACGGTGGGAGCCGGCGGGGTGGCGGGAGTCTTCGCGCCGGTGCTGTTTTCGGGGGCCGTGTTGGGCTACGTGTTCGCTGTCGGCCTCAATTTGCTCGCGGGCGCGGATGTGATGCCGGTGGGCAATGCGGTGTTGGCCGGACTTGCGGGGATGTTGGCCGGGGTGCTGCACGCCCCGCTCACGGCCGTCTTTTTGGCAGCAGAAGTCAGCGGGGGGTACGATTTGTTCGTGCCGGTGATGTTGACGGCGGCGTTGAGTTTCCAGTTGGCCCGCCACCTGCTGAAGCACTCGGTTTACACGAAGGAACTCGCGGAGAGCGGGGATTTGCTCTCGCACAACAAGGACCAGGCGGTGCTGACGTTGATGTCCTTGAAGGATGAGGTGGAGAGTGATTTTGTGGCGGTGGCGCCGGATGCGACGTTGGGGGATTTGGTCCAAATCATCGCCCGCTCCTCGCGCAACCTCCACCCGGTCCTCGCCCCCGACGGGGAACTGCTCGGCATCATCGACCTGCAGGACATCCGCCAAATCATGTTCGACCGCGACCAATACGAAACCCTGAGCGTCCACGAGTTGATGGCGGCTCCACTCGCCACGCTCGAAGTGCACGCGCGCATGGACGATGTCATGGCGCAGTTCGAACGGACGAAGGCGTGGAACCTTCCCGTGGTCGCTCAGGGCAAGTATGTGGGCTTCGTTTCGCGGTCACGCCTGTTCAGCGCTTACCGCCGCTGGCTCCGCGAAACGCACCAGGATTAGGCGTGCTGGCCTTGCGCGAACCCTTCGGGGTTCACGATTGGCAACACCGCACGGTGCAAGTAGGTGCCTTTGAAGGTGCTCCACATCACGCCGCGCATCGTGCTGATCGCTACGCCGTTGAGGTTGTTGATGAGGTCCTTGGGAATGGCGATTTGACCGTTCTCATCCTTCTTTGCGTGTTGCGCCAAACCGTCCACTTGAAAGACCATTCGGCCGGAGAAGTGGGCCAAATCTTGTTGGCTGTCTTCGTGGGTGGTTTTGATCATGCAAATCACGCCGATGGCCGATTCTTTTTCCATGATTTGATGCTTCAATTGCACATTGAAGTTCATCTTTTGATCCGGAGCGAATCCGGGTGCCGGCTCAGCCAAGTTGCAGCTGAGCATGTCCATGCCGCCGATGCGGTAGGTGAAGGTGTTTTCGGGTGCAGTCATGCTGTTCAAAATTCGTTGAATGTGCCTACCTGTACGGAGCGTACCCCGAAAGGTTCGGACGTTTTTTTACGCGGAATCGACGGGGACTGAAAACCAACTGCTTAGGTGTTTCAATTTAAAAAGTCCGCTGTGACGTCGAAGAATTCGTCCGGTTGTTCGGCGTGCAACCAATGGCCCGCCCCTTCCATGGCGTGGTGCTCAAATTGCAAAAACGCGGCATCGAAAGCGGCCAGGTCGTCGGCGCTGACGTAATGCGAACGCGTGCCGTAGATGGACATGGTGGGCAGCGTGTTGACACTGAGTTCCACCGGCCCGACGACCTCCGGCAGGGCCGCGTTCAACACGGGCAAGTTGGCCCGCCAAGCATATCCGCCTGCTTTCAAGCGCCGCAGGCCTTTCATCAAGAACGCGACAATCGCGGGGTCTCCGAGGCGCTGCCGCACGTCCGCCTCCACCTCTCCCCGGTCCGACACACGGCCGAGATCCACGGACATCAACGCGTCGAAAATCGGCTGGTGGTGCACGGGGTAGGCGCGCGCGGCCATGTCGGCGATGACGAGCCGCTCCACCCGTTCGGGGTGGGTCAAGCCGAGGAGCAGGGCGGTTTTTCCGCCCATGCTGTGGCCGAGTACGCTCGCACGCTCAAGGCCGTGCTGGTCCATGAATGCGATGACATCGGCCACCATGGCCGGGTAGGTGTGCACCGGATCGTGGGGGCTGCGCCCGTGGTTGCGCGCGTCAAGCAGCCACACCCGGTGCGTCTCTGCGTAGCGTTTTCCGAGGGTTTGCCAGTTGTCGGAGGAGCCAAGCAGGCCGTGGAGGATGATGAGGTGGGGAGCGCCGGGCTCGCCGAGTGAGCGGTGGAAGATGGGGATGGGCATGGCGGTGCAAATTTGGCCCAAAACCAGGCCCCACCCAAGCGCCCGCTACCCCCGCGGCTGCAGGCAGTCCAGGTACCGCCGCACCGTCGCCTCCAGCCCGTCGTACAGGGCATCCGAAATCAGCGCGTGCCCGATGCTCACCTCGGCCAAATGCGGCACCGCATGCACAAACGCCGGCAAATTCGCGGCATTCAAATCGTGCCCCGCATTCACGCCCAAGCCCAGCCCGTGCGCGTATTCCGCCGCCCGCGCAAACGGCTCCACCGCCGCCGGGTCCGGGAACCCCGCCGCGAACGGCTCGGTGTACAACTCGATCCGATCGGTACCGACAGCTGCCGCCGCGTCCGCCAACCGCGGCGCCGTCTCGAGGAACAACGACGTCCGCATCCCGGCCTGCCGCAACTCCATCACCACCTCCTGCAAAAACGCCGCGTGGCGCACCGTGTCCCACCCCGCGTTGCTCGTCAACGTGTCCGGCGGGTCCGGCACCAACGTCACTTGGTCCGGCTTCACTGCAAGCACCAGGTCGAGGAAATCCCGGCTGGGGTAGCCCTCCACATTGAACTCGGTGTGCACCACGGGACGCAGCGCGCGCACGTCGTCGTACGTGATGTGACGGGCATCGGGCCGCGGATGCACGGTGATGCCGTGCGCCCCAAATTCCTGGATGCGCACCGCCGCTTTGACGACGTCGGGCAGGCCTCCTCCGCGGGCATTGCGCAGGGTGGCGATTTTATTTACGTTGACGCTGAGGCGTGTCATGATGTACCTTTCGGTTTTGAAACGGACCAAACCGGCCGTCAAAATTACACGCAAACCCCCTCATGTACGCACAACGCTTGCTCAACCGGGACCTGCCCACCGCCCGGCCCGACGATGCGGTCGGCCGCGTCCTCGAATTGATGGACGAATACAAGGTGCGCCAGCTCCCGCTCGTGGACGGCGATGCGTTTGAAGGGTTGGTCTACGAGGACGACTTGCTCGAGGCGGAGGAGACCACGCCGATGGCCTTGCTGCTCGGTCAGCCGGTCATGGCGGCGCCGCATTTGCACGTGTACGATGTGGTGGCGAAGCTCGTTGAGGCGGAGGTGGACGTCCTGCCGGTGGTGAAGGAGGGGCATTACCTCGGGGCGGTGACGCGGGCGGCGATCTTGACGTTCCTGGCGCAAGATGCGGCGTGGGGCCACGTCGGGGGGACCGTGGTGGTGGAGGTGCCGGAGGTCGATCTGAGCTTGTCGGAAATGGCGCGGATTGTGGAGTCGAATGGCGCGCGGGTTTTGGCCTACACGGTTGCGGCTCAGCCAGATAACCAAAAGGTAGAAGTCACCTTCAAGCTCAATACGCAAGATGTGGAGCCGCTGCTCGACGCCCTCCAACGCTTCGGTTACACCATCCAAACCTTCTTCCACAGCCCGGAACTCGAGGAGGAGATGCGGGAGCGGTTCGAGGCCTTTATGCGGTACCTGAATACGTAAGTGATGAAGATTGCCCTGTTCGGAAAGCGCTTCGATGCGGCCTACGACGACGCCGTGAAACACGTGCTGCGGCGGGTGTTGGAGCTCGACCCCTCGCCCTGCGTGAACGGTCCGTTTCGGGAAGAGCTGCTCGAGCGCATGGACCTCGCTGAGCACTTGCGGGAGTACACCACGGCCGAGGAGGTGGCCGCGTGCAACCTCATGGTGGTCATCGGCGGCGACGGTTCCGTGCTGGAAGCCGCTACGTGGGTCCGCCATTCCATGGTGCCCGTCCTCGGGGTGAACACCGGGCGGCTCGGTTTCCTCTCCAACGTGGGCACGGACGAAGTGGACCTAGCCATGGACGCGGTGCTCGCGGGCAAGGTGTGGTACGAAGACCGGGCGATGCTGGAAGTCCGTGTGGACGGCGAATACCTGAGCGACTTCCCATTTGCATTGAACGAAGTGGCGGTCATGAAGCGCGACACGTCGAGCATGGTGACGGTGGAGGTGACGCGCGACGACCAATTCGTGAACACGTACTGGGCGGACGGGTTGATCGTGGCGACGCCGACGGGTTCGACGGCTTATTCACTCAGCGCGGGGGGACCGATTGTGATGCCAGGCTCGGAGGTGTTGAGCATCACACCCATCGCGCCGCACAACCTGAACGACCGCCCGCTCGTGGTGCCATTCACGGGCCGGCTCGAGCTGACGCCGGATGGCCGGGAGCAGCAGTTCTTGCTCGGGTTGGATTCGCGCACGTTCCAAATCGCAGCGGGCTCCACCGTCCAAGTGACCCCGGCCCCCTTCCGGTTGCGCCTGCTCAACCTCGAGCACCAGGAGTTTTTCTCCACGGTTCGGGCGAAGATGCACTGGGGCGTGGATCCGCGGACGCGGTGATGCTTCGGGATTTGGGCTAAATTCACATGCCTGTTCGGGCAATGTCTTGTACTTTCGCGCGTTGACAGCCGGAGATGGAACGATTGAACCTTTTCAGAATTTGCTTGTTGTCGGCCCTTGCAACGGGCTTGCTGGCGGCGCCGGCGAGCGGTGTGGCGCAAGGGAAATTCGATCGCTCGAAGGAGTTGGGGTTGATGCTCGGCACGTCCTATTACATGGGGGATTTGAATCCAGGAGGGCACTTTGGGGGGCGCAAGCACGTCGCCTACGGGGGCTTCTTTCGAAGCAATTTGAACCGGCGGCTGAGCGTGCGTGGGCACATCCTTTCGGGCCGAGTGGAAGCGTGGGACGCAGACAGCGAAGCGGCGTGGCAGCGCAACCGCAACTTGCATTTCCGGAACCACATCACGGAAGTCGGTGGCATCCTCGAGATCAATTACATCGACTACCAAATCGGCACGCCCAGCCGCAAAGTCTGCGCCTACCTGCTCACGGGGTTGAGCGTTTACACGCACATGCCCGAGGCGGCACTGGACGGGACGTGGTTTGAATTGGCACCGCTCAGCACGGAGGGGCAGGGCACTTCGTGGGGCGAGGCGTATGGCGTGGGCTCCTATGCGCTGACCGGTTTGGCGCTGCCGTTTGGATTCGGTTTCAAAGTGAATTTGGGTCCGTTTGCTGGATTCAATTTGGAATGGGCCGTTCGCAAGACCTGGAACGATTACCTCGATGACGTCAGCGGCGTCTATGCGGACCCCCTTGTTTTGAGCGATGAGCGAGGCGATTTGTCGGTTCAGCTTGCGGACCAATCCCTTGAACGCCCCACCGCGCTCGACAACAACACGGGGCTCATGCGCGGCGACCCCGGACGCGATGATGCTTATGGTTTTGTCACCGCATCCGTCACCTTCCGCGTCGGCAAAAAACCCACAACGTGTTGGAATTGATGGCTGAAAATCAACCGACCACTGAGCAGAAGCAGTTCCTTGGTGCGCACGGCATCTTGCCCGACCGCGTGCCCCAGCACGTGGCCATCATCATGGATGGGAACGGCCGGTGGGCGAAGGACCGCGGTGAGGATCGCGTGTTCGGACACATGCACGGCGTGGATTCGGTGCGTGCCGCGGTGGAAGCTTCGTTGAAATCGGGGGTGCGGTACTTGACGCTCTACGCGTTTTCCACGGAGAACTGGAACCGCCCGAAGGAGGAGGTGGATGCGCTGATGGATTTGCTGGTGCGCACGCTGGTGCACGAGCTCGACGACTTGATGAGCAAGGGGGTGCGGCTGCGGGCCATCGGGGATTTGTCGTCCTTGCCGGAGGAGGCGCAGCAGGGCTTGCGCGAGGCGGAGCAGCGGACGGCGCATTTGACGGGCCTGGATTTGGTCCTCGCCCTCAGTTACAGTGCCAAATGGGAGCTCGTCGAAGCGGTGCGCCAAATCGTGCGCGAAGGCGTCGCCCCCGAGGACATCGACACCGAGACGCTGGACCGCCACCTCACGACGGCCGACCTGCCGGACCCCGAGCTCATGATCCGCACCAGTGGGGAGCGCCGCATCAGCAACTTCATGCTGTGGCAACTGGCTTACGCGGAATTCCACTTCACCCCCGTGATGTGGCCCGATTTCCGGGAGGCTCATTTTTTGGAGGCCATCCGCGATTACCAGCGGCGTGAACGGCGGTTTGGCGGACTTTTAGATACGAATCACAACGAATGGAACCAGGAGGCATGATGGGAGTTTTACGACGCGTGGGGAGCGCCCTGCTGTTGGCTGTGGCAGGAGCATTTACCGCTTCAGGCCAAATCAACATGGACCTGCCACACGACTACCGCATTGCGGGGGTTTCCGTGCTCGGGGCCGACTACTCGGACGTCCAGGCGATCAAGCTCTTCGCTGCGTTGCAGGTCGGGGAGGAAATCACGCTTCCGGGTGAAGAGGTCAGCAAGGCGATCCGCCGCTTGTGGGAGCAGGACCTCTTCGGCGACGTGTCCATCGAGCTCGCCGAAGTCCGCGGTGACGACGTTTACCTCGTGATCCGCGTGGTGGAACTGCCGCGCTTGACCCGTTACACCATCACCGGTGTCAGCCGCTCCGAACAGGAAACGCTGAAGGGCAAAATGGACCTCCTCACCGGCCGCATCGTGAACGAAAACGTGATGGCCACAGCGCGCAAGCGGCTCCTCGACCATTACGACGAGAAGGGTTACTGGGACGCGGAGGTGAACATCCAGCAGGTGCCCGACACAGCTTTTGCGAACGGCGCCATGCTCAGCATCGAAGTGAACAAAGGCGAGAAGGTCAAGGTGGGCGAGGTGCGGGTTTTGGGCCTGGAGCAACTCTCGGAAAAGGAAGTGAAGCGGGCGATGAAGGACCTGAAGGAACGGGCGTGGTTCCGGATTTTCAAGTCCACCAAGTTCGTGGAGGAGAACATGGCCACTGCGCGCCAACAAATCCTCGGGCTGTACAACAACCAGGGCTACCGCAACGCGCGCATCCTGCGCGACACCATTTACCGCTTGCCGGAAGGGGATGTGGGTGTGGCGTTTGAAATCGAAGAGGGCAATCCCTTCTATTTCGGCGACATCACGTTCACGGGGAACACGAAGTACCGCTCGACCCAGCTCGATTCCATTTTGGGCATTCGGACCGGGGAGGTGTACAACCTCGAGCGCCTCGAGACGCGGCTGTTCATGGACCCCAAGGGCGTGGACCTCAGTTCCTTGTACCAGGACGATGGCTATTTGACCTTCCAAGCGATGCCCGTCGAGACCTCCATTGAAAACGACACCATCGACATCGAGGTGCGCATGATGGAAGGCAAGCAATTCCGCATTGGAAAGATCATTGTGGAGGGCAATACGAAGACGAACGACCACGTCATCTACCGCGAAATCCGGACCCGGCCGGGCGACTTGTTCAGCCGCACGGACATCATTCGGACGCAGCGGGAATTGGCCCAGCTCAACTACTTCAATCCGGAGGCGTTCGGCATCAACCCCATTCAGCATCCGGAAGACGGCACCGTGGACATCGAGTACCGCGTGGAGGAGAAGCCTTCAGACCAAATTGAACTCAGCGGCGGCTGGGGCGGTGGCCGGGTCGTCGGAACCCTGGGCATCAGCTTCAACAACTTCTCCGTCAAGAACTTGTTCAACGGCGATGCGTGGCGGCCCATTCCGACGGGCGATGGCCAGCGGTTGAGCATCCGCGCCCAGTCGAACGGCCTGTTCTTCCAGAGCTACAACTTCAGCTTCACGGAGCCGTGGATGGGCGGCCGCAAACCCAATTCGCTCTCCTTCTCCGCTTGGCATTCGGTCCAAACCAACGGCCAAACGCGCAAGGTCGACGGGGAAATCAACCCCCTGCGCCAGAGCCTGAACATCACCGGGGTGCAGGTGGGCCTCGGCCAGCGCTGGAAGAAGCCGGACGACTGGTTTGTCATGCAGGCGGCCCTGAGCTACCAGCACTTTGTGTTGAACGATTACGGGGTGTTCTTCAGCTTCGCAAACGGGGTGTCAAACAACTTGGCCTTGACGTGGAGCTTGGGACGGAACTCGGTGTCGGACCCGATTTATCCGGTGTGGGGGTCGAATGTGAACGTGACCGTCAAGGCGACTCCGCCCTATTCCGCTTTCCGCGGGGACGGCATTGATTACGAAGGCATGTCGGACCAGGAGCGCTTCCGTTGGGTGGAGTACCACAAATGGAAGGTGAAGGCCGAATGGTACACGCCCCTCACGCAATCTTCCGGCGAGAACCCGAAGACTTTGGTGTTGCGCACGCACGCCGGGTTTGGCCTCATCGGGCAGTACAACCGCGAGGTGGGGTTGTCGCCGTTCGAACGCTTCTACCTCGGCGGGGTGTTCCTGAGCGGATTCGTGCTCGATGGCCGCGAGATCATCAACTTGCGCGGCTTCGACGATTTGAGCTTGACCATGCCCAACCAAAACACGGGCGCCCCGGTCATCGCGAAATACGGCGCCGAGCTCCGCTACCCGCTGTCCACCAACCCCAGCGCCACCATCTACCTCTTGTCCTTCCTCGACGCGGGCAAAACGTGGGCCGACGCCCGTGAATTCAACCCCTTCCAAGTGTACCGCTCCGCCGGTGTCGGCATGCGGATCTTCCTGCCGATGTTCGGTTTGTTGGGCTTGGACTACGGCTGGCGCCTCGACGACATTCCCACCGCGCCCAACATGGCCCGCGGCCAATTCCACTTCAGCATGGGCATGAACATCGGAGAATTGTGATGCCCCCTACCTGCCCAGACCTTTGTATCTTCAACCGCTCATGAAAACGACCCTGCTGACCGTGCTGCTCGCCACCTTGACCCTCGGGGGGTGGGCCCAGAAATTCGCCTACATCGATTCGGATTACGTGTTGTTGCACGTGCCGGAGTATGCCGAGGCGCAGCAAACGCTGAACCAGTTGGCCATTGATTGGCAGGCAGAAATCGAGGCCAAAATGGAGGCCGTCGAACGCCTCGAGCTGGCCTACCGCGCTGAGCGCGTCCTCCTCACCCCCGAAATGCGCGCCAAGCGGGAGTCGGACATCCAGGCCAAGCGCGAAGAAGCCCGCGCCCTCCAGCGCGAGAAGTTTGGCGTAGAGGGCGAGCTCTTCCGCCAGCGCCAAGAACTCATTCAACCCATCCAGGATTTGATCTTCGAAGAGCTCAAAGAAATCGCATCCGGTTCGAGCTACATGGTCATTTTTGACAAGAGCAACCAGAGCAACATGCTCTACACGAACCCCAAATACGACATTTCCGACCGCCTGATCAAGGCGTTGGGCTATGTTCCCGGCGAGACGATTGAAGCCGAGGAGCCCGCCGAAGGGGATGGCGGCGAATCGCTGCTTGACAAAGCACGCGGTGCGATGGACCGGGGTACGGAATCCGTTCGTGGTGCCGTCGGCGGTGCGGTTGAGGGAGCCCGTGGGGGCATTTCGCCCGGCGCAAGCCGCAACAAGGATTGATTTTGGCACAGCTTGTGCACAGCCCTGTGCGCAGAAGAGAGATTGAAACTACATTCGCACTTCAATGAAGAACATGATGAAGCATTTGATGATGGCCTTGGCCCTGGTGATGGGCATGACAACCGCAGCCCAAGCCCAAAAGTTGGGGCACGTGGATACGCAAGCCATTTTGATGGAACTCCCTGAACGGGCCGACGCCCAAGCGGCCATTGAGTCGCGCGCCGCAGAGTACGAGATGGAGATGACGAGCATGCAACAGCAGCTCCAAACCAAGTTGCAAGAGTACCAGTCGAAAGCAGAGACATGGCCCGCCGCCATCCGCCAACAGAAGGAGCGTGAGTTGCAAGCACTCGACCAGGGGCTTCAAGAATTCGCGTCCACGGTACAGAATGACTTGGCACAGATGGAACAAGAGCTCCTCATGCCGATGATCGAGCGGGTGCAGGAGGCCATCAACAACGTGGGGGAAGAGCAGGGCTACTCGTACATCTTTGACACGAGCGCAGGCGCAACGGTCTACGTGGGAGGCGAGGACGCGGGTCCTGCCATCCGCGCGAAACTGGGCATGTAAGCACCGCGCACAACGGACATGCGTCCATTGGGCATTTTTGATTCGGGCATTGGCGGTTTGACCGTGGCCCGGGCAGTGGCGGACCGGATGACCGGTTCGCCGCTGTTGTATTTTGGCGATACGGCCCACCTTCCGTACGGCGAGAAATCGCCCCACCTCATCCGGCACTACGCCTCCCGCATCTCGCACCATTTGCGTGACGAAGGGTGCCGCGCCATCGTGGTGGCTTGCAATTCCGCTTCGAGCAATGCCCTCGATGCGGTCCGCGATGCCGTCGGCCCCGACATCCCCGTGGTGGATGTCGTAGAGCCCGTGGTGGCGTACCTCAAGTCCCGCTGGCCCGCTGGCCGGGTGGGCGTCATCGGTACCCGCGCCACCATCGACTCGGGCTTGTACCAGCGCCTGCTCGAGGCCGCCGGGTTGGCGGTGACCGCGCGCGCCACTCCCTTGCTCGCGTCAGCCATCGAAGAGGGGTTCCACAAAGGGGCGGTGAGCGAAGCCTTGCTCGCCGCGTACCTCGGGGATGGCGCGTTCGATGAGGTGGACGCCCTCGTGTTGGGCTGCACCCATTATCCTTTGATTGCGGACCAAATCCGATCGCACTTGCCCCAGCGGGTCGAAGTGGTCGACAGCCCGGCCCTGGTCGCCGAAGCGGTGGCCTCCTTGTTCCTTGAGGAATGCCATCCCGGCGTCGCACCGACCGCGTCGCACCGTTTCTTGGTGTCTGATTGGACGGACTCTTTCGCCCTCGGGGCACGCCGGTTTTTTGGTGAGGCCATCCAGTTGGAGGCCACGGATTTGTGGAAGCGCTGAGCGTTAGCGGAACCAGTTGGCGTAAGTGACGTACCGATCCGCCGTGTCGGACAGGTGGTCACGCAGCTCCGTTCGGACGCCCCCCTTTTCCCGGGCCGGTGCTCCGGCCCACAGGGTGAAGGCTGGGATGCGGGTGCCGGCAAGCACCACCGCACCAGCCGCCACCACGGCACCTTCCCCGACCACGGCGCCGTCCATGACCACGGCGCCCATGCCGATGAGCGCTCCCCGCCCGATGTGCGCCCCGTGGACGATGGCCTTGTGCCCGACGGACACCCGGTCTTCGAGCACGGTTTCGGACTGCTCAAACGTCCCGTGGATCACGGCACCGTCTTGGATGTTCACCCGCGCTCCAATGGTGATGGGCGCCACGTCGCCGCGAACAACCGCTTGGAACCAAACCGTGGAATCAGCCCCCAGCTTTACCTCGCCCACAACGGTCGCGTTGGGGGCCAACCAGCATGTGGCGTCAATGAGCGGGTGGTGGCCGCGTGCAGGCAGGATGAGGGGGGCGTGTTCCATGATGGGAAGGTAGCGAATCAGCCGCGGTGTTTGGGGCGCTGGGGGTCCCAAGCGGATTCGAGCCATTCCGCTCGGTCGAATACGCGGTACTGCAAAGCGGCCCCGACATCTTCCTCAGTGATTTCGTTCCCTTCCCGGATCAAGGCGTGGGTCAATGCGACACTGCGCAGTGCGGCCAAGGCCCGCCCGGAAAACCGCCACCGCCGCATGGCCATGGCCAGGTGGCTTTCCGCGGGATCGGTCCACGGCAGTCCGTGGGGACGCCGCCCCCGCACCCGTTGGACGATTTCCCGGGCGCTTTCGGTGGTGAGGCCGGGTGATGCCGCGGGTTGGAGCGACGGCATGCGGGTCTCGAGGTGAATGGGGAATCGATCGACCAGGGGCCCGGACAGGCGCTTGAGGTAGTTCCGCACTTGCGCCGGGGTGCACCGGCAGCGGCGCTCGGCATCGAGGAAGTACCCGCACGGGCAGGGGTTGGCGGTCGCGGCGACGAGGCTGCGCGCCGGGAGTTGGGTGCTGCCCGCCGCCCGTGCCAGTTCCACCACCCCGCGCTCCAACGGAACGCGCAGCGTTTCCATGGCGGGCCGTGACCATTCCGGCAACTCGTCTAGAATCAACAAGCCCCGGTGGGCCAAAGTCAGTTCCCCAGGCAGAAAGGCCGCCGAGCCATCCAAGGCGTGGCGCCCGGCAGCGCGCGATCCGATGAGGGCGGCCACCCCGCTCCCCGCGTGTGGATTGCGCAAGGGGGGTGCCCAGGGGTCGGAACGGATGAGACCTTTGGCGGCGTGCAACCGCCGGAGGGTTTGGGCTTCCGAAGGGCTCAGCGCCGGAAGCAGCCCGTGCAGCGCCCGTGCAGACGTGGATTTGCCCGTTCCAGGGGATCCCAACAGCATCACATGGTGCTCGCCCGCGGCGGCAAGCAGCAGGCCCCGAAGCAAGTGGTCGTCGCCGTGCACGTCTTCCAAGCGCACTTCGGTCGCGGCCATCGGCGAAGCTTGCCGGCTGACCCACCGTGGCAAAGGCCGCGTGCCCCGCAAGTGCTCCACGACCTCCGTCAGGTGCTGGGCCCCGTAGAGCGGGGCATCCGCTGTGCTCCCTGAACTGGCTGGAAGCACATGGGCCGCGACCACCGTGGCCGAACAACCTGCCTCCACCGCGGCCAGGGGCGCGTTTGCGCTGCTGGGGTGGCCGCGCAAAGAGCCGTCGAGGCCGAGGGCGCCCGCGCTGCAAAGGTGGGCAATGCGGTGGGCGGGGATGGCTCCGATTTGGGCCAACACCACCAAGGCCAACGGCAGGTCCAAATCCTCCGGGTGCAAACTGGCATTGCCCGGGCTGATGCTCACCGTCAAGGCTTCCCGCGGCCACGACCACCCCCCGGCCTGCAGGGCCCCGCGGATGCGCAGGAAGGCATCGCGGGCGAGGGACCCGCTCATGCCGGCCACATGGAACTGGATGCCGCGGCCCGATCGCAATTCAATGGACACGGGCAGGACATCGACCCCGCGCGAAGCGGCGCCGTACGTGCGCACAAACATGTTCGAAACGGATTAGCAGAGCGCGCGCTCCACGTGATCGATCAGGCTGTGAATGACCTTGATGTGCACTTCTTGCACCCGGTCGGCATAGCCGTCCCAAGGCACGCGCACTTCCACATCGCAACACCCCGCCAGTTCGCCACCGGATTTGCCGGTCAGGGCGATGACGCGCATGCCCATCGCTTGGGCCGCACGCGCAGCCGCCACGACGTTCGCGGAGTTGCCACTCGTGCTGATGGCCAACAAGGCGTCACCCGGCCGCCCGATGGCTTCCATATAACGCGCAAACACCTGGTCGAAGCCGTAGTCGTTGCCCACACACGTCAAATGGGAAGGATCCGAACAGCAAAGCGCCGCCAGCGCTTTCCGGTCTTCCCGGTAGCGCCCACTCAGCTCCTCGGCGAAATGCATGGCATCGCACATGCTCCCTCCGTTGCCGCACGAAAGGGCCTTTCCTCCCTGTTCCAACGTTTCTACCAGCACCTGCCCGGCCGCTCCCACGGACTCGAGGAATGCCGCATCGCCCAGCACCCGCTCAAGCAGTTGAGCGGCCTCTTCCAAATGCGATCGTATGGCTTGATTTGCTTTCATGGGACGAAGGAAGTCATCGGACGTGCCACCGCCACATGGAATTCACGGACGCGGGCGCAGGGTTCATGGGTGTCAGTGGAATGCAGCGAGGCCTTCTTGGAGGAATGCGATGAAGAGCTCGGGGTCGGGGTCGTAGCCGGCTGAGCCGCCGATTTGGTTCCCCGCATGGTCGAGCATGACGTAGAACGGCTGGGCGTTTTGGTTGAACTTCGATGCCTGCAGGTAGCTCCACTTGTTCCCAATGTTGCGGATCTTGAAGTCCTTGCCGCCGTAGGTTTCGACGCGTTGTTCGTCTTCGGGCAAGGCTTGCCGGTCATCCACGTACAAGCTGACGAGCACCACGTCTTCGGTGAGGATGCGCGCGACTTCTGCATTGGGCCAAACTTGCTCCTCCATCTTCCGGCAATTCACACACGCCCATCCCGTGAAGTCCAACAACACCGGCTTGCCTTCCGCCTTCGCCGCAGCGAGCCCTTCCTCGTAATCGGTGAACCGTGCTTCCACGTGCCCCGCGTGGGACCCGCCGTCCGCGCTTACCCCATGCTGCCATTCGCTGTAAAACGCAGGCGGCGGGAACCCGGAAATCAGCTTCACCGGAGCGCCCCACATGCCGGGGAACAGGTAAATCGCGAAGATGAAGGCGATCATGCCGATGGAGAACCGGAACACCCCGATGCGCCGGTTGTCGCTGTCATGCGGCAACACAATCCACCCGAAGAGGTAGAAGGCGATGGCCAACGAAACAGCCACCCAAATGGCAATGAAGAGTTCCCGCTGCAGCAAGCCGAGTTGCAAGACGAGATCGGCGTTGGACAGGAATTTGAAGGCGAACCCGATCTCAACCAAACCCAACACCACCTTCACGTTGTTCAACCAACCGCCGGATTGCGGCAAGGAATTCAGCCAGCCGGGGAAGGCGCTGAAGAGCGCGAACGGAAGGGCCAGGGCAAGCGAGAAACCGAACATGATGGCCGTCGGTGCCGCGTAAGAACCTGTTGCCGCTCCCGCGAGGGCGCTGCCCACCAAGGGACCCGTGCACGAAAACGAAACGATCGCCAAGGTGGCGGCCATGAAGAAGATGCCGACGATGCCGCCCCGGTCGGCGGCTTGGTCGGTTTTGTTAGCCCAGCTCGCCGGAAGTTGGATCTCGAACGCGCCCAGGAAGCTCGCGCCAAAAATTACGAGCAAGATGAATAGGAACACGTTGAAATAAGGGTTCGTGGAAATGACGTTCAAGACGTCCGGGCCGAAGATGGCCGTCAACAACAGCCCCAGCCCCGTGTAGATCAAGATGATGAACAGGCCGTAGATCATGGCGTTCCGGATGCCTTGGGCGCGGGTCTTGCTCTGCTTCGTGAAGAAACTCACCGTCATCGGGATCATCGGGAACACGCACGGCGTGAAAAGCGCCGCGAACCCGAGCAGCATGCCGAGCCAGAAAACGCCCCAAATGCCTTCCTCCTGATCGCCGCCTTCGTGCGTTTCTGCGGCGGGCTCGCCTTGTTCCTCGTCGGCGCCATGGCACAGGTGTTGCGACGGCGGGCAGTAGTCGCTGATGGCGGGTCCGACCGACCCGAGGGCCACTGCGAAGTCAATGTCCTCCGGGGGTAAGCAGCGCGCGGAATCGCAGACCATGAAGGACAGGAAGCCCTTGATGGAATCGGTCGCGGCTGCCTCGCTGAGGTCGAGCTGGGCGACCCAGAAGACCTCCTCTTCGAAGAAGTTCAGGTCCATCATGAAGTTGGGGTCGTACTCGGTAAGGGGCGCGCATTCGCGGACCTCGCCATCCCAGGTGACGCCTGCGGGGAGTTGCAGCTCGAAGTACGTGGGCAGCGGACCCATGTCGTTCTCGAGGTGCTGGCTGTAGATGTGCCAACACGGCTCGACGCTCGCGTGGAAAACGAGGTCGGTTTTGCCGGATTCGGTGGAGGGGTGGAGGCCGATTTGCCACTTGACGGGGTCCAGGATTTGGCCTGAAACGAGCAAGGGAGTGAACAGGGTGATGAGGAAGGCCAAAGCCAACGCTCCACCGCCGATGTGTCGCAAATTCTTGAACATGGTCCCGCGAAGATACTGCGCCGGCCGCATCTGCGCCCCCATTAAAGGTTAAGCTCCTCGCCGAGCGCGAGGCCGAATCGCCGGCGGACCATCCACGCCCCGAGGTAGACCAGTGGGGTGTCGGCAAGGGCGACCAATACCTTGAAAACGAATCCATTGAGGAGGAGGGTACCGAAGAGGCCCCACTCGATTTCGCCGACCGCGCACAGCAGCAGGAGGACGGTGGTGGTGTCGAGGAATTGGCTCGGGATGGTGCTGAGGTTGTTGCGAAGCCACAGGAAGCGGCCGCGCGTCAGGGCTTTCCAGAAATGGAAGATGCGGACGTCGACGAACTGGGCGAGCAGGTAGGCTGCCATGGAGGCGCCGACGGCGAGGGTGGTTTGGCCGAAGACGTCGGTGAACTGCTGGTCGTTGACGGGGGACCAAGTGGCCGCCGGCGCAGCTTGGGCGAGGAGGACCATGCCGAGCACGAAGACCGAGGCGACGAGGCCGGCCACCACGACTTGGTTCGCCTTGCGCCGGCCGTAGAGCTCGGAGATCAGGTCGGTGACGAGGAAGGTCAGGGGGTAGGGGAGCAGCCCCACGCTTTGTTCAAAGGTGAGTCCCGCGAATTCCCAAGTGAAGAACTTGCGGAAGATGAGGTTGCACGTCACGAGGCTTGCGATGAACAAGCCGCTGAGGATGAGGAGGATGCGGTGCGCTGCCGCGCGTTCTTCCGCGTTGAGGGGGCGACCGGTCATGGGGCGGTGAATCGGAGGGTTTGTTGCGTGGGGGGGGTGAGGGCGGCGGCGCGGCTGGCGCGGAGGCCGACGAGCCAATGGACGGTGCCGGCGGCGTCGACGAGGACGCGGTGGGCGGCCCGCTCGGAGGGCGGCACCTTCGCTTGGGTGAGCAGGTCGCTGATGAGCTGGTGGCCATCGAATCCGAAGGGGGCGATCCGGTCGCCGGGCTGCCACACGCGCAGGGTGAGGGGCCAAACCACCGCATCGGCATCCAGCAGGCACGCCGCCCGATCCACCCGCGGTTCGGCCGGCTGCCCCTCCAGCACCTCCCAATGCAGCCCCGCGGCGGCACCGCCCTGCGCCGGGCGCGGAATGGACACGGGTTCGAACCCGTCCCGGGCGGCGGCGAAGACGAGGGCGTCCCGGTCGCGGGTGATGCGCCCACCCGCCACGTCCACGAATGCCCCGGGGTTGGCGAGCCCTGCGAGCACGGAGCCGGACACCCCGTGGAGCCGCCCCCAAGCCCAAAGCCGCTCGGTGTGGAAGGCGGCACGGGGCGCCAGGGCAAACCGGTTCGGGTCGGCCGGGGCTTTGAACGGGGCGAGGTCGGTGGCGAGGTCGCGGGCACGCGCGCTGATTTGGCCCAAATGCCCCACCGTGCCCGGCCGCAGCTCCTCCAACAGCGGCAGGACCTCGTGCCGCACGCGATTCCGCAAGTACGCGCCCTCCGCATTCGACGCGTCCTCCCGCCACCGCACGCCCTGCGCGACCGCCCACGTCCGCAAGTCCGCCCGGCGCACCTGCAACAACGGCCGCAGTACCATCCCCCGCCTCGCCGGCATCCCTGCCAACGCGGCCACTGGATCCACCGCCCGCATCACGTGCAACAGCACCGTCTCCGCCTGATCGTCCGCATGGTGCGCCGTCAGCACCCACGCCCCCATCGCTTCCATCCAGGTGTACCGCGCCTTCCGCGCCTCCGCCTGCACGTTGCCCTTCCCCACCGGCCGGTGCGCTACCCGGCACGGCCACCCACGCCGCACCGCCTCCCGCACCACCCACTGCGCATCCGCCACCGCATCCGCCCCCCGCAACCCGTAGTTCATGTGCGCCACCCAGCCGCTCAGCCGCGCCCGGGTCGCCAGTTCCAACAAGGCCATGGAATCCGCTCCGCCGCTCACCGCCAGCACCACCGGTTCCCCCGGTTGCCAGCCCAGCCGGCGCAGCGGCTCAACGAGGTCCATCGCTGCCCAATGCGTCCAACAAAGCCCGCGCCTTGAGCAGGCATTCCGCATATTCCCCCTCGGCCGAACTCGCCGCGGTGATGGCGCCCCCCACCTGGAAGCTCGTCTTCGCCGTGGCGGCGTTGTGGAGCACGGTGCGGATGACCACGTTGAAGTCGAAGTCCCCGTCCGGCGCGAGGTAGCCGATGGCGCCGGAATACCAGCCCCGCCGATTGGCTTCCAACTCGTCGATGAGCTGCATCGCCCGGATTTTGGGCGCGCCCGTCATCGAACCCATCGGGAACGTCGCCCGCAGGATGTCGGTGAACGTCGCCTCGGGGCGCACCTTGCAGGTCACCGTCGAAATCATTTGGTGCACGGTTTCGAAGGTGTGGATGCCGCAAAGTTCCGGCACGTGCACGCTGCCCCGTTCCGCTACGCGGCTCAGGTCGTTCCGCACGAGGTCGCAGATCATGATGTTTTCCGCGCGCTCCTTCGGGTCGTTTTGCAAGGCGTAGGCCAAATCCGCATCCTCCCTTGCATCGCGCCCGCGCCGCGCCGTGCCCTTGATCGGCTCCGACCGCAACTCCCTGCCCCGCCGCCGCAAAAACCGTTCGGGCGAGCCGCCGAGGGCGTAGCATTCATCGACGCGCACAAAGGCCGAAAACGGCGCCCGGGTCCGCCCCTGCAACCGCCGGAACACGTCCCACGGCCGCTCAAGCTCCCCGTCCCCCGACCACGTCATGCACAAGTTCATCTCGTAGATGTCCCCGCGGCGGAGGTGGCGCTGCACCCGCCCCCAACGTTGCGCGTAGGTCGCCTCGTCCCAATGGGGCCGCATCACCACCCCAGGGGCGGCCGGCTCGTCCGGTTCCGCCGAGCGCTCCAGCGCTTCGAGGGCGGCTTGGGCGGCCTCGTCGCTCGCTCCGTGCACGATTTGGCCCCCGGCTGCATCCCAACGGATGACGGCCCGCGGCACGGTCAACGCCGCCACCGGAAAGTCCAACCGGTCCACGCGTTCCGTCTGCAACGCCTCGATGCTGTTCTTCAAATCGTAGCCCAACACGGCGAACACCCACTCCCCGCGCGCCTCGTCGATGAACTGCTGCATCGCCGCGAGGGTCTGCGGTCCTTCCCGCTCGATGCGCAGGGTGCGTTCCGCCCCCAAGGCCAGCAACGTCACGCCCTCCTCCCGCCCATCGAACAGGCAGTGCACGTGGGACTCGTGGGCGCAAATCGCGCTCCAGTCCGGCAAGGGGCGGCGTGCGGCGGAGGCCATGGGCGTTTAGACGTGGAGGGCCCGGTCGCCCGTGGCCGCGAGGGCGGCTTCTTTCATGGCTTCGGTGAACGTCGGGTGCGCGTGCGACATCCGGCTGATGTCCTCCGCGGTGGCCCGGAATTCCATGGCGACGACGGCTTCAGCAATCATGTCCGCGGCCCGCGGCCCGATCATGTGCACGCCAAGGATTTCGTCGGTTTCGGCATGGGCCAGCACTTTCACGAAGCCATCGGTGTCCATCGAAGCGCGCGCCCGTCCGCTCGCTTTGAACGGGAAGGAACCGGCGCGGTAGGGGATGCTGTCGGCTTTGAGCTGCTCTTCGGTTTGGCCCACACCCGCGACTTCCGGCCACGTGTACACGACGCCCGGAATCAGGTTGTAATCGATGTGCGGCTGTTCGCCGGCGATGAATTCCGCTGCAGCGGTGCCCTCCTCCTCGGCCTTGTGGGCCAACATCGCCCCGCGCACCACGTCGCCGATGGCGTAGATGTGGGAAACGGCCGTGCGCAAATGCGCGTCCACCGGAATCCGGCCGCGCTCGTCCGCCGCAAGGCCCGCGGCTTCGAGGTTCAGCCCATCGGTGTACGGGCGGCGCCCCACTGCCACGAGGCAGTAATCCACCGTCCATTCCACGTCCTTGCCTTTCTTGTCAGCCGCTACGACGGTGACTGAATCGCCGTTGTTGGTCACAGATTTCACGCCGTGCTGCAAGTGGAACTTGACGCCGAGCTTTTTCATGGAACGCATCAGGTCCTTGCCCAACGCCCGGTCCATCGTGGGGATGATGGTGTCGAGGTATTCCACCACGTGCACCTCCGTTCCCAACCGCGCATACACGCTGCCGAGCTCCAACCCGATGACCCCGCCACCGATGACTAGCATGGATTGCGGCCGATCCGCGAGGGACAGGGCCTCCGTCGAAGTGATGATGCGGTCCTTGTCCGGCTGGGCAAACGGCAACGCCGACGGCTTCGATCCGGTGGCGATGATGATGTGGTCGGCGCTGACGTCCACCGCCTCGCCCTCCGCCGGCGTCACCCGCACGGTGTGCGGATCGACAAAGCTGCCAAACCCTTCCAGCCGGGTGATATCGTTCTTCTTCATCAGGAAGTCGATGCCGGCGGTGGTCTGTTCCACCACGGCCGCCTTCCGGGCAATCATTTGGGGGAAATCGAGTGCGAGCCCTTCGACCCCGATGCCGTGCTCAGCGAACTGGTGAACGGCTTGGTGGTAGTGCTCGGAGCTGTCGAGCAGGGCCTTCGACGGGATGCAGCCCACGTTGAGGCAAGTGCCCCCGAGGGTGCTGTACTTTTCAACGAGGGCGGTCTTTTTGCCCAACTGCGCTGCGCGGATGGCAGCGACGTATCCGCCCGGCCCACCGCCGACGACCAAAACATCGAATCGTTCCATGCCACAAAGTTACGGCGGGGAGTTCGAGTGGGGAATCGCTTTCATTCCGTTTCTTTGCCAATTCTAACCGGTGTGTACGCCTTCCGTGCGTGCACCTGACTCATCTGCCCATGTGGAACCGCATCGCCTCTTTCGTCCTTCGCCGCCGCAACCTGCTGTTGCTGGTGCTGCTGGCGGTGACGGCGTTTTTTGGGCTGCGGATTCCCGATGTGCGGTTGCAATACACCTTTGGGGGGCTGTTGCCGGCCACGGATTCGACGGCCTTGGAGTACGCCCACTTCCTCGAACACTTCGGGGCGGAGGGCAATGTGCTGCTCATCGGGACCGACAACGAGGTGCTGACGGAGCCGGCCAAGTTGCAAGCATGGTATGAGTTGACGGAAGCGGTGCGCGTTTTGCCCGTGCGGGTGGACACGACGGACAACGGGGTGAAGGATCCGGTGGCTTTGCCGATGATCGACAGCGTGTTCTCGGTGACGCATGCCTACACGTTGGACAAGGACACGGCGCAGCGCCGGTTTGTGGTGTGTCCGCTGGTGGCGCCGGGCCGGATGCAGGTGGGGGGGGAGGTGGACCAAACCTTCACCGACAGCCTCCGCGCGGCCGTCCTGAACTTGCCATTCTACGAGGGATTCCTGTACACCGAAGCGGCGGACGCGACCTTGATGATGGTGTTCCTCGACGCGGAGTTGTTCAACTCGGAGAAGCGCGGCAAGGTGGTGGAGGACATCACGGCGCTCGCTGACGCGTGGAGTGCGGAGCACGGCCAGCCGCTGTACCTCAGTGGGTTGCCGTTCATTCGGACCGAGATGACGAACAAGGTGAAGGGCGAGATCGGCTACTTCATCGGGGCGGCGCTGCTGGTGACGGCCCTGCTCCTGTTTTTGTTCTTCCGCAACCCGACCGTCATGGGGGTCAGCCTCGTGGTGGTGGCCACGGGGGTGGTGTGGTCGTTGGGTACGATGGCGGTTTTGGACTACCCCATCACGCTGCTGATGAGCCTCATTCCGCCGCTGATGATCGTGATCGGCGTGCCCAATTGCATCTACCTAGTTAATAAGTACCACGCGGAATTCAAGCGCCACGGGAACAAGATGATGGCGCTGCAGCGGATGATTGTGAAGGTCGGCAACGCGACGCTCCTGACGAATTTCACGACGGCCCTCGGCTTTGCGACGTTCATTTTTACGCACTCCGATGTGCTGCGGAACTTCGGGGTGGTGGCCTCGATCAACATCCTCGCGGTGTTCGTGATCAGCATCATCGTCATCCCGTCGCTCATGCTGTGGCTGCCGGCGCCGAAGCCGAAGCACACGCGGCATTTGGACCGCCGGTGGATGTTCGTGTGGGTAAATCACCTGGTGAACATCGTGCAGGGGCACCGGTCGAAGGTGTACCTCGGCGCGCTGGGGGTGCTCGTGTTCAGTGTCGCGGGGATGGTCCAAATGCAGACCACGGGCAACATCGTCGACGACCTGCCCGACACCGACCGGGTCATCACAGACCTCAAGTGGATGGAAGACCGGTTCCATGGGGCGATGCCGTTCGAGGTGCTGGTCGACACGGGCAAGCCGGGCAAGGCGACCTCGCCGTCGATGCTCTCGAAGGTGGAGCGGTTGCAGGCCTTGCTCGCGGAGTACCCGGAGTTCAGCCGGTCGCTGAGTGCGGGCGACGCCATGAAGTTCGCCATGCAGGCCTTCTACAACGGCGACCCGGCGCGGTACCGCTTGCCGAACCGGCGGGAGCGCTCGTTCATCGGGCCGTACCTGCGGGGCACAGAACAAGCGGCGGCGGAGTCGGACGAGGCGGCAGGAGTGGCGGCGAACTTCATGGACACGGCGAAGGCGGTGACCCGGATTTCGGCCCAAATGGCGGACATCGGCACCATCGAGATGCGCGACCTGCTCAACGACCTCAAGCCGCGCATCGATTCGATTTTCCCCGCGGAGGACTACCGCCTTACCCTGACCGGAACGAGCGTCGTCTTCCTTGAGGGGACGAGTTACATGGTGAAGAACCTCGGCATCTCCATTGCGCTGGCCATTTGCGTCATCGCGGGCATGATGGCCCTGCTGTTTCGGTCGGCGCGGATGGTGCTGATTGCGCTCGTTCCAAACCTCTTTCCGCTGCTGTTCACGGCGGGCGTGATGGGGTGGGCGGGCATTCCGATCAAGCCTTCGACGATTTTGGTCTTCAGCGTGGCCTTCGGCATCTCGGTGGATGATACGATCCACTTTTTGGCCAAATACCGGCAGGAGCTCAACCTCAAATCCTGGAACATAGGGCAGGCGGTCATCCTCGCCCTGAAGGAAACGGGTGTGAGCATGATGTACACGTCCATCGTGCTGTTCTTCGGCTTCCTCATGTTTGCCATGAGCGGCTTCGACGGCACCCGCTCGCTCGGCTTGCTCGTCTCGATCACCCTCGGCGTGGCCATGTTCACGAACCTGCTGCTGCTGCCGTCGTTGTTGCTCGCCTTTGAAAAGGTGCTGACGACCCAGTCGTTCCGCGAGCCGTTCTTCTCGCTGCTCGACGAAGAGGAGGACATCGAGCTCGAGGAATTGGCGGTGCGGCAGGGGCTGGCGCCGGGCAAGGGCGATGAGCGGCACGAGGAGCTCGTGCGCCAACGGAAGGACCGGGATTGATTTCGGATTCTGCCGGATGCGCCCGTAATTTGGCCACATGAAAGGCATCATCCTCGCCGGGGGCTCCGGCACGCGGCTTTGGCCCTTGACGAAGGCGGTGAGCAAGCAGCTCATGCCGATTTACGACAAGCCGATGATCTACTACCCGCTTTCCACCCTCATGCTGAGCGGGATCCGGGAGATTTTGATCATCTCGACCCCCGAGGATTTGCCCGGTTTCAGGCGCTTGCTTGGCGATGGTGCGGCCCTCGGGCTGTCGCTCGAGTACGCTGAACAACCAGAACCCAACGGACTCGCCCAGGCCTTCGTCATCGGGGAGTCCTTCATCGGCAACGACAAGGTGGCCCTCGTCCTCGGGGACAACATCTTCTACGGCAAAAGCTTCGGCCGCCAATTGCGGGCGAACACCGACCCGGATGGCGCCATTGTTTATGCCTACTACGTGACCGATCCGGAGCGCTACGGCGTGGTGGAATTTGATCCCGAAGACCGGGTGTTGAGCATCGAGGAAAAGCCCGCGCAACCGAAGTCAAATTTCGCGGTGCCTGGGCTGTATTTCTACGACAACGATGTGGTGGAGATCGCCAAAGGACTCCAGCCGAGCGCCCGGGGCGAGTACGAGATCACAGACGTCAACAAAGCGTACTTGGAGGCGGGCATGTTGTTCGTATCCAAGTTGGATCGCGGCATGGCCTGGCTCGACACAGGGACGCACGAGTCCTTGCTCCAAGCGTCGCAATACGTCCAAACCATCGAGGCGCGCCAAGGCTTGAAAATTGGGTGCATCGAAGAAATCGCTTGGCGCATGGGTTACATCGATGATGCCACTGCCGCTGCCCTCGCTGAGCCGTTGCGCAAGTCGGGGTATGGCGATTACGTATTGGACCAAATCCGCCGCGGGCGCTGAACATGAACCATCCTTTGTTACACCGCCTGAAAGGAACGGCTGATGCCGGCATCGAGGCCTTCCTCGACCGCTGGCCCGCCGACGAGGCGGACGGGCTATACGCCCCCATCCATTACCTCATGGCGCTCGGGGGCAAGCGGCTGCGGCCCGTGCTCGGATTGGCCGCTGCGGAAGCCGAAGGCGCCGGTGCCGATGCGGCCATGCCGGCAGCCCTCGCCGTGGAGCTCTTCCACAACTTCACGCTGATGCACGATGACATCATGGACGCGGCCCCCTTGCGGCGCGGCCAAGCCACGGTGCACGCGAAATGGGACGAAAACACCGCCATCCTGAGCGGAGATGCCATGTACACGCTGGCCCACGTGGCGCTGAGCGAGTTGGCACCCGATGCACTCGTGCGGGTGCTGCCGCTCTTCAATGCCACCGCCTTGGAGGTGTGCATCGGCCAACAGAGCGACATGGCCTTTGAGCAGCGCGGGGACGTGAACGTGGCCGAGTACCTCGAGATGATCCGGTTGAAGACGTCCGTGCTGTTGGCGGCATCGCTGGCCATGGGTGCTGCGGTAGCGGGGGCCTCGGAGCGGCGGGTGAGCGCGTGGTACCGGGCGGGCGAGCAGCTGGGGTTGGCGTTCCAAATGCAGGACGACCTCCTCGACGCATTCGGTGACGCGGCAACCGGCAAGCAAGTCGGCGGGGACATTTTGGCGGACAAGAAGACGTTTTTGCGGCTGCACACCGATGCGGTGAGCGATGCGGTGCGGCGGTGGGATGGGCCTGCGTCCGACCCGGTAGCGAAGGTGGCGGCCGTGCAGGAAGCGATGCGGTCGGCCGGGGCAGAGGAGGCCGCTCGGGAGCGGATGGCACTTTACGTGGAGGCGGCGCGCCGGGAATTGGAGGCGCTGGCGTTGGCTCCGGAGTGGCACGCGGCGTTCGATTCCATCGCCGATCACATCGTGACCCGGAACGCATGAACGGGTTGTTGGCAGGCCGGGACCTTCCGGCGGGAGTGACCACGGAAGCGTTCGTTCACCGGGTGGTTGAGCAGTTGGCCAAGGATTTCGACCTCGATGAGGACCGCATCCGGAACGCGAAAATCGGGGTGGGGCCGTTGTTGAAGGACGTGATTTCGGCGGGGTTGGAGGGCGATCCGGGGCCAGTGTTTGCCGCGTTTTACCGCTTGGATTTGGGGGAGGAGCGCGTGCGGCGTGTGTTGCACGACCACGACCGCGAGGAGGCGGCAGGCCAGCTGGCGGAGTTGGCCCTGCAGCGGGCAGCGTTGAAAGTTTGGACGCGCTTGAGTTACCGGTGAAACGGGGTTTGGTCTAACTTCCGGCCCAAATCTCACGCATGCGCAGCAATTACGACCTCCTTTCTGCGAGCCGGTCCCCCCTCAGCGGGCAATGGCTCCCTGCCATCGGCGCCTTTCTCGTGGTGGGCATCCTCTCGAGCATCGGCAGCACCTTTTCCGCCGGCGTTTTGCCGCTCATCCTCGCCGGTCCCTTCGGCTTGGGGCAATCGAAGTTTTACCTGGCCATTGCGCGGGGGGAACAACCTCCGTTCGAGGAGATCTTCAGCGGGTTTCACCAATTCGTGCGGGCCATGGCCATCGGGTTGCTCGTGGCGTTGGCCGTGGGCATCGGGATGGTCCTGTTGGTCATTCCGGGCATCATTGCGGGCGTGGGCCTGAGCATGGCGTATTACGTAGCGCTGGACCGCCCGGATTTGGAGGCGCCTGAGGTGCTGAAGGCGAGCTGGGAGCTGGTGTGGAAGGGTGGCCACTTTTGGAAGGTCTTTGGTTTTGGCTTGCTCGCGTTTTTGTTGACCCTGTTGGGGTTGCTCTGCTTGGGGGTGGGTGTGCTCTTCACCACGCCGATGATTTTGGTGGGCCAAGCCATGCTGTACGACGAGCTGCGGAGTTCCTCGGCCGTCAACTTCTGATCAACCGCGACGGAGCCATTCGGCGAACAGCGGATCGGCGAGTTGCCACGCGCCGTCGGATGTGCGCATGACATGGTTGTGGTGTGCGAGTCCTTTGAGTGCGGAGTTCACGCTGCTCGCCGCCGGCAGGTTGTGTGCTTGGAGGAAGGCCATGGCCGTGGGTTGCGGGACCCCGTTGGGGTGTTGCGCGATGGCCTTGAGCAACGCGGCTTGCGCGGTGGGAAGCTGATTCAAGATTTGGCCCATGTAGCCTTGATGACTGGCCAAAACGGCTTCCTGTACCTCCCGGGCGTCCGCCACCGTAGGCGGGCCCTTCCGGTCGTACAACCGGTTGCACTGCGACTGGATCCAATGCGTCGTCCCTCGCGCCCAATCGTATACCGCGTCCACCACCTCATCCGCGGCGTGGCGGCCATCCGCGGCGAAATGCCGCTGAATGAAGTCCCCGTACTCCTCCCTCGGGACGGGGAGCAGTTCCATGATTTCGCAGGATTGGTAAAACGGGCGGTTGTGCTCGCTGAACATCGCGCGCATCATGCTGCCGTGGCTGCCTGAAAAGGCAAACCGCACCTCCGGGAACGCCTGCATCCATTCCCGAAAAATGGCTTCGGCGTGGTCCCCATCGAATCGCGTAATCTGCTGGAATTCATCGAGGCACAGGATGAACCCGGGCTCGAGGCGGGCCAAATACGCACCGATGCGCTCGAGGGCGGGGGCCGCCGCCGCTTCCCGTCCCAAGCGGAGCGATGCGCTCGGCATCCCCGTCACGGGGTCCACGGTCATGCGCACCTCGAATTGTGCGAGCAGCCGCTGCCACAGCCCGGGATTGCGCGGGGTCAAGACGCCCTCCCGTTCGACCAGTGCCCGGGCGATTTTTTCGACGGCCTCGTGGAGGGATTGGCAGGAGAGCAGATCCACCAGCATCCCCGGTCGGCCGTCGAGCAACCGCCGCAGCAGGGCGGTCTTGCCCATGCGCCGTTCGCCGTACAGGACGATGTTGCGGCCGTTGTCAGCGTGGTTCACCAACGCCGCGAGTTCGTGCATGCGGTCGCAGAAGAGGTCGGGGCCGCGGTAACCTTGGAGGATGAACGGGTTCATGCGGCAAGGATACGAACTATTTGTTACGAAAGTTTCGTAACGATGTTTTCGTGACGCGAATTTCAATTTGTTTGTGATGCGCCGCAATGGGCGCGCACATATTTTTGAAAAAAAACCAAGCCATGAGTGAAGTTACTTGCCCCCATTGCCAACATTCCTTTGCATTGAGTGATGCGGGGTACGCCGACATCCTGCGCCAAGTGCGCGACCACCGGTTTGCGGAAGAGTTGAAGGAGCGCCTCGCTGTGGCCGATCGCGAGAAGCGCAGTGCGGTGGAACTTGCGGAGGCCAATTTGCGGCAGTCGATGCGTGAGGAAGTGCTGCAGAAGGACCAGGAATTAGCCACCTTGAAGGCCCAAAACCAAGCCATGCTAGCCGAGCAACTCGCCCAAAAAGACAAGGAGCTAGCGGCGGTGGCGGCGAAATTGCAAGAAGCGGAAATGGCCCGCAAACTGCAGGTTGCAGAGGCCGTTCAGGCCGTTGAACGGGAGCGCGACCAGCTCAAGCACCAGCTCCAGTCGAAGGACACCGAGGCGGAGTTGATCGAAAAGCGGTTGCAGCACGAACTCGCGGTGCAACTCGCGGCCAAGGACGAGATCATCAAATCCCGCGAGGAAGAATTGGTGCGCCAACGGGATTTGAAGCAAAAGCTCTCCACAAAAATGCTCGGCGAAACCCTCGAGCAGCATTGCCAAATCGAGTTCGAAAAATTGCGATCCACCGCCTTCAAGAGCGCGGTGTTTGAGAAGGACAACGATGCCCGAACCGGCAGCAAGGGGGATTTTATCTTCAAAGAAAGCGACGCAAATGGAAACGAAATCGTCTCCATCATGTTCGAGATGAAAAACGAGGCGGATGAGACGAAAACGAAGAAGCGCAACGAGGACTTCTTCAAGGAACTGGACAAGGACCGGACGGAAAAAGGGTGCGAGTACGCGGTGTTGGTCTCCCTGTTGGAGTCGGACAACGAACTTTACAACCAAGGCATTGTGGACGTGTCCCACCGCTATCCGAAAATGTACGTGGTGCGGCCCCAATTCTTCATCCCCATCATCACCCTGCTGCGGAATGCGGCCATGAATTCGATGGAGTACAAGGCGGAACTCGCCCGGGTGCGCAACCAAAATGTGGACATCACCAACTTCGAGGCGAAGATGCTCGAGTTCAAAGAAGGGTTCGGCCGGAATTACCGCATCGCCAGCGAGCATTTTGAACGGGCGGTCGGCGAGATCGACAAGACCATCGACCACCTCGAGAAAACAAAAAAAGCGCTGCTCGCTTCAGCAAACCAGCTGCGGCTCGCCAACGACAAGGCGGACGAATTGAGCATCAAGCGACTGACCCACGGCAACCCCACCATGCAGGCCAAGTTCGACGAGCTCAAGGGCGGGGAGTGACCTCATTCGAGGTAGTCGAGCGGGTTCAGGTAAAACATCTTCTTCCACCCTTGCCTGTCGCTGTCGATGCGCCAGGGGTAGGGGATGAGCGTGACGATGGAATAGTGCAAATGGGGCGGTCGCCCAGCGGCGTTTCCGCTGTCGCCCAAGGTACCGATGGGGGTGTCAGGGCCCGCAAACGAGAACGGGGTGGCCTGGATTTCATCGAGGTGCGCGTAGTAGTGCAAGCGCCACTTGGGCCCGAGCGCCAAGACCACGTTTCCACCGATGGCGTTCTCGCCGGCGAACAGCACGAGCGAAGGGGTGGCTGGCCGGATGGGGGTGCCGATTTTGCCAAACACGTCCACCCCTTTGTGCGTGACCGAACGGCCCCATGGGTAGGCCCAGAAGGTTTTGGGGTTGATGTCGTTTTTGCGCCCCCCTTCCACGGGGTTTTGAAAAGGTTGTGGCAGGAGCAGCCCCAACAAGAGGACGGCGAGCAAGGCCCACAGGATGCGTTTCATCGGGTTCAAGGTGTTTGGAACAATAGCACAACGCGCGCCGTGGACCTTTTCGCGTGCGGCACAACAGGAAGGTGGCAATTCGCATGGCCGCCCCGAATGCCGTTCGTATCTTTGCACGTCAAACCCTTCTCCCCGTCCACATGGACACACTCGACTTCCTGAGCCAACTTGAGCCGACGGCGCTTGAGGCCCACTACCAGCGGTATTTGGCAGACCCCGAATCGGTTGACGCCACCTGGCGGCATTTCTTCAAAGGATTTGACCTCGCCCTCGCCACGTATGGCGAAGAAGCCGCAAGCCCCGTTGCAAAAAAGGAGTTCCAAGTCCTTGACCTGATCCACGGCTACCGCACCCGCGGCCACCTGTTCACCCAAACGAACCCCGTTCGTGCGCGCCGCACCTACACGCCCGACCTCGCCCTGGCACAATTCGGGCTGAGCGACGCCGACCTCGATACGGTGTTTCAGGCGGGCTCGGAGGCGGGGATCGGTCCAGCGACCCTACGGGAAATCGTGGCGCACCTTGAGGAGACCTATTGCCACAGCATCGGCATCGAGTACATGTTCATCCGCGATTTGCCCCGCTTGAACTGGATTCGGGAGCACATCGAGTTGGGGAACCGCCCGCGGATTGAGGAGGCGGACCGGATGCAGATCTTGAAAAAGCTGCACCAGGCGACGCTGTTTGAGGAGTTTTTGCAGAAGAAATTCGTGGGCCAAAAGCGCTTCTCCCTCGAGGGAGGCGAATCCCTCATTGCCGCGCTCGACGCGGTCATCGAGGACGGTTCCACCCGCGGCGTGCGCGAGGTCGTCATCGGCATGGCCCACCGGGGCCGCCTGTCGACCCTCGCCCACATCCTCGGCAAGCCCTACGCCGAAATCTTCACCGAATTCGAAGGCAAGGCGTACGACGATGACGGCGACTTCGACGGCGACGTGAAGTACCACCTCGGCTACTCGCGTTCCTTGACGGCCGACACCGGTGAGCCCCTGACCATCACGCTCGCCCCCAACCCGTCCCACCTCGAAGCGGTGGGGCCGGTGGTGGAAGGCCTGAGCCGGGCCCGCATCGACGCCCTCGGTGGCGACGCCTGCGCGGTCTTGCCCATTTTGATCCACGGCGATGCCGCCATTGCCGCCCAAGGCGTGGTCTACGAAGTGGCCCAAATGGCCCAGCTCGACGGCTACCGTGTCGGCGGCACCATCCACATCGTCGTGAACAACCAAGTCGGCTTCACGACGAACTACCTCGACGCCCGGAGTTCCACCTACTGCACGGATGTCAGCAAGGTGACGGAATCGTTGGCCTTCCACGTGAACGCCGACGACCCCGAAGCGGTGGTCCAGGTCATGCGCATCGCCTGCGCCTACCGCCAAACTTGGGGCCGCGACGTCTTCATCGACCTCCTCGGCTACCGGAAATACGGCCACAACGAGGGCGACGAACCCATGTTCACCCAGCCGCAGTTGTACAAGTCCATCGCCAATCACCCCAACGTGCTCGAGCTCTACAAGCAGCAGCTCATCGCCGAAGGCACCCTGTCAGCGGATGATGCGGAGGGCATGCGCGAGGCGCAAGTGGCGCGCATGGAGGCCGGCTTTGAAGCCGCTGCCAGCATGGAACGCGCCATCGTCGAGGATTTCCTCCACGATTTGTGGAAGGACTACCACAACGCCATCGGCGATGAGTGGCGCAACCCGGTGGAAACAGCCGTTAGCCGCGAACGCCTAGAAACGCTGGCCCGCGCGATGAGTACCCTCCCGGAGGACAAGAAGATTTACCGGAAGGTGGCCAAGTTGATGCGCGACCGCCTGAAGATGATCGACGAAGATCGGCTGGACTGGGCGCTCGGTGAGCTGCTCGCCTACGCCACAATGCTCACGGAAGGCCACCCGGTGCGCATCAGCGGACAGGACGTGGAGCGCGGCACGTTCTCGCACCGCCACGCCGTGGTGAAAACGGAGGACAGCGAGGAGGAACTCATTCCGTTGAACCACTTGGAGGAAGGCCAGGCCCGCTTCCAAATCTTCAACTCCCTGTTGAGCGAGTACGCCGTAGCCGGGTTCGATTACGGGTATGCGTTCGCGCGTCCGGAGGGCTTGACGGTTTGGGAAGCGCAATTTGGGGACTTCAACAACGGAGCCCAAATCCTGTTCGACCAGTTCCTTTCGTCCGCCGAAGACAAGTGGCGGACCATGAACGGCCTGACCCTCATGCTTCCCCACGGCTACGAAGGCATGGGCTCGGAGCACAGCTCGGGCCGCATGGAGCGCTTCTTGCAACTCGGTAGTGGCGAGAACCTGTTCGTTTGCAACATCACGGAGCCGGCGAACTACTTCCACCTCTTGCGCCGTCAGGTCAAGCTGCCGTTCCGCAAGCCGCTCGTCATCTTCACGCCGAAGAAATTGCTGCGCTACCCGAAGGCGGTGTCTTCTTTCGACGCCATGGCCACCGGCCATTTCGCTCCTGTCATGGACGACCCGCGAACGGCTGCTGATCCGGGCACTGTGGACACCGTGGTGTTCTGCTCCGGAAAAATCTACTACGAATTGCTCGAGCGGTTGGAAACGACGCCTGCACCTAACATTGCCTTCGTGCGAGTGGAACAACTGCACCCGTACCCGGCGGTTGAGATCGAAGCCGTGCTCGCCGGTTATTCCCCGAAGGCCCAGTGCCTTTGGGTACAAGAAGAGCCGCGCAACATGGGGGCGTGGTCCTTCATCTTGCAGCATTTCACGCACCGCGAAATTGCGTGCATTTCGCGTTCGGCCAGTGCGAGCCCGGCTTCGGGTTCACCGGTCGTCCACACCCAACGCCAACAAGCCATCATCAACGAAGTCTTTGACTACGCCCACAACTGATTCCTGAGCCATGCCCATTCTTGAAATGAAAGTCCCCAGCCCCGGGGAGTCGATCAGCGAAGTTGAAATCGCCACCTGGTTGGTTGCTGACGGGGATTATGTTGAGAAGGACCAAGCCATTGCCGAAGTGGATTCGGACAAGGCTACCTTGGAATTGCCGGCCGAGGCCTCGGGCGTGATCACGCTGAAGGCAGAGGAAGGCGACGCCGTGGCTGTCGGAGACGTGTGTTGCCTGATTGACACGGATGCCGAGCGCCCAGCGGACTTCGAAGCTCCTGGTGCCGCAGCGGCCCCAGCGCCGACTCCAGCGCTAGCGGCCCCGGCCCCGGCGCCTGCTCCTGCACCGGCCCCTGCGCCCGCTGCTGCTAGCCACGCCACAGGCCACCCATCTCCGGTTGCCCGCAAGTTGATGGCGGAGAACAACATCCCGGCTGGTGCCGTAGCGGGCACGGGCCGCGACGGCCGCATCCTCAAGCAGGACGTGGTGGCGGCCATGGCGGCCGGCTTCGACACGGGAGCGGCCGCGACTTGGGGCGGATCGCGCGAGGTCAAGCGAGAAAAGATGAGCATGCTCCGCCGCAAGGTGGCCGAGCGCCTCGTCGGCGTCAAGAACGAAACCGCCATGCTCACCACCTTCAACGAGGTGGACATGAAGCCGGTGATGGACTTGCGCAACAAGTACAAGAACGAATTCAAGGAGCACCACGGCGTCGGCCTCGGCTTCATGAGCTTTTTCACGAAGGCGGTCACCACGGCGATCCAACAGTATCCGGCGGTCAACGCCATGATCGATGGCAAGGAGATGGTCGTTCCGGAGTACGCGGACATCGCCATCGCGGTGAGTTCGCCGAAAGGGTTGATGGTGCCGGTGGTCCGGAATGCTGAGACCTTGAGTTTGGCCCAAATCGAAGCCGAAATCAAGCGACTCGCCCTCCGCGCCCGCGACGGCCAACTGACAGTCGATGAAATGAGCGGCGGCACCTTCACCATCACGAACGGTGGCGTCTTCGGCTCCATGCTGTCCACGCCCATCATCAACCCGCCGCAAAGCGCGATCCTCGGCATGCACAACATCGTCGAACGCCCCGTTGCCGTCAACGGTCAGGTCGAAATCCGCCCCATCATGTACGTGGCCCTCTCTTACGATCACCGCATCATCGATGGCAAGGAGAGCGTCGGCTTCCTTTACACCATCAAGGAGATGATCGAGAACCCGGAGCGCATGCTGTTCAGCGGCAAGCAGCCGGCCGAGGTGTTGCTCGGGCTGTAACGCTGGCGCCTAGCGCTTGACCCACTTGGCGTTGAGCCGTTCGCCGGTGGCGAGCACCCACTGCAGGGTGTACGTGCCCGGCACGAGTCCGTCGAGTTGCAAAGTGGTGGCGCCCGTGCCGCGGTGTTGAGCGACCAATTGCCCGCGGAGGTCCACCACTGCGAGGGTCCAAGCCGCCGCGGAGTGCAGGCCACTCAGCCGCAGGGTACCGCCGGAGGGGTTGGGGCCGATTTCGAGGGAGGTGGCAGCGGAGGTTTCCGCGAGGCCGTTGGTGGCGCAGACGGTCACGTTGTAGGTGCTCGATGGCGCCTCGTTGGGGGTGTTTTCGTCGACCAGGATTTCACCGGTCGGGCCGGTGACGAGGTAGCCGCATTCTTCAGGGAAAACGCCGTTGTTGAAGACGAAGCTCAAGGCTTGGCCTTCCTCCACGGCAATGCGGGCGCGCGCCTCCGAGAATTCGAAAAATGCTTCGCCGGAGACCAAGCCGGGAATCGTCGTCACCAGCTCTTCTTCCACATAAATGCCGAGCGAACCGTAATCCCAGCCGTCGCCATAGGTGTCGAACACGGTCACGTCCACGTACCCGCATGTGGGCTCGGGCCTGCACGGCTCGAGGCCGAAAATGGCGGGGGAGGCGTTGCTGCTGAAGTTACCAGCCCATTGCCAAACCAACGTCCCCTCCGCATCGATGACCTCGAATGCCTCGCCTTGCACGCCATTTCCCGAGCGGATCAAGTTCACGAGGCTCCCTTCGTCCACCGCAAACGCGTAGGCATCGGTGTAGCCGCCGTTCAGGGTGGCCGTGGCAACGACCTCGCCGTCGACTTGCACGTACATCGGGGTTTCCCAGCCGTCTCCAGCGTTGTCGAACAGGTTGAGGGTCCACGTCCCGCAGGTTCCCACCGGGTTCGGGAAGGTGAAGGGCATGACGGCGTCCAGCACATGCACGACCCCGTTGTAGGCGAGCTGGTCGGGGAGTCCGACGGGAGCGCCATTCACCGCAATGTCACTGCCCGCGACTTCGATGGTTAGTGCCTCCCCGCCGTAGGAGAGGAGGACTTGGTTGTTGTAGAGCTCGGCAGCGAGCCATTCCGTTTCCACAATGTGCTGCTGTAGAATTTCTTCCATGTATTGCGAGGCGAGCAGTGCCTCGACGGAAGTGAAGCCGTTGGCCGCAGCGAAGTCGATCAAGGCCTGGTCGCTCGGAGCGAACACGGTAAAGGGGCCGGGAGCGGGCTCGTTGTCGTTGAGGACAGGTTGACCGCGAAGGTCGTCGTCGAGGAAGGCATCGAAAACGGCGGACTCGAACAGCGACAGGTCATCGCGGGTTTGGATCACGTCGAGGACTGTGGCGCTGGGGTAGCCTTCCGGCGCGAGGGTTTGGTTGATGAGGTGGACCACGCCGTTGTCGGCGGCGATGTCGGCGAGCAGGACCTGGGCCCCGTTGATTTCAATCCCTGCATCGGAGGTGGTGACGGAGAGGGTCTGGCCTTGCACCGTGGGCAGCTCCATGCCCGCGACCAGGTCGCTCGCTGTATACAGGCCGGGCACGATGTGGTAGGCGAGGGCATCGGGAAGGTCGTAGAAGGCCAGCAAGTCGAATTGGTTGAGGTTCATCAATTCGCCCACGGCCTCCACGGCCGCGTCGGTGGGGGCAAACACCGTGAAGGTGTCCACGCCAGCCAGCAGACTTCCCCAATAGCTGTTCAAGGCCCAGCTGGTTTGCCAAGCCGTGTAGCCCTGCGCTTCGAAGTCGAGCTGGGTTTCGTTGAGGAGGTCGGTGAGGGTGTAGGCGTCGACGGTGATCTGGCCCACCATACCCAACTGCGCTTGCAAGCCGATGCTCGAGTCAAACTGATACACCCCGGGAACGTCAAAGGTCACGACCCCCATGCACGTGCCTTCCACCGTTCCCTCCGTGGTGGCCAAATAAAAATCGACCGGGTTCCCGAAAGGCTCCCCGGTCAACGTGTTGGCGATGCCATTCACATCGTGCGTCCCTTGCGCATTGACGAAGGCCACGCTCTCGCCCGGCGCGATGACCAGCTCGGAGGGGGCGAAATAAAAGTCGGCCACAGCGATGACGTGGTCCGCTTCACATTGTGACCAAGCTGAAGCCTGGATCAGCAGGGCCATGATGGCCGCAGCAACAAAGTGGATTCGGTGCATCGTGTGATAACAAGCGGCAAAAGAATTTGGTTCATGCTGCATCCACGGTGCCGAACCAACCCGTTTGTTCATTCATCTTTTTCCTCACCCATTCACGATTTGACGTGGTTTTGGCGAGGGCGATCACCAAACACCATAATAGGGTATTCGGAGCGTCCGGAGGGGTTAAAATCCGGCGTAGAGTGTGGCGATTTCCCCGCCTTCTGCGACGAGGAGCAAGGCCAGCGCACCGGCCGCGATGAGGAGGCGCCAGGCCCAGCGGGGGAGTTTAGAACGCATCATGGGCGAGGATTTTTTCGGCGATTTGGGCGGCCCCGAAGCTGCTGTGGTGCTGGTGGTCGCGGAATGCACCGGGCGTGTCGTTGAGATCGCGGGCGTCGATCCAGGGGAAGGGGGAGGCGCTGAGGATTTGGGCCAAATCCGCTTGCAGCCGCACATAACCCGCCTCCGCCTCCGGCGCATGGCTCCGCACGAACGGCGCGTTGAACGGCCCGAGGATGAAGGTCGCCTCGATGCCCCACGCGGCACAGGCCGCGATGAAGCCCTCGAGCTCGGCGGTCCGGGCCTCCAGCACCGCGGGATCCGAAGCCACGGGCTTGAACCATGCGTCGTGGTGAAAGTCCGCCAGCACCCCCCGCTCGAAATCGGTGTTCGGGTCCGGAGCGGTCGGCGGTTCGCCTTCCCACGGGCGGACCGGCGTGCCCAGGGGCTTGGATGCCACCCAGCCGCGCAGGTCTTTGAACCAGGCCTTGCGGGCACAGCGCAACAGGCCGGCGGGGTTGAGGCGCTGGGGCAGGGACAGGGCGGCGCGGCCCTCGGCGATGGGGCGGGCGACGACAGCAGGCAGGCCGTCCGTGCCGTGGAGCAGCAGCGGATCCACATACCGCGACCAGTACGTCGGGTTGATGGGGCCGTGCTCCGCGTTCCAGTAGACCGGATTGATGTAGTAAATCAGTTGCAGACCGTTCAGCTGCTGGGCGTGTTGGGCCAAAACCGGCAGGTGCACGCCCGCCGTCCTTCCCGCTCCCGCAAGCACGGCAAACCGCGGCTCCACCCCGTTCAGGAAGTCCGGCCAGTTGCCGCCCGGCAGGCCCGTGGTCTCGGAGGTCCCGAGGCACAGCACGCCATCGTGCAACCGCAGCGATTCGAGGAAGTGCGCCACCTCCGCATGGTCGTCATGCCGCCACGCCAAGCCGCTCACCGCGCGGTCCGGGGCCCCAGCCGGCGCCGTCGGACGGTACGCTGGGATGAGCCCGGGCCCGAGGATCAGGGCGGCCGCGAGGACCGCCAGGAGGAAGCGCCCGTGGGCGGCTTGGGATGCAGTTTGGCCTGCACGCTTCATCGCATCACCGCTTGCCACCACTCGGCCCACGCGCCCAGCGGATAATGGAACATTCCCCAGCCCAGCGTGACGAACAGCCACGTGCCCGCCACGCTCGCCGCCTCATACCCCGGCCCCTGCCACCTCGCCGGCCGCCAGCGCTCCCGCCACAGCTTGTTCACCACAAGCCCCACGCCGTGCCACGCCCCCCACAGCACGAAATGCAGCCGGTCCCCATGCCACAGCCCGCACACCAGGAACGTCACCACGTACGCCCCCGACGTGACCAGCAAGCGCCTCCCCCGAAGCGCCTCCCACCGGTTCATCCACCCGATGAGCGGCAAGAACACATACGCCCGCAAGAACCGCGAAAACGTCATGTGCCACCGGCGCCAAAACTCCCCCAAACTCCGCGATCCATACGGCCGATCGAAGTTCTCCGGCACCCGGAAACCCATCCACCGCCCCACGCCTATCGCGATGTCCGTGTACCCCGAAAAGTCCAACAAAATGAACGCGGAATAGGCGGTGAGGGACACCCCCATCGACGCCACGGGCCCCCACCCCACGGCTCCCCAATCCACCGCCCAAGGCCGCACCACCGGCACCAAGACCAGCGTCTTGAACGCGCCCAACCCCACGCGCCACACCCCCGCCATCGCCCCGGCCACCTCCACCCGGCGCGGCCGGTGCGCTCCCCCGTAAGCGAAGTTCCGATACGTGTCGATCGGCCCCGCCAAAATCGTTGGAAAGAAGAACGTGTAGTTCAAAAAGCCCAGCACATCCGACCGCTCGATGCGCCCCCGGCGGTTCTCCACCAACCAATGCACCCACCGAAACAAGATGTAGGACAGCCCCAACTTCTCGACGCTCAAGACCGGCCCCTGCACCACCGGCTCGAGCGCCCCGTAAATCAGCGGGTAGTTCCGCACGCTGAACAACGCCACCAGCCCGCCCACCAAGGCCCCCAAGAGCCCAGCCCGCTTCCGCACGAGCACCCCGCCTCCGTAGACCAACAGCCCCAGCAGCCCCAGCACAATCAAGGTGTGCTCCCGCACAAGCGTCAGCAACACCAGCACGTTGACCACGAGCAAGGCCATTCCACGCACGTGCACGGCCCGCGGCGCCGCCACCCGCAATCCGTTGTAGGCGAGCACGCCAAGGAGGATGCCGAGGAACAGCTCGTAGGATTGGAACAGCATAGCGGCGAAGGTACGAAGCCCGCCCAGCGGGTAAAAAAGAAGCGCCCGACTCCCTTTTCAGGTCATCGAGCGCTTACAAACCAACCAATCCACGAGCAGGTTTACGTGACGTGTTCGAAGAAAGTTACACGCGGCCGAAATTTTTTTCAATACCGTGCGAGTTCGGGCGCCACGGCGGCTTGCCAGCCCAAGATGCCGCCCTCGAGGTTGTGCAGGTTGGTGAACCCGTGTTCGGCCTCGAGCAGGCGAATGGCCCGTGCGCTGCGGATGCCCGAGCGGCAGTGGACCACCACCGGCTCGTCGCGTGGGATGCGGTCCACGCTTTCCGGCAACGTGTCGAGTGGGATGAGCACCCCATCGAGGTGGGCGATGCCGTATTCGTAGGGCTCCCGGACATCGATCACCGTGTGGGGCCGCCCCTCGGCCTGCCAGCGGGCGAGCGCTTCGGGGGAGATGCTGCGGACTGCGGGCTCCGGTGCGGTTTCGGCATTCAAACCGCAGAACTCCTCATAGTGGATGAGGTCGGATTGGGTCGGGTGGTCGCCGGTCAGCGGGTTGCCCGGGTGCTTGCGGAGCTTGACGGTCCGGGTGGTGAAGGTGGTGGCGTCAAACAGGTACAACCGCCCGACAAGGGGGTCGCCCACACCGCTGAGCACCTTGATGACTTCGAGTGCCTGAAGCGATCCGAGGATGCCGGGCAGCACGCCGATGACGCCGCCTTCGGCGCACGAGGGCACCAGGCCGGGAGGGGGGGGCGAGGGGAAGAGGTCCCGGTAGTTGGGCCCGCGTTCACCGCCTTTGAGTGGTGCGTTGAACACCGAACATTGCCCTTCGAACCGGTAGATGGACGCATAGACGTTCACTTTGCCCTCGAGCACACAGGCGTCGTTCACGAGGTACCGCGTGGGGAAGTTATCGGTCCCATCGGCCACCACGTCGTAGTCGCGGACCAAATCCCGGGCGTTCTCCCGCGTAAAGGCCACGTTGTGCACTTCGACCCGGATGTGCGGATTCAGAGCCCGCAACCGCTTGGCCGCCGCCACAGCCTTCGGGGTGCCCACATCGGCCGTGGTGAACAGCACCTGCCGCTGCAAGTTGGTGTCGTCCACCACGTCGAAATCCACGATGCCGATGCGGCCCACGCCCGCCGCCGCCAAATACAGCAGCAGCGGACTCCCGAGCCCCCCTGATCCGATGACCAGCACCGACCCTTCCTTCAGCCGCCGCTGCCCCTCGAGGTTGAACTCGGGGATGATCAAGTGGCGGCTGTACCGCTCGAGTTCTGCCTTGGAAAACGTCATGGCTGCGCAGGAATTCCGCCGGCGATGGCCGGGATGATGCTGATGTCGGTGCCGGTGTCCACCGGCGTGTTCACGCCTTCAAGCGCCTCGATGTCCTCGTCCTCGACGTACACGCGGATGAAGTGACGCAGGGTGCCATCGGCATCGAAGAGGTGGGGCTGCAGGCCCGGGTGCGCTTCGGCGAGCGCGTTCAAGACGCCGCCCACGTGGGGGGCGTCGGCGACAAACGTAGCGGCTCCGGCAGTGAACTTGCGGAGCGGGGTAGGGATGATGAGTTGTGCCATGGGATCATGGGTTTGAGGTGGATAAACGAGGGGAAACAGCTGCACCTTCGCGCAGCAGAAACAAGGGCTCTTCCTGAAAGAAGCGCCCGGAATCGCTCAACTGCCAGGAGCGCGCGTGGTGCACGCCTTCCGGGTAGACCGAAGCGATGAGGTAGGAAAAGAAGGGCAGGGCCACGCGGAGGTCGTGGATGCTTGGCACCGCCGGATGGCGCGGGTGGCTGTGGTAAATGCCAAGCAGTTGCCGGCCCGTGGCAAGGGCGCGCCGTTCCGCGCGCAGGTAATCGCGCTCGGTGATGGCAAAGCGCCGCCGTTGGTCGCCGGTTTGGGCATTGTCAACGGGCAGGGCCTCGGTGATGTGCCGCCCTTGCGCACCTTCCAGGCCAAACAAAAACCCGCAGCACTCATTCGGAAACGCCCGTTCCGCATCCGCCCGCACCGCATCCCACGCGCCCGGCTCGAAGTTCAATCGCGCTTTCATGACAGCCGAGCCAAGGTGTGGTGGTACTTGCTCGCATCGTCGGCCAACACGGTGACCACCACGCCCCGGTCGAGCCGCTCCGCCACGGCCACCGCCCCGGCGACGTTCGCGGCGGCCGACGGCGACAGCAGCAGCCCAGCAACCTTCGCCGCGCGCCGCATCATGGCGTAGGCGGCGTCGGTGGAGACCGCTTCGAAGGCGTCCGCGAGGGCCGCGTCGAAGATGCCGGGAACCCGGGCGGTTTCGAGGTGCTTCCAACCTTCGAGGCCGTGCAGCGCGGTTTCGGGTTGCAGGCCGATGCACGTCACGTCGCCGCGGCTGCGCAGGCCCCGGGACGTTCCGGTGAAGGTCCCGGTGGTGCCGAGCCCTGCCACGAAATGCGTGATGCGGCCGGCGGTTTGGGCCCAAATCTCCGGAGCGGTCGACGCCTCGTGCGCCCGCCAGTTCGCATCGTTGTTGTACTGGTCGACGTAGGCGTAGCGGTCGGGCGCTGCGGCTACGAGTTGGCGGGCGGCATCTTGCGCGCCTTCGGTGGCTTCGAAGGGGCTGGTCAGGTGCAGTTCGGCACCGAGCCATTGCAGGATACGCTTCCGTTCGGGGGAAGCGTTTTCCGGCATGCACAGGGTTAGCGGGATGCCAGCGGCCGCGCAGCATGTGGCGTAGGCGATGCCGGTGTTGCCGCTCGTGGCATCGAGCACACGGCGCCCCTCGAGGTGCGGGGCGACCTCGGTCAGGATGGCGTGGGCAGCGCGGGCTTTGACGCTGCCGCCAAGCTGCTGCCATTCGACCTTGGCGTGGATTTCGACCTTGGGGTGGGGCTCGAGGGCGTGGAGCCGAAGGAGCGGCGTGTTGCCGACGTGGGCTTGGAGGTGTTGGAGCCGGGTGAGCGGCGATGACGGAGGGTGCATGAGCGAAGGGGTTGGAAATGTTGGGCAACAAAAAAGGCCCGCACTTGCGTGGGGCCTAGAGCTTTCGAAGGGATGGTTTCAGTCCGGACTTAACCGTTCCTCAGCACATAGCACGACGCATTGCAATCCAGTCCCACCGGGGCCGGCATACAACACATACAGCAACATGCGTGATTTGAAATCATATCTTAAAGGTAGCGAGCGGGAAGATGAAAGCCAAGATTTGGCCCATGAAAAAAATTAGCGCAACACTGTAAACCGCTCAGCATCAAGCCGAAGCATGATGAAAATCAGCACGCTGAAGCCCATCAGCGACGAGCCGCCATAGCTGAAGAATGGCAAGGGGATGCCGATGACGGGGGCGAGGCCGAGCACCATGCCCACGTTGATGAGCACATGCATGAACAGCACACTCGCCACGCCGTATCCGTAGACCCGCGTGAAATGCGACCGCTGCCGCTCGGCAAGGAACAGCAGCCGCCACAACAGGAAGAGGTAAAGCAGGACCACGGCGGCGGAGCCGAGGAAGCCCCATTCTTCGCCCACGGTGCAGAAGATGAAGTCGGTTTCCTGCTCGGGGACGAAGGCGTAGGCTGTCATCGGACCATTGAGGAATCCCTTGCCGGAGAGGCCGCCGGAGCCGATCGCGGTCTTGGCGTGGCGGATGTTGTAATCCGCGTCGGGGTTGCCGACGTCGATGCCAAACAGCACGTGGATGCGATCGCGTTGGTGCGGTGCGAGCACTTGCTCCATGCCGGTGTGCAGCGCGATGCTGAAGCCGAGCGCGCCGATGAGGGAAAGGAGGCCCCAGAGCCGGATGCGTTTGCGCGCGCGGGGCAAGCTCGATTGGATGATGAACCAAACCACCGTTCCGCCCCCAGCACCGATCACGCCCCACAACACGTACACGCCGGTCGCCGCCCCGATGACGGGATACTGCACCACGGCCGCCCCGGACAGGATGGTTGCCACCGCCACCACCAGGCCCGCGAAGGCCACCACGAGCACGTTGCCGCTCAGCCCTTCCCGGTAGAGGGCGAACACGAAGCCGCCGAAGACGAGCACGGTGCCGGCATCGGGCTGGAGCAGGATGAGGCCGGCCGGCAAGGCGACCACCGCAATGGCTTGCAACCGGGTCTTGAAACTCCGGAGCTTCCCGTCGCCGCGGCTCAGGAGGTAGGCCAACATGAGGGCGGTGGTGGATTTGGCAAACTCCGAAGGCTGCAAGCTGAAGCTGCCGAAGGCGAACCACGAGCGCGCGCCGCCGATGACCTTGCCCACCGCGAGGACGGCCGCGAGGACGATGAGCATCGCGAGGTAGCTGAGGATGGACGTGCGGATGAAGAATTCCCCTTCGATGTTGAGCACGAGGAAGGCCAAAACCGCGCACACCGCAATCCAAAGCAGCTGCTTCCCATGCTTCCCTTCGAGGGTGAGCCAATCCACCGCTTCCCCGCCGCTGGTCGCGCTGCCGATGTTGAGCCAGCCCAACACGGCCAGTCCCAAAACGAGGCCGATGGTCACCCAGTCGAGCCGGGAGCGGATGTTCGCGCGGCGGCTCATGGGGTTTCGGGGAAGGGGTCGTGCGCCGCGAGGATGCGGGCCTCGCGATCGGGGTTAGACAAGCTGTCGCCGAGGTAGTGCTCGATGAGCAGGGAGGCAATGGGGGCTGCCCACGATCCGCCCGATCCGGCGTTTTCCACATAGACGCTGAGGGCGATGGCCGGGGTGTCCCGGGGGGCGAAGGCCATGAAGACGCTGTGCTCGAGGGCGTCGAGGTTTTGGACGGTGCCGGTTTTGCCGCAGACGGTGATGCCAGGAATGCGGGCGCGCCGGCCGGTCCCGCCCACCCCTTCAACCACCTGCTGCATGGCCGCTACGACGGGCGCAAACAGCTCCGCATCGACCCCGGTTGCTACGAGGGAATCGATGCCCGTGGGCTTCCCTTTGCCGCCCACGTCGCGGATGGCGTGCGGCGTCCGGTACCAGCCACGGTTGGCGATGATGGCGGCGAGGTTGGCCATCTGCAAGGGCGTGGTCAACAGCTCGCCTTCGCCGATGGCGATGGAGTAGATGGTCGAATACGCCCAGCTCCGCTGTCCATAAACGTTGTCGTAGTAGCTGGTGTCCGGCACGAGGCCTTTCCGGATGCCCGGCAGTTGCCCGCCCAAGTCCGTTCCGAAGCCGAAGCGCCGGATCCGTTCCGCCCAATGCCCCAACCCGAGCGCCGCATCCTCGAACAGGTTGCTCGACCGCCGGGCTTGCACCATGCGCCGCATCACCTCGTGGAAATACGGGTTGCACGAGTGCACAATGGCTTGGGACAGGTCGTCGTTGGTGTGCGGTCCGTGGCAGCCGATGATGCTGCGGTCGCACCGGATGCGGGTGGTGGTGCGGATGGCGCCTTCATCGAGGGCGATGAGACCTTGCACCATTTTGAAAATCGAACCGGGGCGGTAGGAGGCTTGGACCGCTCGGTTGAACAAGGGCTTGGCGGGGTTGTGCAGCAGGCTGTCGTAGTTGGCGCCGCGTTTGGGGCCGTGCAGCAGGTCGGGGTGGTAGCTGGGTGCGCTGACGAGGGCGAGGATTTCGCCCGTGGCGGGTTCGATGGCGACCACGCTGCCCCGCTTGCCTTGCATGAGGCGTTCGGCATAGGCTTGCAGGGATTTGTCCAGCGTCAAGGTCAGGTCCGCTCCGGGGGTGGCCAAGGTGTCGCGCCGGCCGCCATCGAGGGGCACTTGGTAGTTGTTGCGCACGTCGACAAGGTGGTAGCGCATGCCTTTTTTGCCCCGGAGTTCGCGCTCGTACAAGGCTTCGAGCCCGGATTTGCCCTTGTAATCGCCCAGCCGGTAGTAGGGGTCTGTGTCCAAATCCTTGGCGCTCGTCTCCCCAAACGATCCCACCAATTGCGCCGCCAGCCCCTCCTGGTTCGAACGGATGGCCCGGGTCCGGACCTTCACCCCCGGGAACCGCCACAACTCGCCCGAGATCCGCGCGTATTCATCGGCCGGGAGCTGCCGCACAAGGACCGACGGCCGGTAGCTCGCATACGCATCCGCCTTGGCAAAGGCCGCCTCGAGGGCCGCCCGCTCCCAGCCCAGGAGCGCAGCGAACGCGGCGGTGTCCATGCCTTCTCGGGCGGCCCGCGGGGTGTACAGCAAGTCGTAGCTCGCCCGGTTCGTCACCAGCAGCTCCCCGTTCCGGTCGTACATCAACCCGCGCGCCGCATCGAGGGTTTCCCGCGATTCCGTGAGCCGCGCGGCGTAATCCGTCCATTCGTCGCTGCCCAATTGCAGCTGGGCCAACCGCCCGATGAACACGACCGCAATGAAGCCGAAGAGCCCCCCGATGACCCACATGCGTCCCTTGTAGTTCATCGCCGCCCCGCATTCCAATTGAAAACGGTGCGCACGCCGAGCAAAAGGACGGTCGTCAGGGCGGCCGAAGATGCCGATTGGCCCAGTGCTTTCGGAATCAAATCCCACCGGCCCGCTTCCACCATGAACAACCACAAAGCATGCACCCAAACGAACAGGAACGTGTACGCCAGCATCCACCCCCAGCCCAATGCCGCAGCATCCGGCCCAGCGTCCACCTCATACCCCTCCCGCGGCGCCAACAACCGCGCGATCCACGGTTGCAACATCCCGCTCATCAAGCCCGCCGCAGTGAACAAGCCGCCGCCCAACGTAGACAAATCCGTGGCCAGCCCCATCGCACCGCCCAGAAGCAGGTACGCTATCGGACGCCACCGCAAGGGCAGTAAAAACAGGGCGTACAAGTGGAAGAGCGGGGTCATCCAACCGTCGAGCAGGACGAGGTGGTGGAACACCCACGTCTGGGCCATCCAAGCCAGCGCGAAGCGGAGCAGGGTGCGCAAGGTGCCTTCCATCACGTGTCGCTTTCGGTGAAGGTGGGCACGGCGGGTACGGCGAGGACTTCCACGTACCGGAGGGTTTGGAAGTTGACGGACCAACGCAAGTGCACCGTGAGGAATTCGTCGGACGGGTTTTGGGTCACCCGCTGCACCGTTCCGAGGGGGATGTCGGGCGGGAAGATGCCTTGGTAGCCGGTGGTGAACACGGTGTCGCCCACGGCAATTTGTGCGCTGCGGGCCACGTCGAGCATGCGGCCGGCTTGCGCAGCCGTCCCATCCCAAATCACGCGGCCGATGACGCCTTCCCGCCCTGCGCGCCCGCTCCACTCGAGTTCGGTGTGCAACAGCGGCAGCCCGAGCGCGTAGTCGCCGCGCACTTCAACGATGCGGCCGACTGCCCCCGCCGCGCAAACCACGGCTTGTCCCGGGGCGATGCTGTCGGCAGATCCGCGGTTGAGGATGAAGGAGTTCGCCGAGCGGTGCCATGAGATGTGGACCAGTTCCGCCGCGTGCCCCCGGCCTTCGCCATGCATCAATCGCGCCCGCAACCGGGCGTTCTCCTCCGCGAGTTGCAGGTTGTCCACCTCCAGCTGCCCCAAACGCGCCCATTCCATCAGCTGGGCATTCCATGCCCCCGACCACCCGAGGCTCCACCGCACCCACACCCCGCGCGGATGGGCGTGCGAGCGAGCGACCCACGCCAACGCGAAGGCCTGCAGCACGAGGAACAGGATGAACACGTGGTTCCGTACGAGCAGTAACCAAAGGTTGCGCATGCTGCGGCGTCGGGATTAGTCGCGCATCAAGAACGTGAATCGATCGATGTTCTTGAGGGCAATGGCGGTTCCTTTCGCGACGGCGTGCAGCGGGTCTTCGGCGATGTGCACCGGCAGCCGGGTCTTTTGCTTGATCCGCTTGTCGAGTCCTCGCAAGAGTGCTCCGCCGCCGGCGAGGTAGATGCCCGTCCGGTAGATGTCTGCGGACAATTCGGGCGGTGTTCCCTCGAGGGCGCTGTGGATGGCCTCTTCGATCTTGCTGATGCTCTTGTCGAGGGCGTCGGCGATTTCGCTGTAGGAGACCAAAATCTCCTTCGGGATGCCCGTCATCAAGTCCCTTCCCCGCACGGCATAATCCTCCGGCGGGTTGTCCAATTCCTTGGTCGCCGACCCCACCTCAATCTTGATCTGCTCCGCGGTCCGCTCTCCGATGAGGATGTTGTGCTGGCGCCGCATGTACTCCTCGATGTCGGAAGTGAATTCATCCCCTGCCACCCGGATGTTCTTGTCGGTGACAATGCCGCCCAATGCGATGACCGCGATCTCCGAGGTGCCCCCTCCGATGTCGATGATCATGTTGCCCATGGGCTCTTCCACGTCGATGCCGATGCCGATGGCCGCGGCCATGGGCTCGTGGATGAGGTAGACGTCTTTGCCGCCGGCGTGTTCCGCGCTGTCCTTCACCGCCCGCTTCTCCACTTCAGTGATGCCCGAGGGGATGCAAATGACCATCCGGAGCGAAGGGTGGAAATACCGCCGGGATTTGCTCATCATCTTGATCATCCCTTTGATCATCTCTTCCGCCGCCTGGAAGTCGGCGATGACCCCGTCTTTCAGGGGCCGAATCGTCTCGATGTTCCGGTGCGTTTTCCCGTGCATTTGCTGGGCTTTGCGACCGATGGCTACGGTTTTGTTGGTCGTCCGATCTTTCGCCACAATCGACGGCTCATCCACCACGACCTGATCGTTGTAATAGATGATGGTGTTGGCGGTGCCAAGGTCGATGGCGATCTCTTTGATGAAGAAGTTGAACAGTCCCATTGAGGTGTCAGTCGGGTGTGCGAATCAGGCTTGCGGTCGGGCCAAAGATAGTGCGAGCAACCGGTCTCCGACCGATTCGTTTCGAACGACTTGACACCGGTTCCGCAACGCGGATTTCCGCGCGGTATTGCCCTCAGTGTTTAAAGTGCCGCACGCCGGTCATGTACATGGCCAAATCGTGGTTGTCGCAGTAATCGATGCTCAACTGATCTTTGATCGATCCGCCCGGTTGGATGACCGCAGTGATGCCCGCTTGGTCCGCCAATTCCACGCAATCGGGGAAGGGGAAAAACGCGTCCGAAGCCATCACCGCACCGTCGAGCGACAGCCCAAAGGCCTCCGCCTTCACCACCGCTTGCTTCAGCGCATCCACGCGCGAGGTCTGCCCGGTGCCACTCGCCACCAAGGCGCCGTCCTTCGCAAACACGATGGTGTTCGATTTGGTGTGCTTGGCCACTTTCATCGCGAAGACCAAATCCCGCACCTCACCAGCCCCCGCTTCCCGCTTCGTCACGCACCGGAGCGCTTCCGCTCCCTCCGTCGCATCGTCCACTGCCTGGACCAAAAACCCGTTCAACGCCGTCCGCACCGAATGCTGCGGCATGGCGGTCGGTTTGATGCGCAACAAAATCCGGTTCTTCTTCTGCTGCAAAATGGCCAAGGCCGCTTCCGAGAATTCTGGCGCGATCACCACTTCGGAGAACAAGTCGGCCATCGCGGCAGCGGTCGCCTCATCAATGGGCCCGTTCGCAATCAAGATTCCGCCGAAGGCAGAAACCGGGTCCGACGCCAAGGCCGTCCGGTACGCTTCTTCCATCGTTTCCCGGGTCGCCAAACCGCACGCGTTGTTGTGCTTCAAGATGGCAAACGTCGGCGCATCGCCTTCGAATTCGCGCATGAGCTGCACCGCGGCATCCACGTCGAGCAGGTTGTTGTATGACAGCGCTTTTCCGTGCAATTGGTCGAACAGGGCGGCGAGGTCGCCGTAGAACCGGCCCGGCTGGTGCGGGTTTTCTCCGTAGCGCAGGGTTTGGCCATGCAATTCGCTCACATTCAGGGTGTCCAAGGCGTCCAGTCCGGCGTCCTCCGCCATCCACGCATGGATGCGCGTGTCGTAGTGAGAACTCACGCGGAACCCGTGGGCCGCCAGCCGCTTGCGGTCCGCGAGCGAGCTCACCCCGTCGCGCTCCTGCAGCAACGCCAGCAGGTCGGCGTACTGCGCTTGGCTCGGCACCACCACCACGTCCTGGTGGTTCTTCGCGGCCGCGCGGATCAGGGCGATGCCACCGATGTCGATCTTCTCCACGATGGCTTCGCGCGCCGCGCCGGAAGCGAGTGTCTCCTCAAACGGGTACAAATCCACGATGACGCAGTCCACGTTCGGCAGCCCGTAGGCCTTCATTTCTTCCTGGTCACTGGCGAGCCCGCGGCGCCCGAGGATGCCGCCGAACACCTTCGGATGGAGCGTCTTGACGCGCCCGCCGAGGATGGACGGGTAGTCCGTCAGCGACTCCACCGGCACGACTTCGGCCCCCATCGCTTCGATGGCAGCTTGGGTGCCGCCGGTGGAATAAATGGTCACGCCCAGCCGCTGCATTTCAGCAACGATGGGCGCAAGGCCTTCCTTGTTAAACACAGAAATGAGGGCCGATTGGATGCGAACGTCGGACATGTGGAGTGGATTTGAGCGCGCAAATCTACGATTTTCCTTCACGCAGCCGAAAGGAAACATGTAGCTTTGGGCATGCTTTGGATGCGCCTGCTTCGGGAGAGTTTCTTGTTCGCTTGGTGGGCGATTTGGGCCAACAAATTGCGGACCTTCCTTTCGCTCCTCGGGGTGATGGTCGGCATTTTCATGATCTCGGCGGTGTTCACCGTGGTGGACTCGTTGGAGGACAACTTGAAGGACACGTTCAACATGTTGGACGAGGACGTGATGTTCGTCCAAAAATGGCCATGGGCATCCGGCGGTGAGGACTACCCGTGGTGGAAATACGTCCAACGCCGCGAGCCCACGGAGCGGGACATGGAGGCCCTTGCCGATCGCTTGACGCTCGCACAAGCCATCACCTACCAGGCGAACGACCGCACGTCCCCCGAGGCCGGCAACAGCCGGTTCGAAGGCGCCCGCGTGACCTCCGTGACCCACACCTATCCCGACGTCATTTCTTTGAAAATAGCCGACGGCCGCTTCTTCACCGAGGTGGAAAGCCGGGCCGGCCGACCCTTGGCCCTCATCGGTGCCGAAATCGCGCTCGGCCTGTGGGGCCGTCAAGACGTGGTGGGGGAGGTGTTCACCATCAAGGGGCTGAAGCTCGAAGTCATCGGGGTATTTGAAAAGGAGGGTGCGTCCATCATCAGCGACGGCATGGACCGGGTCATCATGATGCCCGTGACCTTCGCCCGCCGCATTTCCGACGTGGACCGCGCGGGAGGCTCCATCCTTGTCAAGGCCGCAGACGGCGTGACAAATGAAGCGCTCAAAGACGAGATCACCCAGCAGTTTCGGGCGGTGCGGCGCTTGCGTCCGGCGGAGGACAACGATTTCGCCATCAACCAAGTGAACATGCTGTCGTCCATCATCGACGGCATCTTCGCTCAGTTCGAAATCGGCGGCTGGTTCATTGCCATTTTCGCCATCCTCGTGGGGTGCTTCTCCATTGCGAACATCATGTTCGTGTCCGTGCGGGAACGCACGCGCATCATCGGGGTGCAGAAGGCCATCGGTGCGAAAGGCACCTTCATACTGACCCAGTTCCTGTTCGAAGCCGTGGCCTTGTGTTTGTTCGGGGCCGGTTTCGCGCTCGTGGCCATAGAAGTGCTCATCGCTGTGGTGAACGCCATGGACCTCGGTTTGCAACTGGCGATTCGGCCAGGCCGCATCCTCGTTGCGGTGGGCGTGGCAGTGTTGTCCGGGTTGATTGCGGGGTTGGCTCCGGCCCAAACCGCAGCGCGCATGGCCCCGGTGGACGCGATGCGCTCCAATGGGTGATCAGCTGTTGGCCTCGGCTTTGCGTTTGGCCTTCTTCAGTCCCATGTCCCAGCTGATGCCCGCCATCACACTTGATGTGGGCATGGAGGTCGGTTCAACGGTGGTCGAAACGGAGCCGTCGCCGGCGATGCTCAAGTCCACCACTTGGTCCAATTCTCCGCTTGAAATGTCCGCGTAACGGGCCGTGATGTAAAACCCTTCCGCCATCCGCAACCGGAATCCGAATCCCCAGCCGTAATTCCAGGTCGCCCCAAAATCCTGCACCTTCGCATCGCTCAACACGTCCTGAAGCGTGGCGTCGTCCGTGGTGAATTCCGTATTCAACACCGCCGCTCGTCCACCTGCAAAGCCGTCTGCAAACGGCTGGAACCACCCCTTGAACGGAGACAGCCGCAGCACATAATGCGCCGTCAGGAATTGGTTCCTTGCGCGCATGGTCCCCGTTGTGGTGCCGTCAAGGTCGACCTCCGATTCCCAGCTCCCGATGGGTTGATATGCCAAATCAATTCCACTTGCCAACAATCCCTTCTCGCCCTTCTTCCGCCACTGCACCCCCGCGCCCCACGTCGCTCCTTCGGGCGTGACTTCCATCAATGTGGATCCTGCTTGGTCAGCTAAAGCAAACACACTGAATTGTTTCTGCTTCTTTTCTTCGGTGGGTTCGGATGGGGATTGGGCTGCAAGTGTTCCGCCGAAAAGGAGCATCGGAAGGGCAGATGCGAGGGCCAACATGGTTTGCTTCATCATGGTATAAAGGTAAGTAGGTCTCAGAACAACTTACAAATGCCGTGCCAATTGTATCTTGGACGCATGCGGAAAGTTCTTGTTACGGGTGCAGGGGGGCAGCTCGGCCGCCGGTTGATGGCGCTGGCGAAGGAGGCGGAGTTGGAGGTGGTCGGCCTGGATCGGGCAGGGTTGGACATCACCCAGCCCGGCGCGGTGGTGTCCGCGTTGCAGGCGATTCAACCGGACGCAGTCATCAATGCAGCGGCTTACACGGCCGTGGACCGGGCGGAGCAGGAGCAGGCGTTGGCCCACGCGGTCAACGTGGATGGGCCGCGGAATCTGGCAGTGGCATGCGCGGTGCAAGGCGTGGATTTCCTGCACATCAGCACGGATTACGTCTTCGATGGGGCGAAGAGCGCGGCGTATGTGCCGGCCGATGCGGTGGCTCCGCTCGGGGTGTATGGCCAAACCAAATGGGAGGGCGAATCCGCGGTGTTGGCCGCTGGAGACCGCACTTGGGTGGTCCGCGCAGCGTGGCTGTACGACTCTGAAGGCCCCAACTTTTTGCACACCATGCTCCGGCTGGGGCAGCAGGGCCGTTCCTTGAAGGTGGTGGACGACCAAATCGGCACGCCCACCTCTGCGCACTACTTCGCGGAGGCGCTGCTGGCCTGGGCGGCGGAACCGGACCGGTGGGCGCCCGGGATTTGGCACTTCGGGCACCGCGGCAGCACGAGCTGGCACGGTTTTGCGGCGGCGATTTTTGAGCAGACAGGGATGGAAGTGGATTTGGCCCCCTGCCCGACGGAGGCCTATCCCACACCGGCGAAACGCCCCAAGCATTCGCACCTCGACCCCGAGGCGTGGCATGCTGCATGGGGCAAGGAACCGGTGCATTGGCGCGAGGCCTTGGAGCATTGCATGCGCGACGTGGTGTAACTTGCCGAGCAGAAATTTCAAGCGATGGATCAAGCGGAATTGGAACAGGAAGTGCGTGTGCGCGCTGCGGCGTGGACGCAACCTCCTTTTGACGAGGCCACCCGGTCGGAAGTGTCGGAGCTCTTGGCGCGCGGCGGCGAGGCCCTCATCGACGCGTTCTACACGGATTTGGAGTTTGGGACGGGCGGGCTGCGCGGCGTCATGGGCGTGGGCACGAACCGGATGAACGCCTACACGGTGGGGCAGGCGAGCCAGGGGTTGGCGCGCTACATTTTGGGCCAAATCCCAGCCGACCAATCCGCGGTGGCCATCGCCCACGATTCCCGCCTGAACAGCCCCTCCTTCGCCCGCGTCGCAGCAGAAGTGTTCGCGGCCCACGGCATCAAAGCCTACCTGTACGACGGCCTGCGCCCCACCCCGCAGCTCTCCTTCACGGTCCGGGAACTCGGCTGCACCGCCGGCATCGTCCTGACCGCGAGCCACAATCCGAAGGAGTACAATGGCTACAAAGTGTACTGGGCGGATGGGGGCCAAATCGTTCCCCCGCAAGACGCCGGCATCATCGCAGAAGTCCGGTCCGTCGCCCTGTCCGACGTGCGAAGCGCTGCGGATTCAACCCTGATTGAAACCATCTCACCTGCCCTCGATACCACCTTTCAGGACTACGTGCTCGGCCTCCGCATGGATGCGGACTTGATCGCCCACGGCTCGGACTTGAAGGTGGTCTACACTCCGCTCCACGGAACGGGGGCGGTTTCGGTGACGCCGGCCCTCCGCGCGGCGGGCTTCCGGGCAGTCCAAGTGGTGCCCGAGCAGGCCGAGCCCGACGGGCATTTCCCCACGGTGCACAGCCCCAACCCGGAGGAGGGCGCAGCGCTTTCGGCGGCCATCGCGCTCGCCACTGAGTCCGGCGCCCAGCTCGTCCTCGGGACCGACCCCGACTCCGACCGCGTCGGCCTCGCCGTCCGCACGGAAGATGGCGACTACCGGCTGTTGAATGGCAACGAAACCGGTGCCTTGCTTGTGGATTACGTGCTGAATGGACTCGAGCAGTCCGGCCGCATGCCGGCCCACCCGTTCATCGCCAAGACCATCGTCACTTCGGAGTTGATGGCGGAAATCGGTCGTGCAAGGGGCATTGAAGTGGTGGAGACCTTGACGGGGTTCAAGTGGATCGCCGCGGCCATCCGCGAGCGCGAAGGCCAGTCCACCTTTGTGGTGGGGGGCGAGGAGAGCTACGGCTACATGATCGGCGACCGCGTGCGCGACAAGGATGCGGTGGCGAGCGCGTGCTTGCTGGCGGAGTTGGCGCATACGTGCGGCGGCGATTTGCTCGGCGAGTTGCGCCGGATTCACGAAACGCATGGTGCGTATCAGGAGGCGTTGGTAAGCCAAACCCTGAAGGGCCGCGCGGGCAAGCAAGCCATTGCCGACCGCATGGCGGGCTTTCGCTCCGATCCGCCTGCGGCGCTGGCTGGGGATGCGGTGGTGGAATTGCGGGACTATGCGGCGGGCGAGGTGCGGGATTTGGTCACGGGTGCGAGCCGACCCACCGGTGTTCCGCCCTCCAATGTCATCCAGTTCGTCACGGCGTCGGGTGCCGTGGTCACTGCGCGCCCAAGCGGCACCGAGCCGAAGATCAAGTTCTACTTCTCCGTTCGGGCCTCCGCGGACGATGCACGCGCCGACTACGCGGGCACGGTGGCGCATTTGGCCGAGCGCATCGAGGCGTTGAAAGCAGCCTTCGTCTGAGTCACCGGTTTTCGAGCGCCTCCACGCCTTCGCGCAGGTTGTCGAGGCCTTCTTCAGCCTGTTCTCTGGCGCGCTCGAGGAAGCCTTTTTGGCTCATCTCAGGCACCAGCCACGAGGCCATGTCCGCCACCACGGGGTACAACACCGCCCGGCGCACCTGATCCTTCGGCAGCCACTCGTCGCGCCCAAATGCCGCGTTCAAAAAGTAGATGACCACGCTCAACAGCAAGCCCACCTTCGCCACCCCGAGCACCGCGCCCAGGGCCTTGTTAGCCAATCCCAACGCGACCAAATCGACGGCCTTTTCCAGCACCTTGCCCAACAGGTAAACCCCGAGCAACACCGCCAAGAAGGCGATCAGGAAGCTCAGTCCGTGCAAGGTCGATGCTTTCACATCGATGCTTCCGCGCAACATTTCGGCCACCCGATCGGCCCCGTGGTACCCGGCGTACAGGCCCGCCACCAAGCCCACCAGCGTCGCCACCTCGATGATGAGGCCCTTTCGGAACCCGCGCCATGCGGCGAGCACAAGCGGAATGGCGAGCGCCACATCGATGAAGGTCCAGACCGGTTCTTCCATGTCGTGAAGGTATGCCATCTTGCACCTCATGTTCAAACTACGTCCCGCCACCGCGGCCGATGCTCCGGCCATGCACGCCCTGATTGTCGAACTGGCCATTTACGAACGGGAGCCCGAAGCGGTCGAAGTGACGGCGGCGGAGTTGGCGGATGATGGGTTTGGGGAGGACCCGGCGTACGGGGCCTTCGTGGTGGAGGACGCGGAGCACGGGGTGTTTGGGATGGCGCTGTTTTACGAGAAGTACAGCACGTGGAAGGGGCGGTGCCTGTACTTGGAGGACCTGGTGGTCACAGCTCCCCAGCGCGGCCGTGGGGCAGGGCTGGCGCTCTTCAAGGCCGTGGCTGCCGAGGCCGCGAACCGCGGCTGCCGCCGGATGGAATGGCAGGTCTTGGACTGGAATGAGCCCGCGATCACTTTCTACAAAGGCCTCGGCGCGGAGCTCGATCCGGCGTGGGTGAACGGGCGGCTCGTGGGGGCGACTTTGCAAAGTTTTGGCCCACACTGACACAAATCGTTTGCAATCGGGACATTTTTCCTTAACATTGGACCTGCCAGCGGATTGGTCTCCCTGGTGTGGTAGCGAACGACCGTCCCGAGAGGGGAGGGTTGTTCAGTTCAATGTCTAGTGGAGCGGGACGTGGTCCCGCTCTTCTTTTTGCCCCCGTTTTCATGCCAAACAGTGGCAAAAAAAAACCACCGACATGCGGTGGTTTTTTGATCGGCTCAGGCCGTCAGTACTCGTCTTCGTTGAAGAAGAAATCCTCTTTCGAAGGGTAATCCGGCCAAATGTCCTCGATGGTTTCGAAGGCATCACCTTCGTCCTCAAGCTGCTGCAAGTTTTCCACCACTTCCAAGGGTGCGCCCGTGCGCAAGGCGAAGTCAATGAGCTCGTCTTTCGAAGCGGGCCAGGGTGCGTCCTCCAAATAGGAGGCCAATTCGAGTGTCCAATACATGGCAAACGGGTTAGCGAAGCATCGCGTTTCAGCGCGCAAAAATAGACGAATCGCTTGGCGATGCAAACGCAGTTTGCTTGCGATAACGATTTGGGGATGAAAAAGGTTTCAAGCCGGAGCGTTATTTGCTCCACAAGACCTCGTCGGTGCCCGATTGTTTTGAAATCCAACGGCCCCAAACAAAGAACACATCGCTCAACCGGTTCACGTAAGCTGGAACGAGGGCGGGCACGTCCGCATGGCCCGCCAAGGCCACGAGCCGCCGCTCTGCCCGCCGCGCCACCGTGCGGCACACGTGAGCTGCCGCCACGGCGGGGTGACCACCGGGCAAGATGAAGGACCGCAACTCCGGCAGCTGCGCGTCCCGCTCGTCCATCCACGCCTCCATCTCGGCGATGCGCCCTTCGGGAAGCGGCGGCAAGTGCTGCGCCATCTCCGGATCGACGGTGGCCAAGTGGCTGCCGAGATTGAACAGGTCGTTTTGCAACCGCCGCACCCACCCCCGGTCATCCGCGCAGATTTCGTGCTCGCCCAGCGCCCCCAAGAACGCATTCAACTCGTCCAAGGTGCCGTACGCTTCCAGCCTCAAATCATCCTTGTTCACCCGCTGCCCACCAAAAAGTGCCGTGGTGCCATCGTCCCCCGTTCGCGTGTAAATGCGCATGTTGCAATGTTTGTGAACTCGAAACTACGAACCGGCGGCTGAATCCTACCTTTGGCCTAGCAAAAACGCACCCACGTGAACCCGACCGCGACTCCGAAACAACTGCGATACGACCGCGCCTACATGCGGATGGCTGCGGAATGGGCGCGGCTCTCCCACTGCGAGCGCAAGCAAGTGGGCGCCTTGATTGTCAAAGACCGGATGATCATCGCCGACGGCTTCAACGGGGCGCCCTCGGGATTTCCGAATCCCTGTGAGGACACCCACGGCGACACCCACTGGTACGTGCTGCACGCCGAGGCAAACGCCATTACCAAGCTCGCCCGTTCGAACAACGCTTCGGTCGGCGCCACGCTCTACATCACCCTGTCCCCTTGCCGCGAGTGCGCCAAGCTCATCCACCAAGCCGGCATCACCCGCGTGGTGTACCGCGACGCCTACAAGGACGTCAGCGGCTTGGCGTTCCTGACGTCGGCCGGCGTGGAGGTCATGGCGCTTGAAGGAGACGGAACCCCACTCATTGAACAGACGGACTGCCATGGCTGTTGAACCCGGAATGGAACCACAACCGCGCCCCGCTTGGACCCCGTTGGCGTTCTCCGCTGTGTTGGTGCTGGGCATTTGGCTCGGCATGGGCATGGAGGGGGGCGATGCGCGCTCGGCCTTGTTGGGGGGGACGACGGAGCGCGGCCGTTTGGTCCACATCCTCGACCGCATCGAGGACACGTACGTTGACCCGGTGATGCGCGAGGAGTTGGAGGCGGTGGCGCTGGAAGCCATTTTAGAAGAACTGGACCCCCATTCGTATTACTTCTCGGAAGCGGAGTTGGCGGCGATGGCCGAGCCGATGGAGGGGAATTTCGAGGGGGTGGGCATCGAATTCATGATCCAACGCGACACGCTCATGGTGGTGGACGCCATTGCGGGCGGGCCTTCCGAGCAGGCGGGCATTGCGGCCGGTGACCGGATTGTGGCGGTGGACAGCGTGGCCATTTCGGGGCCGGATTTGACGAATGCGGAGGTAGTCAAGTTGTTGAAAGGCCCCCGGGGGACGGAGGTGCGCTTGGGCTTGTTGCGGCGGAACGTGCCGTTTGAAGTGACGATTGAGCGCGATCGCATCCCGATTCACAGCGTGGTGAGCGCATTCCGTGCTGCAGGCCAAACAGGTTACATCAAAGTCATCCGCTTCGCCTCCAACACCTTTGAAGAGTTCTCCGCAGCCATGCAAACCCTCACCGAAGCCGGCTGTTCACAAGTCGTGGTGGACCTGCGAGGCAACGGCGGCGGCTACCTGAACGCGGTCATCCCCATGGTGGAAGGCTTCCTGAAAAAGGGCACGCCCATCGTCTACACCGAAGGCGTCCATTCCCGCCGCCGCGATTACACCGCCAACCGCACGGGGCCTTGGGCGGAATGGGACGTTGCCGTGCTGATCGATGAGTCCTCCGCTTCGGCGAGTGAAATCTTTGCAGGGGCCATCCAAGACAACGACCGTGGCATCGTGGTCGGCCGGCGGAGCTTCGGAAAGGGACTCGTGCAGGAGGAGTTTGGCATCCCGGATGCCGGGGCGTTGCGCCTGACCGTGGCCCGGTTCCACACCCCAACCGGCCGCGCCATCCAAAAGCCCTACGGCGCCTATGAAGACGATTTCACCGAGCGCTTCGACCACGGGGAGTTGTTCCACGTCGACAGCATTCCCACCGTGGATTCCCTGCGGTACGAAACCCCCGCAGGCCGGGTGGTGTACGGCGGCGGTGGCATTTCCCCCGATTTCTTCGTTCCTTACGATACGCTGGCGAACTCGGCGTGGTTAGGGGAGTTGAACTGGTGGGGCGTGTTGCGGGACGTGGCCTTTGAGTACGTGGACGCACACCGGGAGGAATTGGAGCAGGGCGGGGCGTCGCGGGAGGCGCATGTGGGCCCCGCGCTCGACTTGCTGATGGAACGGGCCGAGGAGTGGGCGGTGCACGGGGCGCCGGCGAGCGAGGAGGAACGCGCCGCGGTGGAGCAGCGGCTTTGGGCCCAAATCGCGCGCAACCTCTCCGGAGACGAGGGGTTCTACCAAGAACTCCTCCAAGGGGATGCTACCTTTGACCGCGCGTTGGAGTTGCTGCAGCAGTCGGCGGCTTGGGCCGTGGTGGAGGGGAAGGTGGTTTTGGCCCATCAATCTCCTGAAGATCAATCGATTCATCATAATTTGAACCTATAAACACCCAACAACATGGCTTTCGAACTGCCCCAATTGCCCTACGCGACGGACGCGCTTGAACCGCACATCGATGCGCGGACCATGGAGATCCACCACGGCAAGCACCACGCCGGTTACACAAACAACCTGAATGCAGCCATCGCCGGCACGGACCTCGAGGGGAAATCCATCGAGGAGCTCCTCGCGAACCACGTCGACAACGCGGCCATCCGCAACAACGGCGGCGGTTACTTCAACCACGACCTCTTCTGGAAGGTCATGAGCCCGAATGGTGGCGGCGCGCCGACGGGCGACCTCGCTGCGGCGATCGACAGCGACCTCGGCGGCCTCGACGCCTTCAAAGACGCGTTTTCCAAAGCGGCGGCGACGCGCTTCGGTTCCGGCTGGGCGTGGTTGTGCGTGAAGGACGGCAAGTTGGAAGTGTGCTCTTCTGCTAACCAGGACAACCCGCTGATGCCGGGCGTCGGTTGCGGCGGAACCCCCATCCTCGGCTTGGATGTGTGGGAACACGCGTACTACTTGAACTACCAGAACCGCCGTCCCGACTACATCTCGGCGTTCTTTAACGTCATCAATTGGGACGAGGTGTCGGCGCGTTACGCAGCGGCACGCGGGTGAAACCGCAACTGATTTTGGTCGCGGGGGGCACCGGCACCCGGATGCAATCCGCGACAGCGAAGCAATTCATACCGTTGGAGGGTCTGCCACTGATGTGGTGGACCCTTCGGCGTTTCCGCGAGGCGTTGGGCGAGGCGTTGCCGGTAACGCTTGTGCTGTACCCCGGATTGTTTGAGGAGTTTGAGCGGCTGGAAGGCCAACACGGACCCGCCGGGGTGACGCGGGTGGTGGCCGGAGGAGCGGAGCGGTTCCACAGCGTGCTCGCGGGCCTGGGCACGCTGCCCGATGCCGGGGTAGTGGGCATCCACGATGCGGTGCGGCCGTTTCCGTCGGTGGAGGTCATCCGGGCTTGTTACGAAGCGGCGGCAGAACGCGGGGGTGCCGTGCCGGTGGTGCCCGTGAAGGACAGCATCCGGGACGTGGAGGCAGGGCCGCTCAAGCGGGCGAATCTGCGGGCCGTTCAGACCCCGCAGTGCTTTGATTTGGCCTTGCTCAAACCGGCCTATTCCGTGCCCTACCGCGAGGAATTCACGGACGATGCGAGCGTTTTTGAAGCGGCGGGCCACGCCGTGGAACTCGTGCCCGGGAACGCCCACAACATCAAGGTCACCACGCCCGAGGACCTGGTCATCGCCCGGGCTTTCTTGACTCAGTCTTGAGCGATGGCGCCGGCGTACCGCTGGGCTTGTTCCGTCCACGGGGCGAGGCGCCTCATGAACCCGATGGCCGCGACAAAGAACACGGCGCAAACGGCCGCAAAGACGTAGTCCCCTGACTCCCAAGGACCCGAGGTGTTCAGTTCTTGCTGAACCCACTCGATGCCCTGCCGGCGCGCTTGGATGACGGTGTGCCCGTTGTTCACGAAATGAGCGAACACGGCAGGCCAAATCGACCCGCTCCACACCACCACATATCCCAATCCCGCTCCGATGATCATCCGCGGCAAGAAGCCATGGAATTGCATGTGGATGGCGCTGAACACTGCCGCGCCGAGCCAAATGCCGAGGTGCAACCTCCGGGTGCTCCGCACGAACAACGGCTGGAACACGCTCCGAAAAGCCAGTTCCTCGCACAACCCAGGCAGGACGGCGATGGCCAACAGCAACGCGGCGCTCGCGCCTGGCTCCGTGCTGATGAGCAAGGCTTCCGTTGTATCGGCGGCCAACCGCTCGAAATAATCCGCTTGGTCCTTCAACCCACTTGGCAAGAACTCGATGAGCCAGGCGTTCAACCGTTGGCTCAAATCCAACAGCGGCAGGGCGGCCACCGTCGCCAATCCGGCTAAGAAAAGCCACGCCCACATCCGTCCCCGGCTCCCGCGCAGCCCCATGCCGTCCAGCCGTCGGCGCCGAAACAACCACCCAAAGGCCAGCGCTGCCCCGCCAAACGCAATCAACTGGTTCGCCGAATTCACAGCGATGTTCATCCAAAATCCTTCGGAGGTGCGCGGTTGCCCGGCCACCGTCATGGCGTGATCGAGCGACCATCCGTGTCCGGCTGCCATCGCCGCCATGCCTAAGAAGGCGGCCACGGCAATGCCCGTCACCATCATGGAACCGAAGAAAATCACTTGCACCCACGGGTGCATCCCTTCAAAAGCCTTGCGAATCATGCGTAATTTTGCCGAGTGGTTAGGTCGAGGACATGCGCCCCGATCGCCGCGCAAGTTCGCAAGAAAACGACCATGACAAACGTCCACCTCGGAAACATCGACCTCGGGGAATTCCCGCTCTTGCTCGCCCCCATGGAGGACGTGAGCGATCCGCCGTTCCGTTTTGTGTGCAAGCAATACGGGGCAGATTTGATGTACACGGAGTTCATCTCGAGCGAAGGGCTCATCCGCGATGCGGCCAAATCCCGGGCCAAATTGGACGTCTTCGAGTACGAGCGCCCCATCGGGATCCAGATTTTTGGGAGCGAAATCGAGTCCATGCGGCAAGCGGCGGCCATCGCTGAGGCGGCGGGTCCGGATTTGGTGGACATCAACTACGGCTGCCCGGTGAAGAAGGTGGCGGGGCGCGGTGCAGGCGCCGGCATCTTGCAGGACATTCCGAAGATGGTGGCCATGACGAAGGAACTCGTGGACACGTGCGAATTGCCGGTGACGGTGAAGACGCGGCTCGGCTGGGACGACGACACCAAATACATCGTGGAAGTGGCCGAACGCCTGCAGGACGTGGGCATCCAGGCCATCAGCATCCACGGGCGCACGCGCGCGCAGATGTACAAGGGCGATGCGGATTGGTCCCTCATCGCAGAGGTCAAAAACAACCCCCGGATGCACATTCCGGTGTTCGGCAACGGCGACATCACCACCCCCGAGAAGGCCGTGGAATACCGCGAGCGCTACGGCGTGGACGGCATCATGATCGGCCGCGGCAGCATCGGCGCGCCGTGGTTCTTCCGGGAAGTCAAGCACTACATGGCCACCGGGGAGCACCACGCTCCACCCACCTTCGATGAGCGGGTGGAGGCCGTCACCACGCATTTCGAACGGAGTTTGGACTGGAAGGGCGAACGGCTCGGTGTGGTGGAAATGCGCCGGCATTATGCGAACTACTTCAAGGGGTTGCCAGGGTTCAAGCCCCACCGCTTGGATTTGGTCACCCTCGACGACCCCGCCGCCATCCGCGCCAAGCTGCAGGAAATCGCCCAACTTTACGCGGGCTTCGAACAGGAGGCCTGATCAGCGCGTCATCCGACGGATGAGCAACCGGACCATGAGGGCCGAGCCCAAGCCGCCCACGACCGTCACCACCAGGGCCGTGCCGAAGACATCGCCCAAAGCGAGGCGCACCGGGTAGGCCGGCACGATTGAGCCTTCCAATTTGACCCACCCAAACCGCGCTTGCCCCACCACGAGCAGGGTCCCCACCACCAGCCCTACGCCGCCGCCGATGAGGTTGATGAGCAGGCCCTGCAGCGAAAAGGCCTGCTCCAGCCGCCGCCCCGTCAGCCCCATCGCCTGAAGCACCGCAATGTCCTCGCGTTTGTCGAGCAGGAGCATGGTCAGCGAAGCCATGATGTTGAACGCCGCCACGACGAGGATGAAGCTAAGGATGATGAACGTCGCCCATTTTTCCGCGCGGTTCGTCTTGGTAATCAGCGCGTTCTTCTCAGCCCGCGTCCGGAGCCGGGTGCCTCCGGGCAGGTCACGGGCCAAATCCCGTACCACCGCCTCCACGTCCCACCCCTCGGCCGGCTGCAGTTCGAACCGACTCACCGCCTCGGGCCGATCGAACAACTCCCGACCGGCATCGAGCGGCATCAGCACGTAGCGCACGTCGATGTCGGCATTCACGGTGAAGGCGTCGACCGCCCAGGCTTCCAAGCTGCGCAACGCCCGCTCCCGGCTGCGCGCCAGGGATTTC
>CBFHPD010000028.1:0-31730 GCA_965657495.1 uncultured Flavobacteriales bacterium
ACAAGCCGTTCACAAACACCTCGGTGCCGTCCTCGGTGGCCAAGATGAACACTTTGTCGGGGCCGTTGAGGTCCGGGCCTTTGACGGCAATGTACTCCGTGCCCGCGTAGGCCACCGGAATCAGCTGGTCGCCGAGCAGGTCGAAGCAGGTGCCGCCGTAGGGGGAGCCCACGATGGAATCGTCGCTCATGGTCACGGCGATGGGGGCGGTGCTGGTGATCAGGGTGCCCGCCGGATGTTGGCCGGCCGCGGTGCTCGCAGCGCGCATGGAATACGTCTGCCCCGCACCCAGCGTGATGTCGAAGGGGACCCCTGCTGGGTGCCCGTTGAAGGCGGTGGCCGGCGTGACGGTCACCACTGTTCCGTCTTCGGTGGCCACGATGTCGAGGCCCGCGGTGGATTCGGGGTAGTTGTTGTTGAGGAAGGTTTGGAACGGGGTTCGGAAGGAAGTGCCGAGCGCCGCGCCGCCTTTCAAAGTGAAGATGTCCGGATTTTCCCAGTGATCCACTTCGTAGTAGGCTGTGATGTCCGCGGTAGATGTGATGTGCAGGCCAAATCCCAACACCGTGTTCACCGGTTTGTTCTCCACCATCCCCATCCACGGCGTCAAGTCCAACGTGGCCATGCCGTTCGCCGGAACGTTCACGGTTTGGACTGGAAAACCGGGGTTCGCCGGCTGTTCCACGGTGATGGTGGCGGCGTTGTTCAGGGTGGCAAACCGCAGCACAATAGGGGAGTCCCCGTGGCCGGCCCACACTTCGGGGGCGACGAACCAGAACTCCGTGTCGGTTTGGCCCCATGCCTCACTGAAGCTGAAGAGCGCGCACAACAGGACCCACCAACGCCACGGTTTCAATGCAGGCATGCCCCGAAGATACGCCCACAACCGTACGGACCGCCCTGTAGTGGGCATGTGCATGCGGAAAAGGGTGCGCGCCGGCTCCCACGTGCAACAAAAGTCCCTGCGTACGGGTCATTTTCACGGAATGCCTGTTCTTTTTCATACCTTCCACGTCCTGAACCTGTTGAACCAATCCGCCTGATTGCATGATGACTGCTGCTTTGAAATCCATCGCTGGTTGTGCCGCGTTGGCGTTGGTGTTTGCCTCGGTTGGTCAGGCCTTGGGCCAATGTGCCACCTTCGGTTCGTTTGAACTCGGCGAGGACATTGAAGTGACCTGCGAGGACAGTTGCTTGACCTTGGTGGCACCGGGCATCGCCTCGGTGGCCTCCGGCGGGGGGGCGGAGTACGAAGTGGAGGTCATTCCCTATGATCTTCCCTATGCCTACAATTCGGGCAATGTGGCCATCGCAACGGGGGACGACGTGTATTCCGGGACCATTCCCCTGGGCTTCACGTTCAACTTCTTTGGCAATGATTACACCGAATGCCGCATCAGCAGCAACGGGTGGTTTTCCTTCACCCTCAACGAGACCGCGGGCTACAACCCAGCGGCGGCGATCCCCAATGCGAATTCCCCGCTCAACGCGGTGTTGGCCGTGCACAGCGATTTGAATCCGAGTACCTGTGGGGACGTGCGATACGCCACATACGGATCCGCGCCTTGCCGCCAGTTCGTAGTGAGTTGGAACAGCGTGTGCCAGTTCAGCTGCACCAGCCAGCAAGTGTCCGCCCAAGCTGTGCTTTATGAGGGGACGAACGTCATCGAGCTCTATTTGGCCAACCGGCAATCCTGCGCATGGGGCAACGCGACGATGGGCATACAGAACATCGATGGCACCGTGGGCATTGCCGCTCCGGGCTACAACACCGGCAATTGGAACGCGAACAACATCGCCTTCCGGTACTCTTCGAGCGAAGTGGTGGACGGGACCACGCTTTGGTACGAAAACGACGAGCTCATCGGCATCGGCGACACGTTGCCCTTCTGCACGTCCAACACCACGACTGTGACAGGCTGGTTCTCCCAATTGCCGGCCGGTACGTTCTGCACAGACTTCGAGGTGTCGCTGCCCACCACGGGGTCGTTCAGTCAGAACAACCAAATCGATTGGGTGCTGATGAGCGACGCGGGCGCTGTGATTTTCGAGGAAGGTGCGCCGTTCAGCGGGGATTTGTGCTTGCAAAACGGGTGCTATGAGCTGCTGATGATGGACAGTGGCAACAACGGGTGGGGCGACACGGAATTGACCTTCACTTCACCCGATGGCGCGGTGTATGGGCCGTTCACCTTGGCGGCGGGATCGGAGGAAGCCGTGGCCTTCTGCGTGGACGACTACGCGGGGCCCGATCCGACAGCGGACGATTACGTGCAGGTCACTTCCGATGAGGTGGAGATTGTGGCGGTGAGCGATGTGGACGCTGCGTTCACGTACCCTGCGCCGATTTGCGTGGAAGGTGGGCCGATTCAATTGACACCGCTTGAAGGGTCAGGCGCTTGGGACGTTGCGTGCGACGGCTGTTTCGACGCGGCCACGTTGACCTTGGACCCGCTGCTTGCGGGGCCGGGATTTTTGTCGGTGACCCATACGTTGGATGGTTCGTGCTTCGCGGATGTGGACCAAATGAACCTCACCATCATCGCCAACCCGCATCCGCAACTGAACGATCCCCCCTTGAGCATGTGCGTGGGGGACGTGTTCGACATCAACCCGATGCCGGCGTTTGGCATTTGGACGAGCGATTGCGGCAACTGCCTCGCCAACAACGGTTACTTCAACTCGAACAACGCTGCCCTGGGGGAGAACACCTTGACATTCACGACGGTGGGGGCTTGCCCGGGGGACACCACCATTGTCATCGGGGTTTCCGAACCCACCGCCGGGACCGTGACGGGTCCGTTTACGGTGTGCGAAGGCGCTGAGGTCCAAATGGAGGCCGACCTGCCCGGCACCTGGGACGCTCCCGATTGCACGGGCTGCATGGATCCGACGGGGCTGTTCGAGCCCACCGCCGGCGCGACCGGCTCTTACGCGGTGGTGTTCACCCCGGAGTCCTTCTGTCCCATCGACAGCACGGTGACTGTGAACGTCATCCCGGGGGTGGGGATTTCGGCGGACAACGTGCCGCCCACCCTGTGCTCAGGTGCGGAGGAATTCCAGTTCAATACCGATGCACCAGGCGGGGAGTGGACTGCAGATTGCGCGGGATGCTTGAGTTCGGATGGCTTGCTGTCGCTCGCCTCGGCGGGAGTCGGCGAACTCGCCGTCACCTACGGCGTGTCAGACGGGCTGTGTTCGGACACGGGCAACTGGGTGGTGGAAGTCCTCCCGGTGCTCGCGGGAACCGTCGAGACCGTGCCGGATTTGTGCGAAGGCAGTGTGTTCAATTTTGATTTCGTGTTCGACGGCGACATCCCCGAGGAGTACACGACTGGAGTCGGTGGCACATGGAGTTCTGTGGCGTGTCCGGGGTGCGTGACGAATGCGAATTCCGGGGTGTTTTCGGCGGATCAGGTGGGGCCCATTGACCTGGTCTTCACATTCAACGAGGCCTGCAGCGAGCCGATTTCCGCCACGGTGAACGTGGGGGGCGAGGTGGATGCCACGATTTTGGCGGTGCCCACGCTGTGCGAATCTGAGGATCCCTTGGTGCTCGTGGCGGCGGATGCGGGCGGCGAGTGGTCGTCCAGCTGCCCGACGTGCTTGAACGGGAACGTGTTCGATCCGGGCGCGGTGGATTTGGACATCACCTTGGGGACGTATACGGTGACCTACGTCATCAATGACATCTGCGATGATTCAGACCAAATCACCATTGAAGTGATGCCGCAGCTCGACGCTTCCATCATCTTGACGGAGGAGATCTGCATCGCCGCCGAGTCCGTGGAGGCCGGTGCCTTCGTGCAAAACGGGATCTGGACCGCGGATTGCGTTGGGTGCATCGACCAAGACGGGGTCATCGACCTGCAGGCCGCAGGCATGGGGCTCCTCGAAGTGACGTACACCTTGCCCGGCTTGTGCGGGGATGAGCAAAGCGCGTTGCTCGCGGTGGAGCCGTGTGACATCGAAGTGTTCAACGTGATGACGCCTAACGAAGACGGCATGAACGACGCGCTGGTGTTCTCCAACCTCGATGGCTTCCCCGGCAACGAGCTCGTGGTGTACGACCGGTGGGGAACGGAAGTCCTGCGCCGCACGAACTACAACAACGGCTGGACCGGTGAAGGCCAAGCCTCCGGCACGTATTTCTACATCCTGACCATCCCCGGCCTTGACAACGTGCAGGGCACGTTCACGCTCCTGCGCTGATCATTCGCGCAGCACCTGAATGGTGCCGCTGCACCAGTCCCGCAGTTCGGGGGTGCTGGCGCACGGGTAGCGCTCCGTTTCGAGCGTGTAGAAGTACACCCCGTCCCCGAGCATTTCTCCGTTCTCGTCAAGTCCTGCAAACGGCGCCGTATTGGGCGTCATGAGGTACACTTGTTCGCCCCACCGGCTGTAGATGTGGATGGTGTACTTCAGGCAGCTGCCGGAAGTGCCACCGAGCACGAGGTAGTCGTTGGAGTTGTCGTTGTTGGGGGTGATGATGTTGGGGACTTTGAAGCCAGAGAGGTCGAAATCGTAGGAGAGCTCCAGGATTTGGTCCAAATCAAAGGTGCACCCAAACGCGTCGGTCACCGCGAGCCCTACCTCGTACGACCCGCCGCCCTCATAAAAATGCCCCGCGGTCGTCTGTTCGCCGATTTGCACCCCATCCACGTACCACGCGTAAACCAGCGATTCCTCCGGGTCCGGTGTGTTGGACACCAAGTCGAGCCGGTTGCACAGCACCGACCACTCAAAGGAAGGGCTGAGCGGCGCAGCCAAGACGTATTCCGCCGTTTCCGACCCGGTGCAACCGTCGCCGTCTGTGAAGGCGTAAGTGACTGCATACGTCCCCGGTGCCACCCCAGCGTGGTCCAATCCCAAGCCGTCGACGGTCGGTCCGCTGAGCGTGCCGCCGGCCGGCGTCGGGGCAAGCGGCACTTCCACGTCGTACGCGCAGTAGCTCTCGGCCACGTCCAGCCCGATTTGCGGCAGGGGGTGAACGATGAGTTGGGTCGTGATGACGCTGTCGCATCCCGCAGCCGTTGTGAACGCGTCCACATAGAGCCCCGAATTGGTCACCACCACGCCATCGGGCAAGGTGTAGGTCTCGCCTTCGCAAATTTCCGGGTAGAAGTCCAGATCGTACGCCTCGTTGAACGTGATGTTCAGGGTTACGGCGCTGTCACATCCCGCCGAGGAGGTCAAATCGAAAGCGAACGTACCCGAGTTCAAGGTCACGCTGCCATCAGGCAAGTAGTACGGGTTGTCGTTGCACGCATTGATGTCCAAATCCAAATCGTACACGTCGTTCACCACCACTTCCGACACGATGGTGCTGTCGCACCCGCTGACAGCGGATTGCACCACGGTGGTGTAGGTGCCCGTGTTGGCTGCGATTTCCCCGTCGGGCAGGGTCACGGTCTCCCCGGCACACACGGAAAAGGATTGGCTCGATCCCAAGGCAGGCAACACCTCGAGGACCGTGGTGACGGTGCTGTCGCATCCCGCAAACGTGGTCGGAACGGTCATGGTGTAGGTGCCGCTGGTGAACGTGGTGGTGCCGTCCGGCAGCACATAGCCCTCGTCGCCGCACGCGTAGGCTTGGAAATTCAAGTCGTAATCGGGCGTGGCCTCGAGCGCAAGGGTCAAAATGCTGTCGCACCCAGCCGCGGCGGTGTAAACAAATTCATACTCCCCCGGTTCATTGGTCACCACGCCGTCGGGCAAGGTGTACGTCTCCCCTTCGCAGAAGAAGGCTTCCTGGTTGTTCAGCACTTCGAGCGCCACCGTCACGGTCTCGGTCACCGTGCACCCGGGCACGATGCCCGTCACGGTGTACGTTGTGGTGGAGTTGGGGCTGGCAGTGACCACCGGTCCGACGATGTTGTTGAGTCCTTGCGGGGGCGACCACTGGTAGAAATTGCATCCGGAAGCCGTCAAGACTACGGATTCCAGGTCACACGCCGCCGCGATGGGAGGGTCGATTTGCAGGTTGGGGTAGGGGGTTACGTTGACCGTGACATCGATGGAGTCCGCGCATTCGGGCGAGCTCGCGTAAATCGTGTAAATGGTGGTCTCGGTGGGCGCCACCACGGCGAATCCGCCGGAGGCTTCAAGGATGGAGGGGTCATCCGGCCAAACATACGTGTCCGCGCCCGAGACGCTCAAGTCCAAGGTGTCCCCCTCGCACAGGATGGGGAAGCCTGGGTTGGTGGACAAGGCCAGTCCACCTACGGTGGTGATGGTCAACGACCCGGCCCCCGTCGCGTTTCCCGATGTGCACGATCCACCGGCTGGGGTCAAACTCGATCCACCGCCGCCACCGCCGCCGCCGATGGAGCCTCCATTGAAGCAGTCGCTGCCGCCACCGCCGCCCCCGTAGTATCCCCCGCCGCCACCGGCCCCCGGGGCAGCATTGAAACACGGGTCGGTTCCGCCGTTCCCGCCTTCGCCGAGGCTTCCGTTCTGGCCGGAATTGCCCCCCGTCGTCCACGGGGCACCGCCCGCTCCTCCAGCATTGGACGAACCAGCGGCTCCGCCATCACCAAATGTATCCGCCCCAGCGGTTCCGCTTCCGCAGCCGCCCGCCCCGCCTGCTGCGTCCGAAGTGCCGCCGCCCATGCCACCCCCTCCAGCTGCAACCAGGAGCCGGTTGTTGAGGTTGTAGGGCGCCTCACGAATATCGGTGGCGCCACCGCCGCCACAGGAAGCAGCAGCCGTTCCGCTTGCTGCACTGCCATCTCCGCCGCCGTTGTATCCCCCGGTGGGACATTGGCCTTGCCCACCGACCCGGATCTCGAGCACTTGCCCGGGCACCACATCGAGGGTGGCCGTCACAGTGGCACCATTGGCTCCACCCGCTCCGCCGCCTTGTCCGCCCTCTGCCGTGATTTCCAGGGAACTCACGCACGCTGGAACGGTGTACGTTTGCACGCCGCCGGTGAAGTTGAAGGTGGTGACGGTTTGGCCCCACCCCCAAGTAGGGAACAGGAGCAGGCAGGCAATCAGAAGGCGGTGGTTCATAGCGAATCGGTTCAGGAGGTTCAGCACCCAAATCAAAACCCACCTCCCGTTCAAGAGGTTGCAGCATTTCGATGGCCTGAACGGTTCGAAATTAGGAAGAGTCAGGGACAATTCTTGCCGGAACCGCACCGAGTTGCTTCGTAGGTTCGCAGCATGCAAGATGCACATGGGAAATCGCGCCTCTGGCAGGAGGTGCTGGCGGCCGCTGAAGCGCGGGTGGCTGGAGCGCGTGCCGAGGTCAGCGGCCTGCAAGAGGCGCTCGGATCAGAGGCCAAATCCAGCGCTGGCGACAAGCACGAAACCGGCCGCGCCATGGTGCAGCAGGAGTTGGAGCGCGCGGTTCTCGCCCTCCAACAGGCCCAGGTGCTCGCCCATGCGCTCACGGCCCAAGAACCCGCTTCCGGCCCGCCTGCGCGTTGGGGAAGTTGGGTGGTGCTGGACCGCATGCAGGTCGTCATCGCCCAAGCCTTGGGCCGCGTGGAGACCCACCTCGGCCCCGTCCAAGTGATTTCCGCGGAAGCGCCGCTGGCGCGCACCCTGATCAACGCCCAAGCCGCCCCCGGTGATGCGGTGGAAGTGAACGGGCGCAAGCTCGTGGTGAACGACGTCCGTTAAAGGGCGGGGTTGACCGGCTGGTCGGCGACAATGGGAAGTTCGTCCATGTGACTCCATTCCGTCCACGAGCCGTCGTAGTTCGCAACCTCTTCGATACCAATTAGTTCCCGCAACACAAAGGTGGTGTGCGCAGACCGCACCCCGGTGTGGCAATAGGTGATCAGCGGCGCGTTCAAATCGATGCCGGCTTGCTGCAAATCCCACCGGACATCCGCCACGGATTTCAAGGTGCTGATGCCGTTCAAGTCGACGGCATTGCCCCAGTTGTAGTGGGCGCTTTGGGGAATGCGACCGGCACGAACCGCCCCCCGCTTCATGCGCCTGCCCGTGTGTTCGTCGGCCGTCCGCGTGTCAACCAACGTGACCCCCTGGGCAGCCGCGGATTGAACATCCGCCACCGTGGCGAGCAAGTTGGGCTCCGGAGCCGACGCAAAGGCAAAACCGCTCCGCTTCGGCACGGGCGGCTCCGCAGTGTCCAAGGCATCGCCCCCGTGCACCCACGCTTTGGGCCCACCATCCATCAGGGCGACCGCGTCGTGGCCGTACAGCTGAAGGAGCCACCAAAAACGGGCCGCATCGCATCCGCCCACGCCGTCGTAGACCACCACTTGTTGGCCCGGCTGCACGCCCAACGAATCCAAGACCTCCCGCATGCGTTCCGCAGAAGCCGCCATCCCGCCATATGGGTAGTCCGGCGACTCGATGTCGTTGCGCCATACCTGATGCGCCCCCGGCAAGTGCCCGGCCGCATAATCCGCCTCCTTCCGGACATCGATGAGCACGGCTCCCGTGCCTTCTGCCTTCCACCGCTCAATCGACCACAGGGCATCGGATCCTGCTTCGTGGGTGGGGGTGGAGCACCCCCAAGCGCTGAGCCCGCACAGGGCGAGCCATCTGGTCAATCTTCCAATACGTACCATTCGGGTGGGGTCAAGTTGCGCCGGCGACCTGCGTCGTCAGGAGCATAGTGTTTTGCGAGGTAATCCAGGATGATGTCCTCGTTGGTGCCGAGGTCCCAGAGGTTTTGCGTTTCCTGCATCCAACGGATCATCTTCTTCCAGCCGTCGCGCGTGGCCCGGTTTTGGGTCACCAGCTTCGCGCTGTGGCAGGCCAAACACGTGGCCTTCACCTGAATGAATCCATCGTCGACCACCAACCCACTCGCCACGTGGATGCCGTCCACAATCAGCGTGTCGGAAATGGCTTCGGGCGCTTCCACAAGGACCGCTTCTTCTTCGGGCGGGGCGCCCCACCACCGCTGGGCGGTATCCGGAGCCATGATGTTGAACAGGGCGATGACCACCAAGGTCAGCGCCGCGGCCACGAGCCGGTTGAGGTGCCGAACGGTTTGGTCGAGCTCCTGGCGCTGCTGCGGATCCATCGGCGGCTTGTTCATGCTTGGACTTTGACGGCGATGCGGTGCGTGGCGTTGTTGAGGTAGCCCTTCGGGTTCCAACCGGGAACCACCATGGGCTGCGCTTCGCCTTGGTCATCTGTTGCACGGGCCCAAACCTCGTAATACCCCGGCTCCGGGAAGCCGGTCTCTGCCGTCCAGCGCTGCCAAGCCAACCGGTTCAAGGGCGGGCTCAACTTGGCCTCCTGCCACGTCGCGCCAAAATCGATGCTGATCTCCATCCGCGCAACCGTTCGGTCCCCCGCCCAGGCGTGTCCGCGCAGGCTCAGGCGTTGGCCCACCTGCAACATCGCACCGGATTTGGGGTAGGTGATGAGCGATTTGACCGGCATGCTCTCGATGATCTTCATGTCCTCCGCCTTGACTTCTTCGCCCGGGCCCACCGGATGCTTGGGCACGCGGTACGAGGGGGCTTCCATTTTGGGGCCATCGTGCACCCGGTCGCGGACGCTCAACCGAGTGAGCCACTTGCCGGAAACCGAAGCGGGCCAGCCGCCCACGACGAGTCGGAGGGGGTAGCCGTTCATGACGGGAATGTCCTCGCCGTTCATTTGCCACGCAATGAGCGTCTCGTCCTCCATGGCCTTGTTGACGGGGATGCCCCGTGAAATGACCACCTTGTCCGGGTTCTTGGTTAAGTGCAAATCCTTCCCGTAGTAACCGATGTACACGGCATTCGACTGGATGCCAGCGGCCTCCAAAATGTCACGAAGGCGCACCCCGGTCCATTCTGCGCACCCCACGGCCCCCGTTGTCCACTGGTTGCCTTTGGCCGGGGGATTGAATTCAGACCGCCCGTTTCCCCCACATTCAAGGGTGAGCGCGTACGTGTGGTGTTCGAACCGCTCCTTCAGTTCTTGCAGCGAGAAAGTCACGGGTTGCGGGACAGCTTCCCCGTCGATGGTCAACGTCCACGCGTTGATGTCCACATCGGTCGGCGCCAATCCGTTGTTGCGGATGAAGAACTTGTCCGCCGGTGTGAGGACGTCGTCGAGCAGGTGGGCCGGCGTCTCCACATTCCAAGGTTGGTCGTTCAAGACCACCAAATCCGGGTGCTTGCCATCGAGCGCAAACGGCGAAGCGGGGTCGGCGAATGCCGCTGGAATCAATCCTGCCGGCATGTGTTTTGCGAACACAATCGGCCCGCCAACCGCCATGCCCATGGCCGCGAGACCGGCCTGCTTCAAAAATCCCCGCCGCGTGCTGGGGTTGCTTTCCCTGCCCCAGAGCTGCCGGTCGGCTTCGATGGGATCCTGTTCGTAAAGGGCATGAATCCCTGTTTGGCGTTTCTTACTCATGGTCAACGGTTGAGGACGCCCTGCAATATAGCCGCAGCAGCATGGCATTCGAGCAAAACCGCATGAAAGGCAAATCCGAGGTGACTTCCGTCACATTTTGTCGCCGGCCTCCACCTTCAGGTAAGCCGAAACGTTCCAAAAATTAAAGGCTTCCGGGCCTTCCCGCTGCGCCCCCGGAATAGCGAGTTCGAGCAGGTGCTGGCCCGCCTCCCACCGGCCCAGCGGGATTTCGAGCGGCAGCACGTGGCTCCCAGGACACCAATTCGACCGGCTCAAATCGGAAGACGCGATGTCCTCCTTGCGGCCGCGCTCTTCGATGGTCCACGCCCCACTCGACGGGTTGAACCGACGGAAGGACGCGCAGTCGTCGCGCCACGGGGTCCAGCGGCGTACCGGTTCGCCGTCCACAGAAAGGGTGTGCGGTTGTGGTGTGAACTCATCCCCGCCTTCGTGGCCGCCGTGCCCGGTCGTGATCAGGCCGCAGGTGACGCGCCCGCTGCTCCCCGGCAGCTGCGTGGCGAGGGGACCATCGGGGAAGCCGGTGTACGCGCGTTGCCGGTGGGTGAGCCGCATGGTGTTCCACAGCGGCAGGATTTGGTGCGTAGGAGCGAGGTCACAGGCCAAATCCGATTCCTCTATCGCCAACCACCCGTCCACCACGTACCCTTCGGCCGTCCACGTGTCCACGTGCAACCCGATCCACACCGTGTCCGCGGCGGCAAACCACGGCTGGAAGTCGTCGAGCCGGGCTTCCCAGTGCACGGAATCTTCCCACGCCGGGATGTAGACGGGGCGCCACTCTTCGGCTTTCGGATGGTCGCTGAAATGCCCGGCTCCAAAGGGCGTGATGAACCGCATCAGTTCCAAGGGGGGCGCGCCGAGGGCGTCCGCCATGACGCCGGCAAATGCCGTGGTGTCGGACGACATGCCTTCCCGCAAGTCAGCGATGAAGCGGCGGCCGTCCTCGTCGGCGAGCGCGAACACCGTGCCCACTTTGTCCCACGGGTCGCCCGCGGATTGGACGGTAAGGTGCAGGGCCAACTCACACCGGCGCGTGTAGCGCGGCAACACGAACGGCTTGAGCAAGGTTCGCCCCGCATCAAGCCGCATCCAACCGCCGGCATCCACGGCGGGTGCGCCGGGTTCAAATGCCACGTGGGATCGGTCCCAAAGCACCACCGTTTGGCTCCCTTGAGCGCCCGGATCTTCCGTGCATCCGGTTCCTGCAAGGGCCAGCAAGGTGAAGGCCACCATCCATTTCGTACCGTTCATTTGGCCAAAATAAGGATCAGTGAATGAAGCCCCTTCCGCGCAGGTAGTCCAACCCCGTTTCCAAGCCCAACCGGTAATCCGCGTCCACGTCCGCCCGCGTCACCGAAAACCCATCCGAGGCCAACACGTCAGGCGGGGCCAATTGCTGCCACCGGCCACCCGCTGCCTCGGCCTCGAGTTCATCCGCGAGCGCATTGTACGCCCCATGCCATTCCGCAAACAAGCGCGACAGGGTGGGCTGATCCCGGTGCCAATAAACGCCAAACCAGTCCAAATACGACTGGTCCACCCGCACCGCAGCGGGCCGCGTGCGAATGACCAAGACCCGTTCACTGCCCCGCAACGAGGCCTCGCGCACGGGAATGGGGTCCGCATACCCGCCATCGAACATCCACGTTCCTTCCACTTGGACCTTGCCGCGGGTGACAAAGGGCAGGGTGGCGGAGGCGAGGAGGTAGCGCTGCCACGTGCCCGGCCGCGGGCGCAGGTAGATGGGATTGCCTTGCTCGAAATGGGTGGCCACCACCCGGATGTCCGCGTCCTTGAAGCGCCGTTCGACCTCGGGCTCGTCGAGCGGGTAGTGCCGGTTCGCAAATTTCAAGAGGTAATCCAGGTTCATGATGCCTTGAGCGGAGAACGCGGATTTGAAGTCGATGAAGCCGGGATCGTCTACGAGGGCCCGTGCAATGCCAATGAATGCCTTGGGCTGATTTGCCGTGTAGTAGGAAAGAGCCATGGCACCACTCGACACGCCGATGAGCCGTTTGAACGGCCGGTAGTCAAAGGCCAAAAAAACATCCAAAATCCCAGCGGTGAAGGAACACCGCAGGCTGCCGCCTTCCAAAACCAACGCGTCAGGTTCACCGGTCATGTTCCGAAGTTACGCTCCCGGTCGAGGGAATGCAAGAAAAGGAGTCCTGCTAGAACCCGACCGCAACGGCCGGGCACTGGGCTACGCTTGCGGCCATGAAAAGCAGGCACGCGGCTAGAATGAGAAACAACCTTCGCACAAAAGATAAATTGATCGTGCAAAATTAACGCAAGCGAAGGGCTCTGGGGTGTTGGAGATCTGGTTTTTGGGAAAATGGGGAATTCATGGTGTGCGCGGGGTGGCGTGGCTTCACCTACGCGCCCGGCGCTGATGTCAAGGGACCGCTAACACGCGTTGCTCGAGCGGGCGGCCAGCAACCCGCATGGACACGATCAGGACGGTTCCCGGTGACGCGGGCCATGGGGCCTGCTCTCCCGCCCGAAGGGCGCGGTCCAAGAGGATCCTTCCTCGCACGTCGTGCGCTTGCAGGGTGCCGGATTGGGCGGCAAGGAAGCCGTCGGGCGTGATGAGCAGGAGGGGGGCAGAAGCGAGGGAGGGGACGCTGTTGGGGCCGATGTTCACGGAGAGCGCTGCCGGGGCGCTGGTGCAGGTGTCTGCGACTTCTTGAACGGTGATTTGGCCCGTACCCATTGCGGTCCAGCTCACCGATGCCTCCGGTGTCCCTTGCCCGTTGAGCAGGGTGCCGCCTTCCACCGTCCACGCGCAACTGCTCGCCGCCGCCGCGGGGTATGCGTAGGTGTACTCCACGGCTTCGACGACCTCTGTCGGACCGGTGAGGTTGAAGGTGGGCAGGTAGGTGCACGAGCCATCGTCATCCGTGGCGAGGGAATCAAAATTGCACGCGTACACCCCCATGCACCCGGGGATTTCAAACGGGTCGCAAATGCCGTCGCCGTCGCCGTCCGCCAAGCAATCGCCGTTGCAGTCGTAGCCGGGCTCGGGGTAGACGCAGGTGACGAGGTCGGTGGCGTCGGGTGCGTAGTTGCATGCCTCGGGGTCGAGGCAGCCGGGGATTTCCAAGGGGTCGCAAATGCCATCGCCGTCCGTGTCGTCGATGCAGGTGCCGTCGCACGTGTAGAAAGGGGGAGGGATGCAGAACACGTCCGTGGTGTCCCGGCAGGTGGACGCGTCTTTCAAGGCGGCGTAATAGGTGCCGGGAGGCGCTGAAAAAGCCGGGTCTGCGGCGAAGGTGCCCGCGAGGGTGTCGGCCGCGGCATCAAAGAGTTCGACCTGGACGGGCCAAGCCGAGGCACCGGGCAGGGTGACCGTCACCGGGTTCGCATTGTTGTTGACTTCCGGAACCGTGTTGGTGGCGGCCCAAGGGGCACAAGGAGGGTCCACTTGGAGCGGAGCGTCGCCGGTGCACCAATTCTGCAAGGCCCCACCGGCTTGCTGCACTTGAAAGCAGGCGGCGAGTTCGAATGGGCCGCAGGTGGTGATTTGGGCGATCTGGATGCGCAGGTCGGGGCCCGCGAGCAGTCCCCCCAGCACATACATGGCGGCGTCGGCGAGGTTGGTGTTGCAGATGGCGGGCAGGTCGGGCGCGCCGGAAATCACGGGGTCGCCACCAGCGATGGAGGTGCCAGGGTTTTCGTCGAACGTGTAGTAGCTGTGGTAGGCCAAATCCGGAAACGCATCCAACAACACCGGATTCCACCCCACGCCGATGGACGTGCCGAAGTCGTGCTCGAAGCACCCGCACGGCGCATCGAGCGTCCAAGGTTCCGTGATGGTGGCACCGAATCCGAGGGCGTACACCGCTTGCAGCTGGTCGCCCGGCTGGGCGAAATCGGCATACACCCGGTACGTGGTGAATCCGGGCAATTCGTTCCCCGGGTCGAACAAGCCGGTGGTGTCGAGGTTGGCATAGAAGCAGGTGTCGACCTCGTATGAGAGCCCGGTGATTTGGCCTGAAAGTGTTCCTGCGGCCAAGCATGTTCCCCAAATCAGCGTCCAACGTGCAAGCATGTCCTCGAATTTGCAAGAAAGCTACGGAGTCTCTCGAAAATTCCGCATATTGCGGCCATGCAAGATCAAATGACCAATACGCGTGCAGGCTTCGGTTCAGCGATGATGCGCGCCTTGACCGCCGCGATTTTCATGGGGACCACGGTGTGGGCTGCTGCCCAAGTCGCGCCGCAAGTCGACCGCAAGTGCCAAAAAGCCCTGGACAAGGCCGATTTGGTTTACGACATCGATTCCGACGGCGACTTCAAGTTGGTGGTGAAGGTGCCGGACAACCGCACGCAATTGGTGTACGTGTATTCGAACACCTTGACCTACGACAACGTGGAAGTCCGCACCATCATGGCGCCGGCACTGGTGGCGGATACAGACGAGGCACTGACGGCGGAGACGATGCGCTTGCTGCTGGTGGACAACTTTGAGAACAAGATGGGCGCATGGGAAGTGGTGGAGCGCCCCGATGGCGGCATCGTCATCCAATACGTGGTCAAGCCACCTGCGAACATCAAGCCCGACGAATTGCGCAGCCTCATCGGGTTGGCCGCCATCGCTGCGGACATGATTGAGCAGCAGATCACGGACGGCGACGAGCTCTAAAGGAAACTTTATCAAGCCATTGCCCGTACAAGGGGCATGGTTTATATGTGGCATCCCGGCGTCATCGCCGAGTTTTCAGAAAAGTCGTGGGTCCTGCGTCATGCGGGGCGAGGCATCTTTTATCGGGCAGAGGGCGGCATCGCAGCGGTGTTGGCCCAAATGCCGTTCGAATCCCTCGAACACGCCCTTTCCGCGGTGTCGGTCATCCGCTCCTGGGCACCGGCCCAAGTGGCCTCGGTCAAGGAGACATGGGACCGGTTGATTGCCGAAGGGTTGATCGCCTTGCAAGTGGGGCCGTCCCTGTCATCTTCATGCGTTTGGTCCTCTGAGCTTGGTCGCACCGGGTGGTCCGCCCTTGGGCGCTATGCCGAAGGGCAAGACTGGTTAGGCGAAGACCTGTACTTCGGCGGAGGGACGGAAGCGATGCAGGACGACGACGAGCTCATGGGGATTTAATTTGGGGGTGCTGCAACCTCCAAGGAAGCCGCTTGGTTTAACCGGTATGAAGCAGCTCATTTGGATGTGGCCAGTCCTTGCCATCGGCTTGTGGTCGTGTGAAGGCAACACGCGTCAAGTGTATTTCTTGCAAAACGACACGGATGCAGCCGTTGTAGTGGTGCACAGCCATTCGGCCTACCTGCCCTCGCCGGTGGATACCGTGACGGTGCCGGCTGGGGAATTGAAGGAACTCGGAAGCGAAGATTGGCTCGGAGGCCGCATCGATCCGGACCTGCCCGCGGCGTTCATCGACACGTTCCTCGTGTTCAATGCGGATGGCGCGCTGTGCACCAAAGACTGGACCCCCATGGATGCGTGGGAAATCGCGTCGTTTGAAGACCGGAAAATCCCCTCGCAATGGCGCCACGAGTACACCTTCCGGGTCGAAGCGTCGGATTTTTAAGGGGCTGAGCGCTCCTCCACAATGGAGGTGCATTCGCTCAAGACCTTCCTGCGCTTTTTTTCAGGTACGCCGGCATCGGCCAAGATGTCCAGGGTCAAATCGCAGCACATGACCTGACCGCGGTCCAACAAAGCGCGCTTTTCCATTTTGTTCAAGCTGCTCATGCACGTAATGGGGTGGCGCCCGCTGGCGTCAATCCAGTGCTTCAACCCATGCCGGTGCGGTTGGTCCCAGCCGATGAGTTGCATGCCGATGCACGCCCCATATGCCACGGCTTCAGAGGTAAACCGGGTGTTGGTGACGATGCCGGCTTCCGGCTGCAGCGGCTGCTCGCTCTGAGGAAGACCTGCCACGAGGTCTTGGAAGCGTGCTTGTACGTAAAGCGCGGTTTGGATGGCCGATTTGCGCTTGGCGTCGCTGTGGAATTTGCATTCGATGATGCGGAGCGCGTGCTCATTTTTGGCCCAAACATCCACCTCGTGCTGCACACAGCGCCCGTGCTTGATGACCCCGACGGTGGTGGAGTACCCTTGGGTTTCGAGCAACTTGGCCACGAAATGTTCGAAAGGAAAACCGGATGGGCCGAGCTCGAACAAGGCGCGCTTGAGGCGGTAGCGGCCCGCGGCATGGCGCGAGGTGGATCGCAGTTGCTTGAACGCCTCGCGGTAAATGGTGCGGGTGGACATGCCGTGGGTCAATTGCTTGGCGATGGAAGCTGCGATTTGGTCCACCACATGCGGCGCCGCATCGGCCCGCTGCAAGGATGCGCGCAACTTCGCTTCGTCAAACGGCACAAGGTTCCCGTCGGCTTTGCGCACCAGCACTTCCTCCGCCATCACTTCCACTTCAGGTGCTTGATGGAACGGCCTTCAGATTGGATTTCTTTGATGGAATCGATGCCGATGCGCACATGCGTTTGCACAAAGTTCTGGGTGACGTGGCGATCGCTCGCAGCCGTCTTCACGCCAGAAGGGGTCATCGGTTCGTCGCTCACAAGCAGCAAGGCGCCCACCTGCAACCGGTTTGCAAAGCCCACAGAGAACAACGTGGCGGTTTCCATGTCAATGGCTTGTGCCCGGGTCCGGCGCAAATACGCCTTGAACTCCTCGTCGTGCTCCCAAACGCGCCGGTTGGTCGTGTAAACTGATCCCGTGTAGTAATCGCAATTGTAGTCCCGAATGGTGGACGAAACGGCGCGCTGCAACGCGAAACTCGGCATGGCCGGGACCTCGGGTGGGAAGTAGTCGTTGGAAGTTCCTTCTCCCCGGATCCCGGCCAGTGGCAGGATCAAGTCGCCCAGCGTGTTTTTCGATTTCAATGCGCCGCATTTGCCGAGGAATAACACAGCCTTCGGTGAAATGGCGCTGAGCAGGTCCATGATGGTGGCGGCGTTGGCACTGCCCATGCCGAAGTTGATGATGGTGACATCCTCCGCGGTGGCTGAAGGCATGGATTTGTCAAGGCCCACCACCTCGACGCCGTGCTCTTTGGCGAAAAGCTCAACGTAGGAATTGAAGTTAGTCAATAAAATGTACGACCCAAAATCCTTGAGCGCCACCCCCGTGTACCGGGGCAGCCAGTTGCTCACAATAGCCTGCTTGTTGTCCATGAAGTAAAGGTAATCGGACAGCGCGCCGTTCAAAGTGGAAAATCAACGGGCTTTTTCGAACTTTACCGCCATGAAGAGCAAGACATGGGGATGGATGACCGCGGCAATGGTGGTCCTTGGAGCAGGCTGCACCCCCGAAGACGCGGCCCCTCCGGTCTGGGAAGTGGTGGTGAACGGCCGGCTGTCCGGCGCGCACATCGAACTGTCTGGCGGCGAGCTGATCGCTTTTGTGGGGGATGCCTCCGATGACGTGGAGCTCGCGGAAGCCGTGTTGCGCCTCGAGCCGAAGTGGATGCATCCGGAGCTGGCGGATGGATTTGCGGTGACGGTGGGGGATTGGCAGGAGGAGCACCGGCGCGAGTTGGAAGGGACAGCGGCCTTGGTGGGGCGCAATTGGGTGGTGCCGGATTCGCTGCGCGGAGATTGGGCGCTGTTCGCAGAGTTGAGCGATGCGTTGGGCCAAACCACGCCCGTCCAAACCGTCCACTTCACCTTCGACAACCCCGGCCCCGCCGCATTCACCATCGATTCCCTGCAAGGACTCGCCACTGCCACCCTGCCGCCCGTCCCCACCTGCCAAGCAGGCCTGCCGCTCAACTTGGTCGGGGACGTGTTCGACCCGGACGGCCTCAATGCCGTGTCCGCCATGCTGGTCGGCGCCGATGGCACCGTCCACGGCACCTGGGAATGGGATGCCCCCGGGGGCATCCTGTGCGACTTGGCGGAAGTGGACTTGGTCGTCCCCGAGGCCACAGCCTGCACGGTGTACCTGCAGGTACTCGATGGCAGCCTGCGCTCCACGCGCGCCCGCTTTCAAATTGCCATCGAATGAACGCACCCCGCATCCTCGAAGCCACTTGCGCCCTCGAACTCTGGGAGGCAAGTGCCTTGACCGCCGGTGATCGCGCGCTGCTTGAGGCAGCTCACGCTGCCGTCGAACGGGCTTACGCGCCTTATTCCGGCTTCCGCGTCGGCGCCGCCTTGCGCCTTGCAAACGGCACCATCATCACCGGCACAAACCAAGAGAACGCCGCCTACCCCAGCGGCATGTGCGCCGAGCGCGTGGCCTTGTTCCAGGCGGGAAGCGTGCACCCGGGTGTGGCTGTGGAAGCCCTCGCCGTGGCCTCCGATGGGCAAGCGCATTGGGAGTCGTTTTCCCCGTGCGGCGGCTGCAGGCAAGTCATCCACGAGTCCGAACAACGCCAAACCGCTCCCATCCGGCTCCTGTTGCAGTGCCGCGACCAGCCGGTCACCGTGGCAACGGGGATCGCGCAGTTCCTGCCCTTCAGTTTCAAAGCAGAAGGCCTCGGGGCGTCGCGTTGAGTTTCAGCCCCGCTTTGCCTTAGATTCGCGGGCATGAGCACCGTCATGAGCCTGATAGGCATGGTCTTCCTTATTGGGTTGGCCTTGCTGCTTTCCGACAACCGTCGGGCCATCCGCTTGCGCACTGTCGCAGGCGCCTTTGCTGTCCAACTGTTCTTCGGGGCCTTCGTGCTCTACGTGCCTTGGGGCAAAACCGCTTTGCAGAGCATGGCCAATGGCGTGGCCCAAGTCATCGAGTACGGCAACGACGGCATCGGGTTCTTGTTCGGAGGCTTGGTCGCCGAAGACGGGGGCATGGGCTTCATCTTCGCGCTGCGGGTGCTGCCCGTGATCATCTTCTTTTCGGCCTTGATCTCGGTGCTGTATCACGTGGGCATCATGCAGTGGGTGATTAACCTGCTCGGGGGCGGTTTGCGCCGCCTGTTGGGCACTTCGCGCTCCGAGTCGTTGTCGGCGACGGCGAACATTTTTGTGGGCCAAACCGAGGCCCCGCTCGTCGTGCGCCCGTTCATCGCCAGCATGACGTCCTCCGAACTCTTCGCCGTCATGGTAGGCGGCCTTGCGTCCGTGGCCGGTTCCGTCCTCGCGGGGTACGCTTCGATGGGCGTTCCGTTGGAGTACCTCATCGCGGCTTCATTCATGGCTGCGCCGGGCGGGCTGTTGTTTGCCAAACTCATCAAGCCCGAAACCGAAGAACCCGCCGACACCTTGGACGCTGCCTCCGCCGCTGCGTCCGATGAAGAAAAGCCCGTCAACGTCATCGATGCCGCGGCAGGAGGGGCGGCCTCCGGTTTGAAGTTGGCCTTGAATGTTGGCGCAATGTTGCTCGCCTTCGTGGCCCTCATTGCGCTCCTGAACGGCGTGTTTTCCGGGGTTGGCGGCTGGTTTGGATTCTCGGAGCTCTCCATGGAGTGGATCCTCGGCTACGTGTTTGCCCCCGTGGCCTTCCTCATTGGAGTGCCGTGGGCAGAGGCAGTGACGGCTGGCTCGTTCATTGGCCAGAAACTGATTGTCAACGAATTCGTAGCCTATTTGAATTTCGCCCCCTACCTCGGGGATGCTCCTGCCCTGGTGCTGTCGGAGAAAACAAAGGCCATCATCAGCTTCGCCCTGTGCGGTTTTGCGAACCTGTCGAGCATCGCCATCCTGCTCGGGGGCTTGGGAAGCATCGCCCCCAACCGCCGCTCGGATATCGCCCGTTTTGGGCTGAAGGCCGTGTTCGCGGCGACCTTGTCGAACCTGATGTCGGCCACCATCGCCGGACTGTTCATGTCGTTCTGATGGACCGGGAGGAGCGGGCTGCGCAGGTGCTTGCGTGCACGGATTGGACGACCCTGTCTTTCACGGAGACGGAGGCGGATCTGGAGCGGATGCTTGCCGGAGCGCAGGCGCATCGGTTGGCGGCGTGCTGCATTCCGCGGGAGTGGTTGGGGTGGTGGACGGAGCACCGGGAAGGGCAGGAGTTGCGGGTGGCGACGGTGCTGAATTTTCCGGGGGGCAAATCGGATTTGGCCCAAATCGAAGCCGAAGCGCAAGCAGCCGCCCACGCGGAAGAATGGGACGTGGTCCTGCCCTACACGGCATGCCAAAATGGCGACGAAGGACCGGCCCGTGAACTGCTCGCAGCCGTCCGCGCCTGGTCCGGCGAACGCATCCTCAAAATCATCCTCGAAACCGGCTCGGCATGGAGCCGCAAGGGCCTGCAACGCGCAGCGGAACTCGCGCTCGAGGCCCGGGCCGACTTCCTCAAAACGTCAACGGGCAAGGTGCCGCTCGGCGCCACGCACGAAGCCGTGGCACAGCTCCTCGAGGTGCTTCAAGGCACCGGCGCGGGGCTCAAGGTTTCCGGAGGCATCCGGTCGTTGGACGCCGCCTTTGCTTACCTCGACCAAATCGAAGCGGCGATGGGCCGAACGTACCTCCAGCCCGCTACCTTGCGGTTTGGCACCTCAACGCTTTTGCTCCCATGACCTATCCGGAGATGATCCGCGCCAAGCGCGATGGACACGCCCTATCTGTGGCCGATTGGCAAGCCTTCGTGCAGGGCATTTCGTCCGGTGAGGCCTCCGACGCCCAAGTTGCGGCCATGGCCATGGCGTGCTATTACCAGGACTTGAACACGCAAGAGCGGATTGCGGTGACGCTGGCCATGCGGGATTCGGGGCAGGTCCTCGACTGGTCGGAGTTCCCGTGCGACGGGCCGGTGGTGGACAAGCACTCCACGGGCGGGGTGGGGGATTTGGTGTCGCTGGTGTTGGGACCGCTTGTGGCGGCATGCGGCGGGTTTGTGCCCATGATTGCGGGCCGGGGTTTGGCCCACACGGGCGGCACGGTGGATAAGCTGGAGTCGATCGCCGGTTACAACCCCCATCCGGCGCCGGGCGAATTCCAACGGATTGTGCGCGAAGTGGGCGTGGCCATCGCAGGTCAAACCGAGGCCCTCGCCCCCGCTGACCGCCGCCTCTACGCCCTGCGGGATGTTACCGCCACGGTGGAACAGGTGGGCCTCATCACGGCGAGCATCCTCTCAAAAAAGCTGGCGGCCGGCCTCGAGCACCTCGTGATGGACATCAAAGTCGGCAACGGCGCGTTCATGACCACGGCGGATCAGGGGCGCACGCTCGCCCAAGCCATTTGCGACGTCGGCACAGGGGCTGGCATGCCCACCACGGCGCTGCTCACCCGCATGGATGCACCGCTGGCCCGGGCGGCTGGGAATGCCCTCGAGGTGGAGGAGGCCTGGGCCTTGTTGCAGGGCGATGTGCGTTCCGAGCCGCTCAAGGAGGTGACGTGGGCGCTCTCGGCGGAACTCCTTGTATCCTCGGGCTTGTGCACGGACTTGAGCGCCGCGGGCCGCGCACTGGACACGGCTTGGCGCAGCGGCGCAGCAGCGGAGAAGTTTGAACGCATGGTGCAGGCCATGGGCGGCGACCTGAGCACACCGGGACCAGAAGCGCCTGTGACCCACCTGATCCCTGCGCCGGTGGGCGTGGTGGAGGCCGTGGACACGCGCCAAGTCGGGCTCGCAGTGGTGGGCTTGGGCGGAGGGCGCACACGGCCGGGCGCACCCATCGATCCGGCCGTCGGCCTCAGCGGGCTCCGGTTCCCCGGCGAACCCACCGAGGGCGCCCTCGGCCGCGTCCATGCCCGCAACGAAGCGGAAGCTGCCGCGGCGATTTCAGCGGTTCAAGCCGCTTACCAACTGGGCCCCACAGTGCCCCCTTCACCTCCCCCCATCATCGAACGCGTAACACATGGTTAAGGTCAAAGTATTTGATGCGAAAGACGCCACTTCCAAGGCGCGCGTGCAAGCGGCGGCGCCCGCCCACGATGCAAGGGCATTTCACGGCGTCGTTGAGGCACGCAGGAGTGTCCGGATTTACACCGATGAGGAAGTGCCCGAAGAGGTGATGTGGCGGTGTTTGGACGCTGCTCAATTGGCGCCCAACTCCTCCAACTTGCAAGCTTGGGAAGCGCATTGGGTGCGCGATCCGCAGCAGCGCAAGGAGCTGGCCCAAATCTGCATGGGGCAGCCCGCCGCCGTCACTGCCGCGGAACTCGTGGTGTTCGTGGCCCGTCCGGATGTTTGGCGCCAGCACAACCAATGGATGATCGACCGGCTGAAGGCCGATTCCGCCACGCCAGCCAAGGGCTTGCAGTACTTCGAAAAAATCACCAAACTTGTCTACACGCTGGGGCCCTTCGGGATCTTTCGGCCGTTCAAGTGGCTCTGGTTCACCATCCGAGGCTGGCGGACGCCCACGCCGCGGGAGCCTTTGAGTTTGGGACAACTCGCCACCTGGGCGCACAAAAGCACCGCGCTCGCTTGCGCGCATTACATGCTGGCGATGCGGGCGGAAGGTTTCGACACGTGCCCGATGGAAGGGTTCGATGCCTTCCGCGTCCGCCGCTTGCTGGACTTGCCCCGGGGCGCCAAGGTGACCATGGTCATCAGTGCGGGCCGGCGCGCGGAAGGGGGCGTGTATGGACCGCGTTTCCGCTTCCCCCGTGAAACCTTCGTCAAGGAGCATGTGTAGCAGCAGTTGGCACCGGTGGTTGCTCGGGCTGGCAGGGCTTGCGCTGAGCGGGTTTTTGTCGGGCCAAACCCTCGAGGGGTCTGCCTCGGTTTGGTCCACCGATTGCTACCAAGTCACGCCCAACGCGAACAGCATGAGTGGCGCCGTGTGGTTCCCTGGGCCCGTGGACATCACGTCCTCGTTTGAAATGCGCGCCCAAGTCTACCTCGGTACCAACGACGGCGGGGCGGATGGCATGGCGTTCCTCATCCGCAACCCCAACAGCCTGCCCCTCGGGTCGACGCCCGGTGGGGCAAACCAAGGATTTGGCGGCATCACCCCGTCCTTGATCGTGGAGATGGACACGTACACGAATTCGCTGAACCCCGCGTGGGACCCGGTGGGCAATCCGGCGGATCACGTGGCCATTTTGAGCAACGGATCGCCGAGCCACAACGCCGCTTCGGCCCTCGCCGGACCGGTGGCCGCGGTCCCGCCGAATGCGAACATCGAGGACGGCGCTTACCACGACCTGCGCGTCACCTGGGACGCGGCCACGGGGGAGATGGAAGTGTATTTCGATTGCCTCCTCCGGCTCGAAGCCACGGTGGACATGCCGGCCTTGATCGGCAGCGACGAGGCGTACTACGGTTTCACAGCCAGCACCGGAGGATTGAGCAACGCCCACCGGGTGTGCGACGTCCAATGGAACCCGTTCGACCCCGAGGTGCTGCCTGCATCGGTGGCCCTGTGCCCGGGGGCTGAAGTCACGTGGACGTTGCCTGGAGGCGCTACGGACATCCTGTGGGCCCCTGCTGAGGGACTGTCTTCGGTGACCGCATCGGAAGTCACCTTGACGGCGACCACCGCGGCGACCTATTCGGTGACCTGGACGGATCCGTGCGGCATCACCTACAGCGACGAGGTGGAGGTCAGCCTGGTGGAATCGGAGGATGTGACGGAGCAGGTTGAGGCGTGTTTGGGCACGGTGGTCGCACTCGATCCTGCGGGGCCGGCCGCCGTGGTGGTGTGGGAGGATGGCACGGTGGCTCCAAACTTGGAAGTGGCAGAGAGTGGAACGTACGTGGGCGCCGTGGATTTGGCGGGCTGCACGTTCACGTGGACGGCGGAGGTGAATTTTACTCCGGAATACGACGTGGATTTGGGGCCGGACCAAACCCTGTGCCTCGGCACCACTGCGGACCTGGACGCTTCCGATGCCAGTTGGCCGGGGCCGCCGCCGACCTACACCTGGAACGGGCAGCCCGGCGGACCCACTTTCACGGACGCCGGCCCGGGGTGGGTGGAAGTGGAGGTCGATGCCGGTGGGTGCGTATTCACGGACGCGGTTAACCTCGAGGCCTCCTTGAACACAGGGGTGGATTTGGGAACGGACTTGGAGCTTTGTTGGTACGACGAGGTGACTTGGGACACGGGCTATCCAGGCAATGCCACGTCGTGGTGGGGCCAAACCAGCAGCGGCTGGGAACTGCTCTCCATCGGTTCCGGATGGGACTGGGACGGGGCAGCGGCCGCGGGCTACGATGCGCTGGCGGCCTCGGTCATGTACGCGGGCTGCAGTGAGTCGGATACGGTGGCGGTGGTTGCCGTGCCGGCATACGACCCGGATTTGCCGGCGACCGTTCATTTCTGTGAGGGGACCTCGGTGGTCCTCGAAGCCGCGCCCGGGGCCGATGCGTACCTCTGGGCAGGTGGGCCCGCCGTGCCGTCCTTCGAGGTGGATGCAACGGGGAATGCCGTTCTGACCGCTTCCGTGGCCAGTTGCACGGTGGAAGCCGTGGTGGAAGTCATCGCCGATCCGGTGCCACCGGTGGACTGCGGCCCGGACATCTTCGCGTGCGAAGGCACGGAGGTGGTCCTCGATGCGGGGGGGGGTGTGGCGGATGCCTTCGCGTGGTCGGGGCCCGCGGGTCCGTCCTTCGACCCGCAGGTTGAGGCCCCGGTTTCGGGAAACTACGCGGTCACGGTGACCGCAGGAGATTGCAGTGCCTCGGATGAAGTGGCGGTGACCATACAGCCGCTTCCGGTGTTCGAGCTCGGGGAAGACCGGTTGGGCTGCCCGGGGGTGCCGGAGGCGCTGGAGGCCGTGGGGTTGCCGCCGGAAGCGGACTTGACCTGGGGGCACGGTCCCACGGGTGCTGGGGTGGAGGTCGCGGAATCGGGAACGTACACCGCCGTGGCGAATTGGAATGGATGCTTCCACTACGATGCGGTGCAGGTGACCTTTGCGGCGCCCCTTGTTTTGGACTTGCCTTCTGTGGTCAAAAAATGCCTCGAAGACACCGTGTACTTTGACGTCGGCCTGCCGCCGGACGTCTTTCCCATCGCGTATGCATGGAGCACCGGGGCCACCACCCCGGCGGTGGCCTGCTTCGATCATGGGAGCTATTCCGTTGCGGTCAGCAATGCCTGCGAGTCGCTGCAGGCAGCCGTGGACGTGGTGTTGGAATCTTGCGCGTGCCAATTGCATGTTCCGACCGCTTTCACCCCGGACAACGACGGCGTGAACGATGCGTTCCGACCGGTGTTCAACTGCCCGGTGGACCGCTACGTGCTCCGGATCTACGACCGGTGGGGCAAAGTGGTGTTCGCGACATCGGATCCGGAGGCGCATTGGTTTGGCCAAATCCCCGATGGCACCGCCGACGACACGCCCTACTTCGCCGCCAACGGCCTCTATGCATGGCAAGTGGAACTGAATTACTTCCAACAAGGAGCGGCCCGGGCGGAAGTCCACCAAGGGCATGTGTGGATGATCCGATAACGGCTCACATCACAGAAAACCGGCTCACCGCGCCCGACGCCAAGCGCAGGGTGTACACGCCCGGCGCCCAATCCCCCACGTCCAAGGACCACGTCCCTTCGGTCAGTTCCCCCGCGGCACAGCGCCTCCCCGTGGGGTCGAGCACCCACCAAGGCTGCGGCGGGAATTGCGCGTGGATGCGGGCTGAAGTGGGATTGGGGAAGCAGGCGACGTGAGGCCGCTCGGTCACCGGTTGCACGTCCACCAGTGCCGTGTTCAGCCAAACCGATAGGGCCGACGCATCAGCGGGGTGCACCATGCTTGAAAACACCACATCCATTGCCGTGTCGCCAGCCGGCGCATCGATCAGGACGGTGTAGCGTTCTCCGGGGTAGAGCTCCAAGGTATCGGGGGAAAAGGCAACTGGCAGGGGCCGCCCGTCCGTCATCACCACTTCGGCGTTCCACTCCGCCGGGAAGTGGCATGTCACTTTGGCGAACGCCATCGACCCCAACCGCAAGGCCACGCGCTCCCCGGCCACCGCCGCCGCTACCTCCGGCGAGGCCATGAGCGACGCGCCGCTCAGCCCGTTCACCATGAAGTAGTCGGGCCGGATGGTGTGAAAGGGATAGGCCTCCGTTGGGGCGAAGTTCGTCGAGATGTCCAGGTCGCTGAACAGCAGCGGGATGTCGCGGTCGTAGCTCGGCCCGCCTTCCCACAACGTCCCGTCGTCCCGCGTCACCAGCAGCATGCCGTACATCCCCATGGTGAGGTGGAGGGTGGTGGTGACGTGGCAGTGGTAGAGGTAAGTACCGGGGAAGTCCGCGGAAAACGCATACGCCCCCTCGCCATTTGCCATCACGGTGAATGAAGTCGCGGGCACGCCATCGTTGCTTTGGCTCACATCCAGCCCGTGCAGGTGAATGGTATGTCCCTCGGGGCTTTCGTTGATGAACGACAGGGTGTAATCGCCGCCCGCTCCATAGGCCAAAAACGGCCCAGGCAGGGTCAACGTGCCCGTCGCCACGTACCCGTACCCCCAAAACGGCAGTTCCGTGCCATCGTCGAGCAGGTGCACGCCATCCATGCCGGAAAACAGCAGGGGAGGGACGTTCGATTGGGCCGCTGCCACCACGGGGAGCCATGCGGCAAGGAGGAGGGGTAGGGCCTTCATGGGGCGACGATGATTTGGGTGAGCATGCCGCCTGGGTAGAAGCCGGCGTTGGTGACGGCAATGAGGTTGTGGTCGTGGACCGGGTAGGTGCCGGCTTGGTTCGCAACGAGTTGCAAGGTGAGGCCTTCGCCGCGGCGCACGGGGACGGAATCCTTGATCCAGCCCGCTCGTTCGGGGGAGCGGGAGGAAGTGAGCAGGGTGACGTGGAAGCCGTGGAAGTGGAGAACGTGGTCCATTTGGCCTGCATTCACCACCGAAATCAGCGCGGTATCGCCCAAATTCACCTCGACCAGCGCGTGCGGATCATCCAACGTGTTCGGAAAATGCACCTCGTTGATGGTGAAATAATCGGGCGTGTAGTCCGCAGGGTCGAGCAGGGCCCCCTGTGCAAGCGTGTCCAATGCGTCCGACTGCACGTCCGCGAGGTGCCAGCGGAAGGCGCCCAACGCCGCAAACCCCGACCGCAAGATGCCGCTCCCGCCTAACCGCTCGCCGCGCTCGCCGACCAGGTGGTACCGGTAGGTGCCCGCGGGCAAGGCCGGCCATTCAAACGCCACGGATTGCCCGGCGCCCACTGCAACTCCCTCCCACGAGACATCGTCGAGCACCACGGTGTGGGCCAAGCTGTCCTCGTTCAAGATGCTCGCCGCAAACGGGGCGTTCTCCGGCACGTCCACCACCGCATTCGCGCCAAAGGACGCCTCGATCGGAAGGATGCGCAGGGCGGGACACGGGGTGCCTTGGGCATCCCAAGTGCCGGTGGCGATGCGCAGGGATTGCGCTTCAGCCGCAAAGGCAGCGAGCAGGCTGCAAAGTAGGAAGCTCCACTTCATGGAGCGAAGGTACATCCTACGACGTGTATCCGTCCTTGTGGATGCCTTGGACCGCCCGACCGGAGGGGTCCACTACGTTCTTCAGGGATTCGCTCCACTCGAGGGCTTTTTCCGTGCTGCACGCCACGGACTTGCCGCCGGGCACCAGCGCAGCACAAGCCGCTGATGGAAAGAGCTGTTCGTACATCTCGCGGTAGAAGTACGCTTCCTTGGTGGCCGGCGGATTGATGGGAAACCTCGCTGCGGCCCGGCTCATCGCTTCATCGGAAACCCGCGCTTCGGCGTGGTCGCGGAGCCCGTCGATCCACCCGTAGCCCACGCCGTCGGAGAACTGCTCCTTCTGGCGCCACAGGATTTCGTCGGGAAGCAAGTCGGGGAAAGCCTTCCGGATGGCCTCTTTCTCCATCTTGCCCTCGCCGCCCATCTTCGCTGTGGGGTCCAAACGCATGGCATAATCCACAAAGGGCGTGTGCAGGAAGGGAACCCGGGCTTCGATGCCCCAGGCCATCATGCTTTTGTTCGCGCGCGCGCAATCGTATTTGTTCAGTCCGAGCACTTTGCGTACGGTCTCTTCATGGAATTCTCGGGCGTTGGGCGCCATGTGGAAGTAGAGGTAACCGCCAAACAATTCGTCGGCGCCTTCGCCACTGAGGACCATCTTGATGCCCATGGCTTTTATTTGGCGGGCCATGAGGTACATGGGGGTGGAGGCGCGGATGGTGGTGACGTCGTACGTTTCCACGTGGCGGATGACATCCTCCAGCGCGTCGAGTCCCTCTTGGATGGTAAAGGTCAGCGGGTGGTGGACGGTGCCGATGTGCTCGGCCACTTGCGCGGCTGCGGCCAAATCCGGGCTGCCTTCCAAGCCGATGCTGAAGCTGTGCACCTTGGGCCACCACGCCTCACTGGCGTCGTCATCGTCCACCCGCTGTGCCGCGAACTGTTGGGCCAACGCCGCAATGACACTCGAATCCAGCCCCCCGCTGATGAGGAGGCCGTAAGGCACGTCCCCCATGAGGTGGGAACGCACGGCGTCCTTCAGCGCGGCGTTCAGTTCCTCCGGCCGGTAAGCCTGCTTGGGCAGGGTGTCCCATTCCATCCAGTCCCGGGTGTAGTAGCGCTCTGGCGCAGGTTGGTCGCTGTACCAAACATGGCCCGGAGGAAACTCCTGGATGTCGTCGCTGTAGGCAGCCAACCCTTTCATCTCAGACGCCACCAAGAGCCGCCCTTCCACATCGTGCCCGTAATAGAGCGGGATGATGCCGATGGGGTCGCGGCCGATGACCCAGCTTCCGTCGCGCGGATCGAGCAAGACGAAGCCAAACATGCCTGACAACCGGTTCCAAGCCACGCGGTCGCCGCTGCGGTGCAAGGCGAGGATGACCTCGCAATCCGATCCGGTTTGGTAGGGAAAGGCCAGGCTTTCATCGTTGCGCAGCGCCCGGTGGTTGTAGATCTCCCCGTTGACAGCCAAGGCCACCCCCGTTTCGGGGTCGATCAAGGGCTGGGCACCACTTGACACGTCCACAATGGCAAGCCGTTCGTGGGACAGGATGCCGTGTTCGCATTGGAATACGCCGGACCAATCCGGTCCGCGGTGGCGCTGGAGTTTGGAGATGTCCAAGGCCAGGGAACGGTCCTTTTCAGTGGCTTCGCGCGCTTGCAGCAGGGCAGTGATGGAGCACATGGCGTGTTTTTTTGCTGCGGTTTACGGAATAAACGGTTGCGAGGTTGCACGAAAGGACGGAATGAATTCCGTTGTAATTTGCGCGGAAACCTGTTGAGAAATGAAATGGAATCGCCTCATTGGAGGGGTCATGGCGTGCATGGCTTGGACCTCCCTATCGGCCCAGCTGCCCGGTGAATACGCGCCGGGTCAGTTGTTGGTCAAACTGCAACCGGACGTGGCCGTGGACGCTTGGACGGAATCCGTCCGTGCGGCGGGGTGGGAGGTTGCGCTGATTTCGACGCCTTCCCGCAGTTCCAACATCCACCTCATTGCTGCGCCGGATGAAGCCCTGGAGGCGGTGCTCCGGGATTTGGAGCGTCATCCGGAAGTGGAGGCTGCGCAGTACGATCATTATGTGGAAGAGCGGTTGGTGCCAAACGATCCGAATTTTGGCCAGCAATGGCACCACATCGAGGGCGGCGACCACGACATCGACTCGGACAAAGCTTGGGACATCACCACAGGCGGCTACACCGCCAACGGCGACCGCATCGTCGTTTGCGTCATCGAAGGAGGCGGGAGCAATTACAACCACGTGGATCTGATTGCCAACCACTGGACCAATCCCCATGAAATCGATGGCAACGGCATCGATGACGACAACAACGGCTACGTGGATGATTTCAATGGTTGGAATCCGGGCAGCAACAGCGACAACATCGCTGCAGGGGGGCACGGCACGTCGGTCAGCGGGATGATCGGCGCCACAGGCGACAACGGCGTGGGCGGTGCGGGCGTCAACTGGGACGTCGGCATCATGCAAGTGGACATGGCCGGCATCAACGAGTCCAACGTCATCGCGGCTTACGAATACCCAAAAGTGATGCGCGAGCAATTCACTGCGACGGGCGGTGAGTTGGGCGCGTTTGTGGTGGCGACGAATGCAAGCTGGGGCATCGACCAGGCCGATCCGGCGAACTACCCGATTTGGTGCGCCTTCTATGACGAGTTGGGGGCTGCGGGCATCTTGAACTGCGGGGCCACGACCAATTCGAATTTCAATGTGGATGCCGTGGGGGACATGCCCACCGCGTGCGACAGCGATTACATGATCTCGGTGACCGCCACCAACGACAACGATGTGCGGACGTTTTCGGGGTACGGGGCGACGACGATCGATTTGGGGGCTCCGGGCGAAGACGTGTACTTGCCATCGGGCTCCAGCGGGTACGGTTCCACCTCAGGAACCTCCTTTGCGAGTCCGTGTGTGGCAGGGGCAATCGGGTTGATTTACAGCGCCCCGTGTCCTGATTTGGCGGCGTTGGCCATGGCAAATCCAGGGGCAGCCGCGGACCTCGTGCGCGGTTACTTGCTCGATGGGGTGGATGAGGTGCCCAACTTGGTCGGCGAGACAGTGACCGGCGGGCGGTTGAACCTCGAAAATTCGTTGGTTTTGGCGTTGGCCAATTGCGGCCCCGTGGAGTGCAACATCGAAGGGTTCGCTGTGACGAGCGATTGCTGGTACAACGCGGAGCTCGATACAGTATCCACTTCAGTGACCTTCACGGCCGCGTTCAGCAGCTTCTTGTGCGTGGCGGACAGCCTGTGCTGGGGAACGGACTCGCTCGTGTGTGCTTCGCTCGAGGATATGGGATGGGCGCTGGCGGACAACACCCCTTGGACGGTGGATGTTTGGGAAGGTGCGCCGGAGTTCAGTGTCTACTTCACGGTGGATAGTTTGCACTCGGACACCCTCGAGGTGGCCCTGCCGGATTGCTCGGCCTTGGTGCCGGGATGCACGAATCCCGATGCGTTCAATTACGACGAGGCTGCCACCATCGACGACGGCTCGTGCGAGCTGCCGTGCACCGACGTGGTGTTCACGGTGACGACGGATTGTTACCCGGAAGAAACGTCGTGGAGCATCACCGACGACGCGGGCACGGAATGGGCTGGCGCCGCAGCAGGAGCTTATCAGGACGGCCAAACCGAATTCACCTGGAACGGTTGCCTGACCAACACCTGCCTGACGCTGACCGTGGGAGACGGCTACGGAGACGGATTGAACGGGTCGATCTGGTTCGGTTGCAACACGGACGGCGACTACAGCTTGACGACGGTGGACGGCTTGGTGCTCGCCGCCATGGGCGACCCCGATTTCGGCTCATCGGTTTCCCACGAGTTTTGTCTGCCGCCGGTGTCGGGTTGCACGGATGAAGCCGCCTGCAACTTCGACCTTGAGGCGAACGCGGACGATGGTTCCTGCTTGATTCCGGGAACGGACTGCGATGACGGCGATGAGGAGACCATCAACGACGCCATTCAGGCGGATTGCAGCTGCCTCGGGCAGCCGATGGTGGAAGGGTGCATGGACGAATCGGCTTGCAACTTCGACCCGGCGGCCAACGTGGATGCGGGCTGCTTTTACGTGGGA
>CBFHPD010000029.1:0-2919 GCA_965657495.1 uncultured Flavobacteriales bacterium
CACGTCCGTAAACCAACTGCATTGAATGGTGCTCATAAATCCTCCGCTGTTTGATCTTCGCGGAAAGACCAAACAGAAGCAAAAAGGAAAAAGATCAAAGAAAACCAACTTCCCACGTTGGCCATGACCGCCGTGGACGAGGCCGTGGGCTCAAACCGCATCTCTACGGTGTGGTTGCCCGGCGGCACGGACACCGCTCGGAACAAGAAGTTGGCCCGCAACATCGGCGCCTCCTCCCCATCCACATAGAGCTTCCATCCCAGGGGGTAATACACTTCGGAGCACACCATCAGCCCGCCGTTTTCTGATTGGACTTGGTAGCGGATGTATTCCGGGTCGTGCTGTTCCACGGCGATGGAGTGAGCACCGGGGTTGCCAACATGCGGCGCATCGTCCTGCATGCGCGCGGGTACGATGGCCCGGGTTTTCGACCTCAGCAGCTTCGTTTGAATCGCTTCGTCATTCGGTGTTTCGACCCAATCCACCTCATTCACAAACCACGCCGGCCCAAACGGATCGACCATCGGAATGAGGTTCTTTTCGCTCACGATGATGTACTTCGTGTTCAGCATGCGATACCCCCACATTTCACGAAGGCCCTCCTCCATCTTGCCATCGCTCCCGAGTTTCGAGAGGGTTTTCATTTCGTCCGCCAACATGAATTCCATGAAATCTTGGTAACGCTGGAGTTTGGCCCCATGATATCCCCCTATGGATTGGAAGAAGTAAGAGGTCTCTGCGTCGGAGAAATGCTGTTGGAAGTGGAACACCCGGAACAGGTCGCCTTCCTCGCGAAGGGCATCGAATTCCGCCGATTGCTTCAGAAACTCGCGGTCTGCTGGTCGCACGCGGCGGGGGTACATTTTGATGCGGTGCTTCAGCAAGCGGTCCCGGGTTTCGATGAACGATGGGGTCTCGACTTTTTCACGCTGCAAGATGTCCAAATGAACAGGTTGCGGCTTGAACGGATACGCGTAATCCGTGGCCGATACCCACGATGAAGGCTGGCCGGGGATGACTTCGTTGTCGTGGTAGCGGTTGTTGACCTTCCAAACGTCCACCGCTTGGGTGGCCACCAACACCAGCCCGATGTATTGCGGTTTGACCTTGCCCCACATCAACAAGGCCGCCCCCGCCGCAGCGATGAGCAAGAGCCCGATGGTGCGGGCCACATCCGCCCGGAACACCCCGACGCGCAGGTCCGTCAGCTTCGAGGGGGTCAAGTAATCCGCGAGCATGTCCGACCGCAAGCCCGGACGGAAATCCAGCAGCGCGGTGGGGAAGGCGTAAAAGAAGGCAAACACGGCCACCAAGCCCCCCATGCCCATGAGCACCCGGTTGCGGTCGCGCGTCCATGCCTCGAGGTTTTGGCCCCGCTGCTTCGCCATCTCCACCAATTCCTTGAGCATCAGCACGGCCCCCATTCCACTCATCAGTTGGACCAACACCAGCATCATCTTCGTATCCCGAAATTTGTCAAACAGGGGGAGGTAGTCCAAAAACAGCTCCATCAAAAACGACATGTCCCGCCAGCTCAACACGATGGCCAACCCGGTCAGGACCAGGAAAGGCCAACGGAGCCAATGCCGCCCGATGAACAGGAACAAGAAAAAGAACGCCATCACCACCACGCCGAAATAGAAGGCGCCCGCGGAATACTTCTGCTCCCCCCAGTACACCGGCACATCGATGATTTGGCCCTGGATGTTTGCCGGAGCGCGGGTCGCGCCTCCCTTGAAGTCCGGGCACATCACGGCCAGCCACTCCATCTTCGCCATGCTGTACTCGAGGATGTAATTGTCGCCCAAGCCATCTCCGCTGTTCGCCCCGGCCTGCGACCCCGCCAACTCCTTGATGTCCAACTGACTGCCGTCAGAACCTCGGAGCAACCCGTCCTCATCGATGTCGAGAATGGCCTTGCCCCGGGTTGTGTAGGTGGAGTAGGATTTGGTATTGAGGATGTTCAACGAACTGGGCAGGCTCGAAAGTACCGCCGCAAGCAGCAGCATCACGCTCGAGCGGAGAAACCCTTGCAAGCGCCCCTCGCGCCACCGTTTGATGCCCAACGACACAATGAACGTCCCCAAAAACAGGATGAGGTAGTACGTCATCTGGAAGTGGTTCGAGAGCAGGTGCAACGACAAGAAGAGCACCACCAAACTGACCCCTCGCCAAATCAGCCCCCGGTAGGCCCAAACCACCCCGAGCACCACACCGGGCATGAAGCTAAGCGCCCACACCTTCGACCGGTGCCCCGCGCCCAAGTAAAGGACAAGGATGGTACTGAATCCAAAAGCCAATCCCGCCAACAAGCCCCACCACGCACTCGCCCCGAGCGCAATGGCCAACAAATACGCTGAGAACATGGCGATCAACAAAATCCCGATTTCACTTCCGGCAAACAGTTGGGAGTACCCCTTGCGCAATTCCTCGGACCAATCGAAGGTCCCGCCTTCGCCGCCGGACTGGTAAGTGGGCATCCCCCCAAACATGGAATTGGACCACTGCACCGACTCCTCGTGAAGCAATTCGTAGGCCTTGGACTCCTGCGCCATCCCCCGGTATTGCACGATGTCCGGCTGGTACAACATGTACCCGTCGTGGAACAACCGATAAAAACCGTTGCTCAATGCGAAAAACAAAACAAGGGCGCCAATGTGCCAAATCCATTGGCTCCAGTCGATGGTTGGTTTCTTCCAGGTCATGCGCCAAAAATAACGCGAAACGACCGGCTGAGGTTTCAATCGTTGATCTCCTCGTAATCCACGTATTCGCCCACGCGCTCGTCATTGGGTTTCCGGCGCTTCGGTCGCGGGGACTGGGGCGCCTGTTTCCGCTGCCCGGAGAGGAAGCCGTCGAGCATCCGCCAAACGAACCAAACCACCACCGCCCCCAGGATCATGCGCAGCAACCCCATCA
>CBFHPD010000030.1:0-60219 GCA_965657495.1 uncultured Flavobacteriales bacterium
TGGCGGGCGGCCTGGTTTGGGCAACTGTCGGCCATCGTGGAGCCGGTGGCGGGGGCGATCGGCGCGTTTGCCGTGATGCAGGTGCAAGCCATCTTGCCCTATGCGCTCGCCTTCGCGGCGGGGGCCATGATTTACGTGGTGGTGGAGGAGGTGATTCCCGAGACGCAGCGCGACAAGTACACGGATTTGGCGACGCTGGGCTTCATCGGGGGCTTCATCGTGATGATGGCGTTGGACGTGGGCTTGGCTTAAGGCGCAGCGTTTTCGGGCCAAACCGCGCCACTGAACCACCCGGAGCTCATGAGCAACACCGCCCGGGGCTCCGATTGCCAACCGGCCCAAAGCGCTTCCAACGCCTCCCGGCTCGTCACCACCTGCAGGTCATCCCGCCCGAAGCACCGCTTGACCTCCTCGGGGTCCAAATCCGGTAACCGCTTGTGCTCCAGCACCGCCGGGTCGAAGTACACCACCGCTTCATCGGCGGCATCCAACGCCCCGGCGTACGTGGGCAAAAAATCCCGGTTCAGCGAGGAAAACGTGTGCAGTTCGAAGCAGGCGAGCAGCCGCCGATCGGGAAAGCTCGCCCGCACGCCGGCCGTGGTGGCCCGGACTTTTGACGGCGCGTGGGCGAAATCGCGGTACACCACCGATTCGTCTGTGTCTTCGATGGCCTGCAGCCTGCGCGCCGCGCCCGAAAAGTCCGCAATCGCCTCGTCAAAGGCCGTCCCGCTGACGCCGAGCGCTTGGCACAGCGCCCGCGCCCCGGCCAGGTTTTGGAAATTGTGGGTCCCCACCAACCGGGTCACGCAGCGCCCGCCGTCAGCGAACGTCAATGCGGTGCCCCCGTCCACGGGCAGCCAGGCCGGCGTTTGGTACGCCACAGCCACCACATCCTTCGCCTCCTGCACCAACTGGCGCAACCGCTCATCTTCCGTGCAGTAGACCACCGTGGCCCCCGGCTCGAGCGTGGTCAGGTAATGGGCAAACTGCTCCACGTAATTCGCTTCCGTCGGAAACACGTTGATGTGGTCCCAAGCGATGCCCGTCAACAGGGTCACATGCGCTTGGTACCAGAAGAATTTGGGGCGGCGATCCAGCGGTGAGCTCAGGTATTCGTCGCCTTCGAAGATGGCCAAATCCCGGTCCGCATTCAGCCCGACCATCCGGTCAAAGCCCTCCAGTTGCGCCCCGACCATGTAGTCCGTTTCCCGTCCGAGCCGTTGCAGGACGTGCAGCACCATCGACGTCACCGTGGTCTTCCCGTGGCTGCCGCCAATGACCACCCGACGCTTCCCCGCGGTGGCGTGGTACAGGAACTCCGGGTAGCTCTGCACCGGTACGCCCAGCGCCTGGGCGGCCGCGAGTTCCGGGTTGTCCAGCCGAGCGTGCATGCCCAATACGATGGCGTCGAGGTCCGACGTGATGCGCTCGGGATGCCAGCCCTCGGCGGCCGGCAACAGCCCGGCAGCCGCCAGCCGCGACCGGGAGGGCTCGAGGATTTGGTCATCCGATCCGGTAACGATGTTCCCCGCATCGTGCAAGGCGAGGGCCAAATTGTGCATCGCGCTGCCGCCGATGGCAATGAAATGAATCCGCATGCCCTGAAATTCCTCCAAATTCGCCCAGGATATCCGAATTTCGCGTGAGGTTACACACATTGCACCATGGAAAGTTTCAAGTCGTTTGGGGCGGGCCTTCGCGCTTACGGGAGGAGTTTTCGGACCATCCGCGAAATGGGCTTGCGGCGGGTTTACGTGTTCGCGGCGGCGATGACGGCGGCGTTTGTGCTCGCCGGGGCGTGGGGCATCGGTTGGCTCGTGGATGAGTTGGGGACGTGGTACCGGGAGCAGGTGGGGACGGAGGCGACGTGGCCGGAGGGCGCTTCGTGGTGGGTGCAGCTGAAGTGGTTCGCGGCCGAGGCCGGGGAGGTGGCGGTGCAGGCGGTGGCGTGGGTGGCTTTGTTTTGGCTCAAGGTGAAGCTGACCAAATACGTGGTCCTCGCCTTCCTCGGCCCTGTCATGGCTTGGATTTCAGAGCGCACCGAGTCCCACCTCACCGGATCGGACCGCCAAGTGGGCTTCCGCCTCATGCTGCGCGAGTTCATCCGCGGCCTGCGTTCGGCCATCCTCCTGTTTTTCGTGGAACTGGTTTTCGGTTTGGCGTTGTTTGCTGCATCCCTGCTGGTGAGCTTGCTGGGTGGCCCGTTGGTGGTGATCCTCTCTCCGGCGTTTGCGGTGCTTTCGTTCCTCGTGGGCGCGTGGTTTTATGGCGCGTCCACCTTCGACTTCATTTGGGAGCGCAGGGGGCTTGGAGCGCGCAAAGGGCTGCGCGCGAGCTGGGCGATGCGGGGCCGGGTGCTCGGGGTGGGCATCCCGTTCCAGCTGTGGATGATGCTGCCCGTCGTGTCGTGGTTTGTGGCGCCCATCTTTGCGCCGGTCACGTGCGCGGTGGCCGCGGTTTTGGTGTTCCCCAAATCCGAACTCACCGCACCATGACGCGCAACGCCCCACCGGGCCCCACGACGACCACCCACCCGCTCGGCAGGGAGACCGCCGGAGCCGCGTTGGTGCCTTCAGCAAGCAGCTGACCGGACAGGCCAAACACCCGCCACCGCTCACCCGCCGGCCAATCCACCAGCCGAAGCTGCCCGTCGCGCACCACGGCATGCCACGTCAACGCATCGGCTTCGCCGACATCATCCCCTTCGCACGGTCCAGCTGTCCACGTGGCCAATCCACCCGTGTACCAAGCTTCGCAGGCATTGAGGTAGGTCACCCCATCGCATCCGCACACCCAGTCCGCGGCTTCCGAGCACATCATGTCCGGCACCAAGCGATCGGCGTCGAAGCAGTCGCCCGGGCACGGGCCGTCCTCGAAACTGCTCACCCAGTCGACATACGTCGCGGTGCACGGATTCAGGTGCGACGCCTCGTCGCAACCGCACACCGGCTCGGGCTCGAACGGATTGCAATCCACCAACGGGTCGGCCAAGCTCGGATCGATGCACCCCCCTCCGCACGCCGCCTCGCAGTCCGCGACGGAAGCAAAGCTGTACCCGATGTAATCCACGCCGTCTACGACCCAGCCGCAACCGCTTACCTCCACGCACGAACCGCCCATCAAGGCGGTGCCCATGACCATGTCGCAGGGGCCAAAGTCGAGGCCTTCGAGGTCCAAGCATTCGCTCCCGCAGGCGGTTTGGCATGCCTCCAACGACGCAAAGCTGTACACGCTGTAATCGACGCCGTTCACCACCCAGCCGCAACCGCTCAACCCCACGCACTGCCCGTTGATCAGCGCCACGCCCATCGCCATGGTGCACAACCCAAAATCGATGCCCCCGAGGTCTTCGCACGCCCCACCGCCGCACGCCGCAAGGCAGTCCTCGGGGCTCTCAAAGCTGTACGTGCTGTAATCCACTCCGTCCACCACCCAGCCGCATCCGCTCAGCCCCGTGCAACTTCCATCCACCACAGCCGTGCCCATCACCATCTCGCAGTCCCCAAAGTCGATGCCGCCCAAATCCAAGCAGTCCCCGTTCGACTCCGTGCACGCACCCGGCACAAAACTCGTCACGCCCCCCATGACCTCCGCCTCGCAGCTGTTGCCGTAGGTCACCCCATCGCAACCGCAGACGGGATCCCACACCAGGGGGCAGAAGGCAAAGGGATCGATCAACGTGCTGTCGATGCACGCTTGGGCTGCCGCTGGCATCGCCCGCAAGGCAAACACGGCGGAAAGTAGTAAGAAGAGGCGCATGGCATAAAAATAGGGAATCAGGCAGTTTTCACCCACTGCACCACGGCGCCGAGCGACTCGAGGTCATCGAAGAAAGCCGGGTAGCTCTTCGCTACGCACTCGGCCCCCACGATTTCGATGGGGGCTCCCGCCACGCCCAGCAGCGCCGCAGCCATCGCGATCCGGTGGTCGCCCTGTGCATCGATGCGCGCGGGCAGGACCTTTTCCTTGCCTTTGCGCGGCACCACGACGAGGGCATCGGCGTCGGGATCGTGCCGCAGTTCAATGCCCGCAGCTTCGAACACCTGCTGCAGGGCGAGGATGCGATTCGACTCCTTGTGGACCAAGCGGTGCGCACCTTTGAGCGTGCTCGGCTTGTTGGCAAAGGCCGCTAAGCTGGCCAAAACCGGGAACAGGTCCGGGCTGTCGGTCAGGTCCATGTTGAACGCCCGGACCGGCCGGCGCGCCACTTGGATGCCATCATCGGTCCCGCTCGCCGCGCCCCCAGCGAACAGCAGTGCCCCGCGAATGGCCTCGTCCGCCTGCGGATACGCGGTTTGCAGGCCGTCCACCGTGATGGCGGTTTCGGATGCGAGCATCCCGGCCACGAGCAGGGCGGAGGCGCCGCTCCAATCCCCGTCGATGACGCCTTCCCACGGCTGGTACGTTTGGCCCCCCGGCACCTGCCATCCCGTCGATGTTTCATGCACCTGGATCCCAAAATCCGCGAGCACGGCCAAGGTCAATTCCACATAAGGCCGGCTCACCAAGTCCTTGACGACCAGTGTGCTATCCGCAGTACAAGCCGGAAGCGCGAAGAGCAGGCCGGTCAAGAATTGCGAGCTCAAGCTGCCGTCCACTTCCAAGGTGCCACCCGCAAGTGGCCCCTGCACGCGCAACGGCGGGCGGCCACCGGCTTCAGTGGCGCATTGCGCAGAAAGTGCCGGCAACAACGCAGCCAGTTGTTGCTGCGGGCGGTGCAGCAAACTCCCGCTGCCGGTGATGGTCAGGGCTTCATTGTGCAACGCGGCGATGGGCGTGAACAGGCGCATGCCCAGCCCGCTTTCGCCCACGTTGATTGCGTGGGTACGCGGCGCCAACTGGCCGCCCACACCGGTGATGCGGATGGCGTCTTCGCCGAGTTCGACTTCTGCCCCGAGGGCGGCTGCCGTGGCCAACGCCGCGGTGCAGTCATCGCTTTCACTGGGGTGGTGGAGCATGGAAGCCCCTTCAGCGAGCAAGGCGCCCGCAATGACGCGCTGCATCACGCTTTTGGAAGACGGAGCGAACACCGTGCCGCTCAGCACCGATGGGCGAACGCGCAGGATCATGCGGAAGGGGTCAGGGGTTTCCGAGCCAAGTAAATGGAGGCAATGCCCCCTGTCAAAGGCAGGTCCGTGGCACCTTCGTAGCCGACCCGTTCGAGCACGTCCAAAAACGCCCGACCCTCCGGAAAGGCCTGCACGCTCTCTGGCAAGTAGGCATAGGCAGACGCGTCCTTGGAAACGAGTTTCCCAATGGTGGGCATGACGAAGCGAAAATAGAAGGCGAACAGCTGCTTCATCGGAAAGCGCCGGGGTTTAGAAAACTCCAAGATGATGCCCAGGCCGCCGGGTTTCAGCACCCGCATCATTTCGCCGAGCCCCTGCTCGAGCTGTTCGAAATTCCGCACCCCGAAGGCCACCGTGTACGCATCGAAGTGCCCGTCTTCAAAGGGCAGGTCCACCGAATCGCCTTCCAGCAAGGTGATGGCGTCGGTGTAGCCGCGCTTGGCGATTTTCTTCCGTCCCACCTCGAGCATGCCCGGGCTGATGTCCACCCCGGTGATGTGGGTGTCTTGGAGCCCCATGCGCACCGCTTCGATGGCAAAGTCCGCCGTTCCGGTGGCCATGTCCATGACCCGGGCCGGGGATTCCTTGCGCAGGATGCGGATGGCCTTTTTGCGCCAAAGCACGTCGATGCCGAATGAAAACAAATGGTTCAGGAAATCGTAGCTGTGGGCGATGTTGTCAAACATCCGCGCCACTTGCTGCGTTTTCGCCTCCTGATCGGGCGAGGTGTAGGGGGTGATCTTCGTTCCCATGGTTATCCGACCATCGTGTGGCCTTCCGGGTATTTGAAGTGATTGTGGACCAAACGACCGCCAATCGCAAACGCGACGGTCAAGGTGCCCACACGGCCAACGAACATGCTGGCCGAGATGATGAATTTACCGGCGGTGCTCAAGTCGGGGGTGATGCCGGTGCTCAGCCCCACAGTGCCCATGGCGCTGACTTGCTCGAAGGTGAGGTCGAGGAGGTTCCGGCCGTTTTGGGCCAAAATCTCCGCTTCCGTGATGCTCAGCACAAAGATGCACATGAGGTTGCCCACCAAGAAGAACAGCAGCACGCTGTAAGCCCGCGACCGCAAGATCTCGGGAATGGTCCGTTGAAACAGCTGCACGTATTCGGTGCCGCGAATGGTCCGCCACACATCCGCCAGGACGATGGCCAAGGTGCTCGTTTTGATGCCGCCACCGGTTGAAGAAGAACTCGAACCGATGAACATCAAGATCGTGAGCATGAACAACATAGGGATGCCCGCTGAGCCGATGTCGACGGTGTTGAATCCGCTCGTGCGGGTGGCGCTTTGGAAGACGGATGTGGTGATTTGGCCCCACGTGCTCATGCCCTTCAGGGTGCCTTCCTGTTCGAGTAAAAAGTAGGCCGCGGAGCCCACCACGACGAGCGCGATGCTGAAGTAAAGGGCGATTTTCGTCGCAAAACCTATTTGCTTCCACGGCTGCTTCATCCGCTCCCGCATCCGGACGGGGTCGAACAAATCGAACATGGCCATCATGCCCAACGCACCGAAGAAGACCAGGATGGTCACCACCCAATGCATCGACCAGTTGGTGGCCACTTCGGGCGCGGCCAAGCCGTTCTTGAACAGGGAAATCCCGGCGTTGTTGAAGGCGGAAATGCTGTGGAAAAAGGAGTAGAACAGCCGCTGCGTCCACGATTCGAACGCCACCGTGTCTGCCCAGGAGGCGTACATGGCGATGGCCCCGGCGATTTCAATGCCCAAGCACCACCTGATCACCTTGCTCAACATCCCGCTCGAGGACTGGAAATTGTCGCGGTTCACGAAGTCCTCAATGACATCGTGTTGGCGCACGCCGAGTCCGAAACGGGCCGCGAGGGCGAGGAAAGAGCCGAAAGCAATGAGGTTCAGGCCGCCGAGCTGAATGAGGATGAGCAACACGATTTGGCCTTTGAAAGAGAAGTAACTCACGGTGTCCACGAGCATCAAGCCCGTCACGCACGTGGCACTGGTCGATGTGAACAACGCATCCACCCACGGCATGCCCCCCGGGATCGTAGTCATTTCCGGAAGCATCAGCAAAATGGTGCCCACAGAGATGATGGCGGAAAAGCTGAGGATGAAGATGACGGCAGGGTTGAGCCGGAATTTGGGCAAGATGGTGCCTCCGGTGCGGAACACTTCGGCCATCACCATCAGGAAAAAGTACAGCTGGATGAAGATGGTGTAAATGTCCCGCGCGGAGGTGATGCCGAGCGACCGAATGAGGGGTTCCACGAGGAGTTGCCCCGTGAGCATGTCGCTGGCGCCTTCAATGACCAAAATCGACATCACCAGCGCCTCAAATCTCGTCCGTTTGATGAACGTCCACGGGTGGAATTCGTAGACAACGCGCACGGTGTAGTGGACAACGTAAAAGATGAAACTCACGGTGACGCCTTGCAGGATGAGCTCGGCGGAGGCGCTGTCGTGGGGGAAGCCGTAAAAGGCGGCGAGGAGGATGAGGGCGGTGGCGGAAACGAAGAAGTTGAGCACGCGGAACACCCGGAGCACGGTGTCCTTCGAGCTGTACAGGTGCACATTGACCCGCTCTCTGAATTCGCGCAGGGTCATGTGGCGGAGGCGGTTTGTGCGACTTCCTGCTTCAGCCGGTCTGCGTCGATGGGAACGACGCCCACGTTTTCACACACGAGGCCCCCGGCCAAGTTGGCCGTGCGGGCCATTTCGCCGGCGTCTACACCCAGGGCGTACAGGCAGGTGGCCACGGCTATGACCGTGTCACCGGCTCCCGAAACATCCGCAATCTCGCGGGCGTGGGCCGGTTGGCGCAGGTGCTGGATGCCCGCAGCGGGATGGTGGACGTGTACGCCGTGCTCGCTCAAGGTCACCAAGGCGCATGCCGGTGTCAACCGCTCGACGAGCTCGTCCACCGCACCCGAGACGCTGTCAGCGTCTGCCGCATCCACGTACCGCCCGAGCCCTTCTTGCAGCTCCTTGACATTCGGCTTGAACAATCCGACGCCTTTGTAGGCGTGGAACTGCCGGAATTTGGGATCGACGGCGGTGGGCAAGCGGTGTGCCGCTGCCTGCGCAATGGTGTGGGCAATGACGTGTTCTGTGAGCACCCCCTTGTCGTAGTCTTCGAACAAGATGGCATCCACCTCGGGCAGCAGCCGGTCGATGGCTTCGAGCAGGGCCCGCTCGGCCGGAGCGCTGAGTGGCGCAGTGCTTTCCTCATCCACCCGGAGGAGGTGCTGGCCGCTGCTCAAGATCCGGGTCTTCACGGTGGTGGGGCGTTCGGGGTCTTCGATGACCGCTGAAGTCCCCACGCCCCGTTCCGTCAATTGGTCCAACAGCGCCGTCCCCGATTCGTCCTCGCCAACCACAGAAGCCAGCTCCACTTGGGCGCCCAAGGCCAACAAATTCAGCACCACATTGCCCGCGCCGCCCAGCCGACGGTCGCGCCGCTTGATGTCCACCACGGGCACCGGTGCTTCCGGCGAAACCCGGCGGACATCCCCGATGTAGTAGGCGTCGACCATGACATCGCCCACCACCAGCACCTTCAAATTGCGACACGCGTCGAGGGCTTGCTGCACATTCATGCCGCAAAGTTAGGCACGGATGCGGCAGCCGCGCCATGGATTTGGTCAGGCCAAATCCGCAACCGCCGCTTCAATCCGATCGCACGCCGCCATCAGCTGCTCCTCCGAAGCCGCATAGGATAGGCGAATGCACTCCGGTGTCCCAAAGGAATTCCCCCCAACCGTGGCCACGCGCCCCTGTTCGAGCAAGTAGAACGCCACATCGTCCCCCGTTTCCAACACCCGTTCGCCCGCGCGCTTCCCGAACAAGCCGCTCACATCCGGGAACAAGTAGAAGGCCCCCATGGGCTTGTTCACCTTCAGCCCCGGAATGGCTTCAAGCCGCGCGATCATCAAGTCCCGCCGCTTCAAAAAGGCCGCCCGCATCGCATCGGCAATGGACGGGTCTGCCGCCACCGCCGCCCCAGCCGCCACCTGGGCGATGGAACACGGCGCCGACGTCACCTGCCCTTGGATTTTTGAGCACGCTTGCGCAATCCATTGCGGCGCCCCGATGTAGCCCAAACGCCACCCCGTCATCGCGAACCCCTTTGAAACCCCGTTCACCGTCACCACCCGGTCCTGCATGCCGTCCACCGCACCCAAGCTGGCATGCGCGTCCGTGAAATTGATGAGCTCGTAAATCTCGTCGGAGATGACGATGATTTGTTCGTGCCGCTTGAAGACCTCCGCCAGCGCTTCCGTTTCGGCCAGCGTGTAAACCGAACCCGATGGGTTGCAGGGCGAGGAATAAATGACCAAGCGCGTGCGCTCAGTGATGGCCGCTTCGAGCTCTTCCGGCTGCACCTTGAAGTCGTTCTCTATGCGGGTGGGCAGCACCACGGGCGTACCGCCGGCCAGCATCACCATGTCCTTGTACGACACCCAAAACGGCGCCGGCAACAACACTTCATCCCCCGGGTTGATCAACGCCAGCACCACGTTGGTGATGCTCTGCTTCGCGCCGTTGGAGACCACGATTTGAGAAGGGGCGTAGTCGAGGCCGTTGTCGCGCTTGAATTTAGCGCTGATGGCCTCGCGCACCCCGTTGATCCCCGGCACAGGCGTGTAGTGGGTGATGTTGTCGCGGATGGCTTGGATGCCGGCTTCCTTCAGCGCTTCAGGCGTGTCGAAATCGGGTTCGCCAAGCGAGAGGCTGATGACGTCAATGCCTTGCGCCTTCATTTCCGTGGCTTTGCGCGCCATGGCGATGGTCGCAGATTCAGAGAGGCGGTCGAGGAGGTCGGAAGTCCGGTGGTTCATGTTGTTGCGTATTCGTCGGTCCAAATTTACTTTCCCCTACGAAGCGCACCCCCTCCAAGTTGCGCTTTTTGCTCCTCAGCGTTCATTTCTGCGACAAGGCCGCCAGCCCCGCGAACATCAGCCCCCCGTTCACCGCGAGCAGGGCAAAGCCAAAGCTGAACCCAAACCCCGCACTCAGCCCGGCCTCGAGGCCATAACAGGCGAGGGGAGCGGCCACGGCCAGCGCCGGGATCCACCGGTCGTTGACGGAGCGCCGCGACACCAGCCCGAAGGCGAACAGCCCGAGCAGCGGGCCGTAAGTGTAGTTGGCGGCGGTGAAAATGGAGGCGAGGACGCTCCGGTCGGTGGACATGCTGAAGGCCAACATGACCGCAGCGAGCAGGAGGGTCATGCCGATGTGGACCTGCTTGCGGACCGACTCGGCGCGGTCGGAGGGGATTTGGTCCACCTCCAGCAAATCCACGCACACGGACGTGGTCAAGGCCGTCAGCGCGCTATCCGCCGAGCTGAACGCCGCAGCCATCAGGCCCACCAGGAACATCAACCCCACGGCCCATCCCAACTCCCCGCTCAACGCCACTCCCGGGAACAGGCCGTCCGTCCGCTCCGGCGACCACCCCATGGCATCCGCTTGCAACCACAGCACCGCCCCGAGGAACAGGAACAACACGTTCACGCCCACCAACACCACCGCAAAGGACCCCATGTTCCACCGCGCCTCCTTCAAATTCCGACACGCCAAGTTCTTCTGCATCATGTCCTGGTCCATCCCCGTCATCGTCGCCGCCACAAAGGCCCCCGCCAGCACATGCTTCACCGCGTGATTCGGCGCCTTCCAGTCGTCCAACACCCACACGCCTGTCAAGCCCTTCGCCTCCGCGGCCGCCCACAGCGCGCCCCAATCCCCGTCCGTCAGCGCATCCGCCACGGCATCCACGGCAAGCACCACGGCCACGAGCATCGCCGCGGTCTGCAGGGTGTCCGTCCACACCACCGTGCCCAGCCCTCCTTGTCGCGTGTACCCGTAAATGACGCCCAGCACCGCCAAGGCCGTCAATGCCACGCCCACCGGCCATTCCAACCCGCCCAGCGCGACGTGCACATCCCACCCGAGCGGTTCCAAGACGAACAGCTGCAGCACGAGCACCACGAGGAACAACCGGAAACTCGCCCCCACCACCCGGGAGAGGAGGAAAAACACCGCACCGGTTCGGTACGCCTGCGGCCCAAACCGCTCCCCGAGGTACCCGTAGATGCTCGTCAGGTGCATCCGGTAATACAGCGGCATCAACACCCCCATGATGAAGGCGTACCCGAGGAGGTACCCGAAGACCATTTGCAGGTAGGTGAATCCCTGGGCGGCCACTTGGCCCGGCACGCTGATGAAGGTCACCCCGCTGAGCGATGCGCCGATCATGCCAAAGGCGACCACGTACCAAGGAGTTGTCCGCCCGGCGAGGAAGAATCCGTCGTTGCTCTTGCGCGCCGTCAGGCGGCCGATGACGGCGAGGAGGGCGGCGTATCCGAGGAACACCGCGATGACATGGCTCGGTTGCATGGGGCAAAGATGGGCCGCGCGCCGCAATCCTCCCGCGCTGTACCTTCGCGCCATGGAATTGCCTTCCCGCTTGATGGAAGTGGCGGTGGACCAAATGGCTTCCCTGCCCGGCATCGGCCGCAAGACGGCCTTGCGCCTCGTCCTCCACCTGCTCAAACGCGATGAGGAGCGCGTGGCGTCCTTCGCCCAGTCCTTCATCGACCTGCGGGCAGGCGTGCGCCCGTGTCCGGTTTGCGCGAACCTAACGGAAGCGGACCGGTGCTCCATCTGCAGCGATCCGGCGCGGGACGGCCGCACGATTTGCCTCGTGGAGGACCTCCGCGACCTGCTGGCCATCGAGCAACTTGGCCTGTACAAGGGCCGCTACCACGTGCTCGGCGGGGTCATCAGTCCCATGGACGGCATCGGCCCGTCCGACCTGACCACGGCGCTCCTGCTCGAGCGGCTGAACGATCCAGAGTGGGTGGCCGGAACGGAGGACGAGCTGCCGGTGGAAGTCATTTTTGCCCTGCCCACCACGATGGAAGGGGAAACCACGGCGTTCTACCTCCACAAGAAGTTGGCGCCGCTCGGGGTCCGGGTGACGGCCATTGCGCGGGGCATCGCGGTAGGCGACGACTTGCAGCATGCCGATGAAGCGACCTTGGCCCAAAGCCTGAATCAACGCCTGCCTTACAGCACATGAGCGCCACGCCCGACCTGTCCGTCATCATCGTCAACTACAACGTGGAGCACTTCCTCGAGCAGTGCCTCACGTCGGTGGAGCGCGCGGTGCGCCGGCTGGAAGCGCAGGGCGGTCGTGCAGAAGTGTTCGTGGTGGACAACCGATCGGTCGACGGCTCGTGCGCCATGGTCCGCGAGCAGTTTCCGTGGGTGACTTTGATGGCGCTCGAGGAGAACGTGGGGTTTTCGCGGGGCAACAACGTGGCCATCCGGGCGTCGCAAGGCCGTTGGGTCCTCCTGCTCAATCCGGATACCGTGGTGAAGGAGGAGACGTTCACCCAAACCCTGGCCTACGCCGACGCCCACCCCACCCTCGGAGGACTCGGGGTGCCCATGGTGGACGGGGCGGGGCGGTACCTCCCCGAGTCCAAGCGCGGCTTGCCCACCCCGTGGGCCTCCTTGTGCAAGATCACAGGCGCCTACCGGTTGGCCCCGCGTTCCGAACGGTTCAATCGCTACTATTTTGGCCACATCCCCCGCGACCAAACCGCGCCCATCGAAATCCTCTCCGGCGCCTTCATGTGGATGCGGCGTGCGGCCCTTGACGAGGTAGGGCTGTTGGACGAGGAGTACTTCATGTACGGGGAAGACATTGATTTGTCCTGGCGGCTGATCCAAGGCGGGTGGGAAAACCATTACTTCACGGGCACGTCCATCATCCATTACAAAGGCGAGAGCACGAAGAAGGGTTCCTTGAACTACGTGACGGTCTTCTACGGGGCGATGCTCATCTTCGCCTCCACGCATTTTGAGGGGCGGCAGGCGCGGTTGCTGACGTACTTGATCCGGCTGGCGATTTACCTGCGGGCGGGGCTGGCGGTGGCGCGGCGAGCGGTGGACCGGTGGGGCTTGCCCGTGGCGGAGGCGGCGATGTTGTTTGGGGGGCTGCTCGCCATCTTGCGGGTTTATTCGGAATTCACGGGGATTGTGTACGATTTGCAGTTGGCGGCGACGGCGTTTGCGGTGTACGCGGCGGTGTGGACGGCGGCGGTGGCGTGGAGCGGCGGGTACGACCGGCCTTGGCGGCTGGGCAACGTGTTGCGCGGGGTGGGGATCGGCGGGCTGGTCTTGATGGCGGGGTATGGTTTGCTGCCCAAAACCGTGCAGTTTTCCCGCGCGGTCCTGTTGTTGGGAACCGTTTGGGCCGGGGTGACCTTCATCGGCATCCGTTCCATCGTGGCGCGCAAGGGCTGGCGGCATGCGGTCAAGCGGCGGCGCCTCGTTGTGGCTTCCCGCGCTGCCCTCGCCGAGTTGATTCCGGTGTTGCATGGGGCGGCCGGGGTGTCCGGGACGTGGGCTTTGACGCCCGAACGGGAGGACGGCGGTGCGGTGGCCGGGGTGCCGGTAGTGGGGGCGTTGGCGGATTTGGCCGAAGCGATCCGGATCCACCGGGCAAACGAGGTGGTGTTCAACGGCCGGGACTTGTCGGCTGCGGCCATCATCGACGCCATGATTGGGGCCGGTGGGGCCGGGGTGCAATTTCGGATTGCTTGGTCGCCGGGCAGCCCGTTGATCGGTCCTGGTGGGCCGGAGGGGCTTGAAGGCGTGGTGGACGTGCAGCGGGCCATCCACATGCCGGAATCCCGTCGGAAAAAGCGCCTGTTTGACCTCGTTGTGGCGGGCGCTGTGCTCTTCGCGGCACCGCTCCTCTGGGTGAGCGGGCGGCGCGGGTGGGGGCGAGCGGCGTTCGATGTGCTGTTTCGCCAATGGACGTGGGTAGGCTTTTCATCTCCGCGCAAAGGCTTGCCAACCATGCGAAAGGCTGTGTTGCCGCGGTCGGAATCGGAGGACGAACGGGGTCGGTTGCGAGCGGATTTGGCCTACGCCAGAGATTATCGGTGGACAACAGACCTGTCAGTCGTCCGCAACGCCTTAATTTTGCACCGCGCAATACAACGATATGGCAACGATTGAAATCCTCCTCCCGAAGATGGGCGAAAGCGTGGCAGAGGCCACCATCACGAATTTGGTTGCCCAAGCGGGGCAGTCCGTTGAAGCCGATGAGCCGATTGTAGAAATCGCCACGGACAAGGTGGACAGCGAAGTGCCGGCACCGGAAGACGGGGTGCTGGTGGAATGGCTGGTGGGGGAAGGTGACGTGGTCCAGGTGGGCGCGCCCATTGCCCGGTTTGAGGTAGGGGGCGATGGGGCGGCAGCTGCTCCGGCGGCACAGGCCGCAGCTCCGGCGCCGGCTCCTGCTCCAGAAGTCGTCGAAGCCCTCGAGGCGCCGCTGAACGGCATGCCTCCTCGCGTGGGCGAAAGCGGTCGGTTCTACTCGCCGCTGGTCCGCAGCATTGCCGCAGCGGAGGGCGTCAGCACGGCTGAATTGGAAACGATTGCGGGCAGTGGCAGCGAAGGCCGGGTCACGAAAAAGGACATCCTGGGCTACCTTGAGCAGCGCGGTCAAGCGCCGGCAGCGCCTGCACCCGCGGCAGCTCCGGCAACGGCAGCGCCTGCTCCTGCGCCTGCACCCAAGCCGGCGGCGCCTGTTCCGGTTTCCGGCTCCGATGAGATCATCGAAATGGACCGGATGCGCAAGATGATCGCCGAGCACATGGTGCGCTCTGTGGCGACTTCTCCGCACGTGACGTCGTTTGTGGAAGCGGATGTGACGCGGATAGTGCAGTGGCGCCAGAAGAACAAAGCGGCTTTCGAGGCGAAAACAGGGGAGAAGCTGACCTTTACGCCCCTCCTCGCCGAAGCCATCATCAAGGCCATCCGCGATTTCCCCGGTGTGAATGCCCAAGTGGACGGCGACCGGATCATCCTCAAAAAGGACATCAACCTCGGCATGGCGGCCGCCCTGCCCTCTGGGAACCTCATCGTCCCCGTCATCAAGCACGCTGACCAGTACAACTTGGTGGGCTTGGCGCGCCAAATCAACGACTTGGCAAATCGCGCGCGGGCAGGCAAACTCGGCCCCGACGACATCGCAGGCGGCACGTACACGATGTCCAACGTGGGCACCTTTGGCAACGTCATGGGCACGCCCATCATCAACCAGCCGCAGGTCGGGATTTTGGCCTTGGGCGCCATCCGCAAGAAGCCGGCGGTCATTGAAACACCGGAAGGCGATGTCATTGCGGTGCGCCACATGATGTTCCTCTCGCACAGCTACGACCACCGCGTCGTGGACGGCCAACTCGGGGGCAGCTTCGTGCGCCGAGTCGCCGATTACCTGGAGTCCTTCGACCCCAACCGCACCATCGATTGAAACAGCACGACATGGATTGGTCCCAAATGAATTTGAAGCGCCCCTTGGTGGTGCTCGACTTGGAAACGACCGGGACCGATGTAGGCAAGGACCGGATTGTGGAAATTGCCATGATCAAGGTGTCTCCGGACGGCTCCGTGGTGAAAAAGCCAGAGCAGCGGGGGAGCGAGCACCGCATTTTAGTCAATCCCGAGATGCCCATTCCGCGGGAAGCGAGCCTCGTCCACGGGGTGTGGGACGCGGACGTTGCCGGAAAGCACACGTTCAAGCAGCTCGCGCCGCGCTTGGTGCAGTTCTTGGACAACTGCGACCTGGCGGGCTTCAACAGCAACCGCTTCGACATCCCCATGCTCGCGGAAGAATTTTTGCGGGTGGGGGTGGATTTTGGACTGGAAGGCCGCAACCTGATCGATGTCCAAAACATCTTCCACAAGATGGAGCAGCGGACCCTGCGCGCCGCGTTCAAATTTTACTGCGGGAAAGAGCTCGATGGCGCGCACGAGGCGCTGCCGGACACCGAGGCGACGCTGGAGATCCTGTGGGAGCAGCTGCACAAGTATGCTGAAGCGACGGTCCTTGATAGCATGGGCGAGCCGGTGGGACCGGTGCCGCAGGACATGGACGCGTTGCATGCGTTTTGCCAGCGCCAGCCGTTTGCCGACCTCGTGGGGCGGTTCATTTACGGGGAGGATGGTGAGGTGCTGTTCAACTTTGGCCAGCACAAGGGGAAGCGGGTGAAGGACATCTTGCAGGTCAACCCCGGTTATTTCGGGTGGATGATGGATGCGGATTTCCCGAACTACACCAAACGCACGTTGCGGAAGGTGTGGGAGGAAATGAAGGGATAATGGCGGCACGCCGGGCGGTGGTGCTGGTTTCGAATGACCTGAGCTTTGATCAGCGGGTTCGGAAAACCGTGGCCACGCTGGAATCGGAGGGATGGGAGGTCGAGGTGTGGGGGCGGCGGTTGCCGGATTCCGTGGAAGTGGCGTGGTCGGCCAATACGCGGCGTTTCAAGCTGCCTTTTCAACGAGGTCCGCTCTTCTATGCCGCATTGCAGGCGGTGTTTTTGTGGAAATTGCTCACGACCCGGCGGCCGGATTTGATTTGGGCGAACGACTTGGACACGCTGTTGCCGGCGCACCTTGTGGGCCTGTTGCGCAAGGTGCCGCGGGTGTACGATAGCCACGAGTTTTTTACCGAAGCGGAGGGCTTGACTGGAAGGCCGCTTCAACGAGGCGTGTGGCTGGCGCTGGAACGTTGGGTCTTGCCGCGTCAGCGGGCCGTGATCACCGTCAATGACGGCATCGCGGATGCCTATGCCGCGCGTTACCCGAAGGCGCGCTTCGGCCGCCCCTTGGTGGTGCGGAACATGCCGGTCAAGCGGGCTGAGCCCGTGGCTCCCGATCGCACACGCTGGGCCGCTTATGGGGTGCCAACGGATCAGCCGATTGCCTTGCTCCAAGGCGCGTTCATGGACCGCGACCGGGGAGCCAAGCTCGCGGTGGAAGCCCTCGGCTACGGCAGCGGGTGGCGCTTGGTCTTGGTCGGGGCGGGCCCGGAGTTCGATTGGGCGCGCTCGCAGCAAGCCCAGTGGGAGGGGCGCCTGCACTGCTTGCCGCGCTTGCCGTTTGACGAGCTGGCGGGGTTGACGGCGTCGGCAGATGTGGGCCTGTCGCTGGATTTGGGCCACCACGGCAACTTTTACATGAGCCTGCCGAACAAGCTTTTCGATTACATCCACGCGCGGATTCCGGTGATTGCGACGCCCGTGCCGGAGGTGCAGCGGGTCGTGGAGACGTTTCATGTAGGCCAAATCCTGCCCAATCCTTCGCCCGCCGCCCTCGCCGAGGCCCTTCAGGCCCTGCTGCGCTGCCCCGCAACCGAATGGCGGCCGGCCTGCGAAACTGCGGCCCAGGCCTTGCACTGGGATGCCGATGCCGCCCAAATCCACACTGCGGTCACATTGGCAACAAAAAGAATGCCCGAACTTGCCAAGGATTCGTCCCTTTGAGGCGTATCTCGTGTTGACTGAAAGCCTGCCATGCTGAAACCATCCCAATTGCCTTGGAGCGCTCCGCTTGCGCTGCTTTTTTCGTTTGCCTTCATATTCGGAGATGCACATGCCCAGTTCAATTTGGAAGGAGATGCATCGAACGAGGGGGGGGGATGTTACCGGTTGACAGAGGACGATGACAATGAAATCGGGGCTGCTTGGTCCATCGAGCCGATGGACTTGAATGAGCCGTTTGACGTGGTTTGCACCATCTATTTGGGGGATTCCAACAACAATGGCGGGGACGGCATGGCCTGGGTCATTCGCAACGAAGACAGCAATGATTTGCAGCCAAATCAAATGCCAGGTCCAGATGGACAGTACATGGGGTACGGGGACATCGATGAAAGTGTGGTGGTGGAGATTGACACCGACAACAACAACAGTGCGAACGACCCGGGGTGGGATCATTTGGCGGTGATGCGGGATGGTGAACCCGATCACGACGACCCCACCTGCTTGTTCGATGCGGTGCCCTGTTTGCCCAACTTTGCGAACGTCGAAGACGATGAGGATCACACCTTTCGGGTAACCTGGGATCCAGCAACCGATAGTTTGAAGGTTTATTTTGATTGCCTTTTGCGTATCGCAACGACCGTAGACATTCCCACAATCATTGGCGACAGCGAAGGCATTTGGGGCTTCGTGGCGTGCACGGAGGGCGAGGAGAATGAGCACCGCTTTTGCGAAGCTGAATTGCAGGAGCCCGAAGAAGTGATGCTCGATGACGTGGCATTGTGTCCGGGCGAATCGGTCACGGTGACGCTGCCCGACGGCTTGGTTGATGTAAGTTGGTCCCCGAGCAGTGGCCTGTCATCCACGACCGGCAGCGAGGTGGAGGTAAGCCCGGCTGCGACCACAGCATACACCGTGACGTGGGAGGATGCATGCGGGAATCCCGTCACGGCGACCTTTAACGTGGAAGTGGCTGAATTGGGCATCGATGTGCCGTTGGCAGGCCTAACCCTGTGCGACGGGGCGCCACTCGATTTGCCACCTGTGTTCCCCCCACCGGGGTACGCGTTGGGATGGGAAGCTGCTGACGGCGCTTTGCCGGCGACAATCGATGTCCCAGGTGATTATTCCCTGTTCATCACCACGCCCGAGGCATGTGTATTCGAAGCCTTGATCGCCGTGGGAAACATCGATTTGCCCGATTTGGATTTGGGCCCCGATGTGGCGCTCTGTCCAGGGGAGAGCATCGAATTTGACACCGGCATTCCCAACACCGTTTGGCACGACAACAGCTTCGGGTCTTTGTACATCGCAACCACCACAGAAACGGTCGAGGCCACCATCGGTTCAGGTGCATGCACGGCGACCGATGCGGTGGAGGTAGTAGAAGTGGCTGATTTTGAGCCCGATGTGTGGCAAGGAAGCTGGGTGTTGTGTGGCGCGGATGGGGAGGTCACGTTGGATGCGAACGATGCCACTTGGCCTGCAGGTGTGAGTTATGATTGGGGAGGGGGCGCGCAGGGAGCGACGCTGACGGTGGATGCGCCAGGAACTTACTCAGTGGAAGTGCAAGCCGGGGGGTGCACGAGTGTGTGGATGACGGCGGTGGAGGAAGCGGCCATAGTTGCGGTGGATTTGGGAGACGATCTGGCGGTATGCCCGGGGGAGTCGGTCACGCTGGATGCGGGCTATCCGGCGGCTTGGACCTTTTGGGTTTTGGACCAAATCCCACAGGGCTTCAGCGCCACATTCACTCCGCCCACCAGCGGAACGGTCGAAGTAACGGTGTCCAATGGCGACTGCTCCATCGAGGATAGCATCGAAATCAATGTCGTTCCGGATTACACCCCTACCTCTTGGCAAGATGTGACCCTGTGCGCCGGGGAATCCGTCACCTTGGACGCGACCGACGCGGGATGGAGCGGTGACGCCCCTTCCTACGATTGGGACGGTGGTCCGGAGGTGGCCACGTGGTCGGTCGACGCGGCGGGCACGTACGCCGTGACCATCACCGCTGGCGGCTGCGAGCAAGAATTGGCCGTTGACGTAGCCGTTTCTTCGGTGGAGCCCATTGGCCTCGGAGGAGATGTGGAAATCTGTGCAGGGGAGGACGTTGTGTTGTTTGTGGATTATCCCGATGGATGGGTCGACTGGTTCCTCGATGATGCCCTGGTTGCGTCGAATGCAGCGATTTTCGTCGCGGACACCGAAGGCACGGTCACCTGCGAGGTTTCCGATGGCGTTTGCGTTGCCACGGACGGTTTGGAGGTCACACAGCTGCCGGCTTTTGATGCCCAGCTTCCTCTATCGGTTAGCTTCTGCGAAGGCGAGACCGCCACCGTGAATGCGGCCCCCGGCGCCTCAAGCTATGTGTGGTCAGACAATGGGGCCGGTTCAACTGTGGTGGTGGATGCCCCCGGTGTGATCCAAGTGACGACCACCTACCTCGGATGCGAAGCCACCGCTTCGTTCACCGCTGTGGAGGTGCCCTTGCCGGTCATCGACCTCGGTCCTGATTTCGGGGTGTGCGAGGGGGAGCCTGTGGTGCTCCAAGCCGATGTTCCCGACGCAGATTGGATCCAATGGAACGGCCTCCAATTTGGGGAAACCTTCAACGTATACGGCCCAGGTACCATTGTGGTCGAGGTTTCGGCCAACGGCTGCTCGAACACCGATGAAATCACGGTTGATTTTTACCCTTCACCGGAATTCGACTTGGGCCCCGATCAGCACCATTGCTTCGGCCAAGCCGTGGTCCTCGAAGCGCAAGATTTGCCGTCGAATAGCGAGGTGACGTGGTGGCCAAACAACGTTCAAGCGAACCCCATCGTGGTAAATTCCACCGCGACTTACGTGGCGCAGGCCTCTTTGGGGGGGTGTGTGTACACGGACAGCATCAGCGTCGCGTTTGCAGCGCCTTACTCGCCGGGGTTGCCGGAATCATTCGAGCTGTGTTTGGGCCAAACCTCCGTGCTGACAGCCGAGCCCGCCGACCCCTTGTTCACAAGCTGGTACGCCTGGGAACCCGTGGGCAACGGCCTGTCCGTAGAAGTCGACCACGAAGGTACCTACGTCTTTTCCGCAGGCAACGCCTGCGGAACGTGGATCCAAACCGTACAGGTCTCGGTCGAAGATTGCGATTGCTCGGTCTTTGTGCCGAGCGCTTTCACGCCCAACAACGACGGTCGCAACGACCGCTTCATGCCTCAAATGAGCTGCCAGCCGATTGATTACAGTTTTGAGCTGCTCGATCGGTGGGGCGTGCGCTTCTTTTATACCGAAGACCCGAGCGAGGGCTGGATCGGCGAAGTGCCTGATGGCGAGACGGATGACCGCCCCTTCTTTGGCCAGCAAGACCTCTACATCTACCGCGTTGTGACGGTGTTTGAGACCAACGGAGTGGCGCGTCACCAAGTGCATACCGGACAAGTTTTGTTGCTGCGGTAAGGGCCACAATAGGTGCGTAGAATGCGTAACTTTGCAGCATGTCAAACGAAGCTGCGCACCCGGCAAGTGACTCCGGACCGGAGGAACGGAAGTCCCTCAACTTCATTGAGCAAAAGATCGAGGCCGATTTGGCCGAAGGCAAGCACGGAGGAAAGGTCATTACCCGTTTTCCGCCTGAGCCCAACGGTTATTTGCACATCGGCCATGCGAAAGCCATTTGCGTGAGTTTTGGCCTAGCAGCGAAATACGGTGGGGTGACGAACCTGCGCTTCGACGACACGAATCCTGAAAAGGAGGACACCGAATACGTCAACAGCATCCGGGAGGACATTGCATGGCTCGGTTTCGACTGGAAAGGCGGGGAGTATTACACGAGCGATTACTTCGAGCAGCTGTACGCGTTTGCGATGCAGTTGATCGATGCAGGCAAGGCCTACGTGGATGACCAAACCCCGGAAGAAATCGCCGCCCAAAAAGGCGCCCCCGGCGTCCCCGGCACCCACAGCCCCTTCCGCGACCGCACCCCGGCCGAGAACCGCGCGCTGTTCGAGCAAATGCGGGCGGGCAAGTTCCAGGAAGGTGCCTGCGTCCTCCGGGCAAAGATCGACATGGCGCATCCGAACATGCTCATGCGCGACCCGCTCATGTACCGGATCAAGTTCGCGCACCACCACCGCACCGGCGATGCGTGGTGCATCTATCCCATGTACGATTTCGCCCACGGTCAAAGCGATTCCATCGAACACATCACCCACAGCTTGTGCTCGTTGGAGTTCGAAAACCACCGGCCGCTGTACAATTGGTTCATCGAGCAGCTCAGCATTTACCCCTCCGAACAAACCGAGTTCGCCCGACTCAACCTCAACTACACCATCATGTCCAAGCGCAAGCTGCTGCGGCTCGTGCAGGAAGGAGTGGTGGACGGTTGGGACGATCCCCGGATGCCCACCATCAGCGGCTTACGCCGCCGGGGCTTCACGCCGGCCTCCATCCGGAACTTCGCCGATCGCGTCGGGGTAGCCAAGCGCAACAACGTCATCGATTTCAGCTTGCTCGAATGGGCCTTGCGCGACGATTTGAACCGCGTGGCTCCGCGCGCCATGGCCGTGTTGCGGCCGCTGAAGCTCGTGGTGGTGAACTACCCGGAAGACCAAGTGGAGTGGATGCCAACGGTGGTGAACCCAGAAGATCAGGAAGCGGGCACCCGCACCATGCCCTTTGGGCGGGAGCTTTGGATGGAACAGGAGGATTTCCGCGTGGAGGCGAACAAAAAGTGGTTCCGCTTGGCCCCGGGCCGCACCGTTCGGTTGAAGAGCGCCTTCATCGTGGAATACGTTGACCACTTCACCAACGAGGCCGGCGAAGTCACCGAGGTCCATGTGCGCTACATTGAAAACAGCCGGAGCGGACAAGACACCTCGGGGGTGAAAGCGAAGGGCACCCTGCACTGGGTGCACGCCGCCCACGCTGTCGATGCCGAAGTGCGCCTGTACGACCGGTTGTTCAGTGAGCCTTCACCGGACAAGGACAGCGAGGTGGACTTCATGGAATACCTCAATCCGGATAGCCTCGAAATCATACAAGGGGCGAAGGTCGAACCCCTTTTGGGGGAAGCCGAGCCGGGGGTGACCTACCAGTTCACCCGCCTCGGGTACTTCGCGGCGGACCCCAAGCACAGCAAGCCCGGGTCACCGGTGTTCAACCGGGCGGTCACCTTGAAGGACGGCTGGAAGGGCTGATCAAGCAGGTTTTCGCGGTCGGCGAGGGCGCTTGCTGCGCTCCTGGGGCGGGGTCGTGGCCGGGCGCTTGGCCACGGGTTCCGGTTCGGGCAGGTCGTTGACATCCATGACCGGTTCTAAGCCCATTTCGGCGGCCCGCGCCACAAGCAATGCTTGCGCCGCCTTGCGTTCATTCGGGATGACCCCGTCGAGGATGGCCTCCTTGATGATGTTCTTCAGGTCGCCCACGGGTCGGCTCGGCGGGATGCCGAACACTTGCATGATGTCTTCCCCGCTGACCGGTGGTTGGAAGTTGCGGACGTGATCCTTCGCCTCCACTTCCTTCAGCTTGAGCACGACTTGGTCGTAATTGGCCAAATACCGCTTCACCTTCGCTTCGTTCTTCGAGGTGATGTCCGCCCGGCACAAAATCATCAAATCGTCGATGTCGTCCCCCGCCTCGAACAGCAGGCGGCGCACGGCGCTGTCGGTGATTTCGGTTTTGGTCAAAGCAATGGGGCGCAAATGCAGGAGCACCAACTTCTGTACGTAGCGCATCTTCGTATCCAACGGCAGCTTCAGTCGCTTGAACAGCTTGGGGACCATGCGGGCCCCGCGGTCCTCGTGTCCGTGAAAGGTCCACCCGGTGTCGGGGTGAAAACGCTTGGTGGGGGGCTTGGCGATGTCGTGCAGGATGGCCGCCCACCGCAACCACAGGTTGGAACTGTGCTCCGCCACGTTGTCCAACACCTCCAACGTGTGGTAGAAGTTGTCCTTGTGGCCGATTCCGTTGCGCCATTCCACCCCTTGAAGGGCCACCATTTCGGGGAAGAATTGGTGGAGCAGCTTGGATTTGAACAGCAGCTTGAAGCCCTCCGAAGGCACCGGCGACAAGATGATTTTGTTCAGCTCCGTATGGATGCGCTCTGCCGTGATGATTTCGAGCCGAGGGGCATTGCGCTGGATTGCCTCGAAACAGCTGGGCTCGATGACAAACCCAAGCTGGGATGCAAAGCGCACGGCCCGGAGCATCCGCAGTGGATCGTCCGAAAAGGTGATGTCCGGGTCCAACGGCGTCCGGATGAGGCCGGTCTTCAAATCGTTCAGCCCACCGAAGGGGTCCACCAAGTCGCCAAACGTGTCTTGGTTCAAGGAAAGGGCCAAGGCGTTGATGGTGAAGTCCCGCCGGTTTTGGTCGTCCGTCAAGGTGCCAGGGGCCACTTCCGGGTTCCGGCTGCCGCGGGAATACGACTCTTTGCGGGCGCCGACGAACTCAATCTCGAGGTCGTTCCACCGGAACATGGCCGTGCCATAGGTCTTGAACACCGTCACCCGGCCCGCCTTCAACGCTTCCGCTGCCGCCCGCGCGAGTTCAATGCCACTGCCTTCGCACACGATGTCGATGTCCTTGCTCTTCCGCTGGATCAACAAATCCCGAACGAATCCGCCAATGGCGAAGGCCCGCACACCCTGGGCGTCGGCAATCTTCCCGACGGCGCGGAACACCGGCAAATACAAGTCAGCTGCGTAGTTCATGTTGGAAGCTGCAAAGTTAGTCCTTACGGCCGGAGCACCGAAAACCGGCCTTGCGCATCGAACCGGACCATCCACGAGGGGCGGCTGGCGCCACCGCTATCCCATGTCCCGACAGCATCGGCGGATGTGCGCAATGTGGGGCTCACTTCCGGAAGTCGGGTAGGCGCCGGTTCGCCGCTGAGGTTCGCACTCGTCGAAGCCAACGGGCGACCGAGTCCGCGGATGATGAACTGCAAGTACGGATCGACCACGCACCGCACGCCGAGCGAGCCGTCCGCCCGCACCATGCCGGGCGCGAGCCGGTGGTTGTCCGCGGCCTGGCCCACCACCGTCACCGGCCGGTCGGACTGGTCCATCAACTCCCACGCGGAATCGGGGAGGCCAGGCAGCAGCCGTTCCATTTGGCCTTCGTCAGCGACCAGGGCCAAAAACGATTTCTCCGCCGGGCGGCCCTTCATTGCCGCCATCCGCGCCACCGCCTCTGCCGACGTCGCGTCACAAGCCAGCCCCACGACCGTGTCCGTGGCCGAGACCACCACCCCGCCCGCCTTCAAGGCCTGCACCAACTTCAAGGCGTCCTCCCGCCACGGCTCGCCGCGCTTGCTCATGCCGGGTTGGCGGCAATCCACGCCTCTACGGCCCGTTCAACGTCCCCGATGGGGTCGTCGGACGATGTGCCCTCAAAAGGGGTGCCCGTCAGCCGTTCGAACAACTCGATGTACCGGCCGCTGACCACGCGGATGAAGTCCTCGGGCAAATCGGGCACAGACTGGCCGGTTTTGCCCATGAAATCGTGTGCCATGAGCCACTCCCGCACAAACTCCTTGCTCAATTGCCGCTGCGGCTCACCTGCCGCTTGGCGCTCCGCATACCCCTCTGCAATGAAGTAGCGCGAACTGTCCGGTGTGTGGATCTCATCGATGAGGGTCAATTCGCCGTTGCGCAGGCCAAATTCGTATTTCGTATCCACCAAAATTAACCCGCGCTCGGCGGCCATCTCCGTGCCACGCGCGAACAGCGCGCGCGTCACCCGTTCCATCTCGGCGTACAACTCAGGCGAGACGATGCCGCGCGCGAGGAGTTCTTCCCGGCTGATGTCTTCATCGTGGCCGGCTTCGGCCTTGGTGGCGGGGGTGATGATGGGGGCGGGGAAGCGGTCGTGTTCCTTCATGCCATCGGGCATGTGGACGCCGCAAAGGGTCCGATCACCGCCGCGGTAGGAGCGCCACGCGTGCCCCGTCAAGTAGCCGCGGATGACCATCTCGAGGCGGATGGGCTCGCAGGTGTGGCCGATGGTCACAGCGGGATGTGGCGTGGCCAATTGCCACGTCGGCACGATGTCCGAAACGGCATCGAGGAAGTGGCTGGCGATGCGGTTGAGCACCTCTCCTTTGTAAGGAATGCCCTGGGGAAGGATGACGTCAAACGCGCTGATGCGGTCGGAAACCACCGCCACCATGCGGCCGCCTTCGAGGGTGTACATGTCGCGGACTTTGCCGTGGTAGGCATGGGTTTGTCCGGTGAACCGGAAATCCGTGGAGGAGAGGGTGTTCATGGTCGGATGAATCGGGGGCCAAAGGTAGCGCGGTCAAGCCGTTGTCGCTCCGGTTTCGGGTGCTTTTCCCGCACGCGCCGCCCGCCGTGCAGCCGCCCGTTCCCGGTCCTCCTTCTCGAGCTCAGCATCCGTGCGCTCGAAGGCTTGAATGACCGCCTGCACGAGCCGGTGGCGGATGACGTCTTCGCCGGTGAGGGTGATGAATTGCAGGCCGTCGGTGCCCTGGAGCGCGCGCAGGGCGTACGTCAGGCCGCTCTGCTGCTTGCGCGGCAGGTCGATTTGCGAGGCGTCGCCCGTGACCACGAATTTGGCCTCACGTCCCATCCGGGTGAGGAACATCTTCATTTGGGCGACGGTCGTGTTTTGGGCTTCATCCAAAATCACAAACGCCTTGTCCAGCGTGCGCCCGCGCATGAACGCCAGCGGCGCCACTTCGATGACGCCCTTCTCCATGTGATCCACCAACTTGTCGTGCGGTAGCATGTCGAAGAGGGCATCGTAAAGCGGCTGCAAGTAAGGGTCGAGCTTTTCCTTCAGGTCGCCGGGCAAGAAGCCGAGGTTCTCGCCAGCTTCGACGGCGGGGCGGGTGAGGATGATGCGCTTGACGCGCTTGTCCTTGAGGGCGGCCACGGCCATGGCCACGGCGGTGTAGGTCTTGCCGGTGCCCGCGGGGCCGACCGCGAACACCATGTCCTTCGCCCGGATCGCCTCCACTAGCCGGTGCTGGTTCGCCGTGCGCGCTGCAATGCGGGCGCCGCCCACGCCGTAGACGATGGTGTCGTCGTGCCGCGCTTGGTTCATCACGTTGTCGGTCTCCGATTTGAGCAGCCGCGCCACGTCGTCCTCGTCGATGCGTTGGTAGCGTTCGAGGTGCCAAATCATGAGGTTCATCACCTCCTCGAATCGCCCCAGGTCGGTTTTGGCTCCTTTCGCCCGAATCAAGTGCCCGCGCGCCACCAAATTGAGGGTCGGGAAATGGGCCTTGACGCAGCGCCAATTCGCCTCGTCTTTGCCCATGAATTCCATCGGATCGACGGAATCGAGTGAAATTTCTAATTGATGCATGTGGATGCAAAAATACGTAGCACCTTTGCACTGTGTCGCTAATAACCTTGACTTCTGATTACGGGGAGGGAAGTCCCCATACGGCGCAGTTGAAAGGCGCCTTGTACCAACGCGCGCCGCTCGCAAACGTGGTGGACGTGTCGCACAGCATCCGCAAGTACGATGTGGCGGAGGCGGTTTGGGTGCTCAAGCAGGTGGCGGAGGATTTTCCCGACAATTCGGTGCACCTCTTGTGCGTGAAAGCGGCGTGCGACCGGCCGCTGCGGCTGGTGAAGTACCGCCGGCAGTTCTACCTCGGGGCGGACAACGAGGCGTTTGGCCTGCTGTTCGATCAGGAAGCGCCCATGGTTTATGACCTCTCCGGCGTGCGGTCCGATGGCCCGCTGCCCACCTTCCCGGAACGGGAGTGGTTCGTTCCTGCTGCCGCGCACCTCGTGACCGGCGGGGCCCCGGAATCCATCGGCCGAATGGCCCCCGCCCTCGAGCCCAAAACCTTGATGCCCCCGCGTTTGGAAGGCCGGGATTTGGTGGGGGAGGTCGTGTTCATCGACCACTTCGGCAATGCCGTCACCAACATCACCCGGGAGGTGTTTGAAGCCGCCGTTGGCGCGCGAGAATTCATCATTCCCATGCGGTCCGCTCGGATGGACATCCGCCGCATTTCCACCCACTATTATGAAGTGGCGGCAGGGGATGCGTTGGCCTTGTTCAACGCTTCCGGCCTGCTCGAAATCGCGGTGAACAACCACAGCGCACCGGGAGGCAATGGCGGAGCCGATACGTTATTGGGGCTACGGCGCGAGCAGAGCATCCGCATCACCATCTACGAATGAACATCACGCCCAACGCCGATTACCCCGTCCTCCGGCTCGTGCACATGACGTTCGAGGCCGCATCTGCGGACGCGTTTTTAGCGCTGTTTGCACAGCACCAGGCCGCCATCGCTGCCATGCCCGGATGCGGCGGCGTGGTGTTGGTCGAGCGGCCCGTGGAGCAGGGCGTGGGCTTTAGCACCGTGAGCCGGTGGGTGAGCACAGCGGACCTCGACGCTTACCGGGCTTCGGACTTGTTTGGCACCGTGTGGCCCGCCACCAAACGCTTGTTCGCCGCACCTCCCACTGCCGCAAGTTTTACACGGACCCTGTGAACACAACGCTTGCGAAAAAGCGTCAAAGGGTTCCGTGTTGGCGTTAATTTAGCAGCCATGCGCGCATTGATTGCAAAGGAATTCAGAACATTCTTCAGTTCGTTGATGGGCTACGTCGTGGTGGCGTCCTTTTTGTTGTTGATGGGCTTGTTCCTCTGGGTGTTCCCCGGGGACTGGAATTTGCTCGACGGGGGCATGGCCACGCTCGACCCCCTGTTCGACTGGGCCCCGTGGGTCTTCATGTTCCTTGTGCCGGCCATCACCATGCGGAGTTTTGCGGAAGAGCGGCGGTCGGGCACGCTGGAATTGCTGCTCACACGTCCGCTGAGCGAAGGCGGCGTGGTGTGGGCCAAATTCCTGGGCGCCTGGTCGGTGCTCATCGCCGCCCTGTTGCCCACCGCCTCCTACGTGCTGGTCATCGGGGCATTGGGTTCGCCCCCGTGGAACCTCGACCTCGGCGCCACCCTCGGCAGCGCCCTCGGCCTGGTGCTGCTCGGCGGTGCCTTCGTCGCGCTGGGCCTGTTGATGAGCGCGCTGACCACGAATCCCTTGGTCGCGTTCTTGAACGCGGTGCTGGCCTCTGTGGTCCTATACATCGGTTTCACCGCCATGGGCACCTTCGAGCTGTGGGGCAGTTGGGACCACGTGTTCACCCGGTTTGGCATGGAGGCGCACTTCCGGAGTTTGGGCCGGGGGCTCATCGAAATGGAAGACGTGGGGTACTTTGCGCTGGTCATCGCCCTGTGCTTGGCGGGCGCGCAGTGGGCGCTGAGGGCGCGGCTCCAGCGGCCCCAGGTGGACGGAGTGCGCTTTGCATTGACGGCTGCGGTGCTGGGCGTTGCGTGGTGGGGGCTTTCCATCCTCGATTTGCGCTTCGACTGGACGGCTGAGCGGCGGCACAGCTTGACGGAAGCCACGACCGAGTTCCTGGAGGACTTGGAGGACGACGTGCTGGTCACGTGTTACTTGACGGGGGAATTCCCGGCCACGTGGCGCCGGCTGGAGCAGGCCATTGCGGACAAGTTGGAGGAGTTCTCCTCCGCGAGCGATGGCAAGGTCCGCTACCGGTTTGAGGACATTTACGCCCTCGATGATCCCCAGACCATAGGCCAAAACGAGCAAGCCCTCTACGAGCGGGGCCTCCGCTTCACCCGCATCGCCTTCCAAGAACAAGGGGTCAAGGCCTTCAAGACGGTCTGGCCCGCAGCCGTCCTCCATTTCAATGGCGAGGACATCCCCATTCAGTTCTTCAAAAGCGAAACCCCGGAGCCCACTGAATCCATGATGCAGGGGTCCATCAACGCCATTGAATACGAGTTGGTCACCGCCCTCCGGCGCGCCGCGCGCAAGGAACGCCCGCAAATTGCCTTCCTCGAAGGGCACGGCGAACTGAATGAGTTGGAGGTGGCGGATTTGACCCGCTCCCTTGAAGTGGACTACGACGTCACCCGCGTCCGGCTCGAAGGCAAGCTGCACGTGCTCAGCGAGAAGCTCGACGGTATGGCACACCGCCGAAACCGCTTCGACCTGCTGCTGGTGGCCAAGCCCGATTCCACCCTCGATCCGAAGGACCAGTTGCTCATCGACCAGTTCATCATGAACGGGGGCAAGGTGATGTGGCTCGTGGATCCCATCCACACCGACCTCGATAGCTTGCGCACGAACCTGGTGACCTACGGCGTGACCCGTGAATTGGGCATTTACGACCAGCTGTTCACCTACGGAGCGCGGCTGAACCGCAACCTGGTCATTGACCCGCAATGCGCGCCCATGATGCTGGATGTGGGCCCCAACGGCAACCAGCGCCAGTACGAGATGTTCTCGTGGTATTTCGCGCCGTTGGCCCTGCCGCAGGGCATCTCGCATCCCATCACGACCAACCTTGACCCCATCCACTTCGACTTTGTCTCGCGCGTGGATCCCGTGGGAGGGGAGGGGGACGTGAGCAAAACGGTACTGCTCGCTTCATCGGAGCGCAGCCGCGAATACAAGGCGCCGGTCCGTGTTTCGGGCAGCATCGTGGACCTGCCGCCGGAGTACTTCAACGAGAACAACCTCGCCCACCAGCCCTTCGCCCTGCTGTTGGAAGGGGAATTCCAAAGCGCTTTCAGCGACCGCATTCCCGAGGTGTTGCGCAACGACCCGAATTTTGCCTTCCGTGAGCGGTCGGTGCGTACGGCGCAGGTCGTGGTGGGGGATGGGGATTTGGCCCGCAACCACGTGGTGAGCGACGGCCAAGGCCGGCCGCAGGTTGTGCCGCTAGGCTACGATCGGAACGCGGGACGCATCGTGTATGACAACAAGGAATTCCTGCTCAACGCGATCAGCTACCTGCTCGATGAGTCGGCGGCCATTTCGGTGCGTTCGCGGACCATCGATTTGAGGCCGCTCGACGCGGAGAAAATTCGGACCGGCCGCACCACATGGCAAGCGTTTGCGGTGGCGCTGCCATTGCTCGTCGTGCTCGCGTTGGGGCGTTTGTTCACCGCGTTGCGCCGTCGGAAATATGCCCAACCCCACCTCCCCGCATGATGAAGGAAGGAACCTCCCCCAAGCGATCGATGCACCGCAACCTGCGGTTGTTCTATTTGCTCCTGTTGATGACGGCCGTGGTGGCCGGTGCGAACTGGTATGCCGAACGGCACACCGGGAACCTCGAGGGCGATGAGGCCACGAACTTTGCGCTGTCCGATACGGCTGCTGTGACGCGGATTTTCATTGCCGACATGGACGGCGGGGTTGCCGATTTGGAGCGGGTTTCCGGTGAGCGGTATTGGTTGTTGAACGGGGAGCATTGGGCGCGGAAGGACGCGGTGGATTTGGTCCTCAAGACTTTCTTGCGCGCACGGGTCAAGGGGCCGATTCCGCAAGCCCAGCGGGAACAGGTGGTGAAAATGATCGCTGCGCGTGGCAAAAAGGTGGAGGTCTACACCGGTGGTCAAACTCCAGCCAAAACCTGGTACATCGGCACCGCGACCCCCAGCCACACCGGCACGTATATGGTCCTCGAGACCCCCGAGGGCAAGGCCCGCGATCCGTTCATCGTGCACATGGAAGGGTTCACGGGCTTCCTGAGTACGCGGTTTTTCACCGATGAGCGCGAATGGCGCTACACCGGGGTGTTCGACTTCCCCGGTCGGGAACTTCACCGCGTGGAAGTGGAGGCCCACGACCCGACTTACGCCTCGTATGCCATGGAGATTGCAACCGACGGCGTGCTGACGGTGTGGGGCGCGGATGGCCGCCGCGTGGCGGTGCAGGACACCGTGGCGTGGCAGGACCAATTCTTGCGCTTTCGCAAGGTCCATTTGGAGACTTACAACCACCACTTGGACGCCGCTGGCTTGGAGACCAAACAAGCACAGTCCCCGGCCTTCACATTGCGCGCATGGGGCCGAGGTCAAACCGAACCCACCACCGTCGAGCTGCTTTGGAAGGACCCCGTGGAAGACCAGTACGACGATAACGGGCAGCTCATGGAGCACGACGGCTCCCGCATGTATGCGCGATTCCGGGGCGAAGTGGTCCTCGTCCAGCGCTTTGTTTTCGACCCGTTGTTGAAAAAACGCACCCTTTAAAAAGGATATGCCCAACGTGCTTAATTGCACTGGATTTTAGTGGTTTGGGCTGATTGGTTCAAGTTGTTTTTAGGCGTTTTTACTAACGATCGCAAGGGGAGGCTGAACGGAGGGAATTGTGCCCGTTGGGGGCGGGTTATCTTTGTCCTCAAACGCAATAGCATGGATGCATTCATCATCGACGGGGTACGGACCCCGATAGGCAAGTTGGGAGGCGGATTGTCGGGCGTACGCGCCGATGATTTGGCGGCCATGGTCATGCGCGAACTGTTGAACCGCCACCCGGAAATGGATGCGGCGGCTTTGGGCGATGTGCTCTTTGGTTGCGCGAACCAGGCAGGAGAGGACAACCGAAATGTGGCGCGGATGGCCGCCTTGCTGGCAGGCATTCCCCACACCGTGCCCGGAGAGACCGTCAACCGGCTGTGTGCTTCGGGCATGGCGGCGACCGTCAACGGTGCCCGCATGGTCGCTCAGGGCGATGCAGATGTGGTGCTGACCGGCGGGGTGGAGCACATGACGCGGGCGCCAATGGTCATGAGCAAGCCGTCGGCAGCATTTGGCCGGGATGCCCAAATGTTCGACACCACCTTCGGCTGGCGGTTTATCAACCCCGCATTGAAGGCGGCCTACGGCGTGGATGGCATGGGCGAGACCGCTGAAAACTTGGTGGATCAGTATGGCATCAGTCGGGAGGACCAAGACCGGTTCGCCGCGTGGTCGCAGCAAAAGGCGGCCGCTGCCGTGGAGTTCCGCCGAGCGGAATGCATGGAGGTGCGGGTACCGCGCAAGAAGCAGGAAGATTTGGTGGTGACCGACGACGAGTTTTGCAAGCCATCCACCACGGCTGAAGGGCTGGCCAAATTACGTCCCGCTTTCCGCAAGGAGGGCGGAACGGTGACGGCTGGCAATGCGTCCGGATTGAACGATGGCGCGGTCGCTTTGCTCATCGCAAATGCTGCCGCTGTTGCTGCTCACGGCTGGACTCCCTTGGCGCAAGTGATCAGCAGTGCAGTCGTCGGTGTCGAGCCCCGCATCATGGGCATCGGGCCGGTGGAGGCTTCCAACCGCGCGTTGAAAAAGGCTGGATTGGCCATGGCGGACATGGACGTGATTGAGCTGAATGAGGCGTTTGCGGCTCAAGCACTCGCTTGCATAAGGGCGTGGGGCCTCGCCGATGACGACCCGCGCATCAACCCCCACGGCGGCGCAATCGCACTCGGACACCCGTTGGGCATGACGGGCGGACGCATCCTCCTCTCCGCCGCCCGCACCCTGCAACGTAACGGCGGACGCTACGCCCTGGTAACGCTGTGCATCGGCGTGGGGCAAGGCTACGCGGTCGTCCTTGAACGCCCAAACGCATGATTCAGTCGTTCAAAGGCATGGTGCCGGTGGTGGACCCCTCGAGCTACATCCACCCGCAGGCCACGGTCATCGGCCACGTCACCATCGGCCGGGATTGCTACATCGGGCCGGGGGCTGTCTTGCGCGGTGATTGGGGGCGCATCGAAGTGGCGGAAGGTTGCAACATCCAAGAGAATTGCGTGGTCCACATGTTCCCTGGCCAAACTGTGCGCTTCGAAGAGGAGGCCCACATCGGCCATGGGGCCATCATCCATGGAGCCCACGTCGGGGCCCATACCTTGGTCGGGATGCAGGCGGTCCTCATGGACGAAGTCGTGTTGGGCGAGGGGTGCATCGTGGGCGCGCTGGCATTTTTGAAGGCCAAAAGCGTGTGGGAGCCGCGCGGCTTGATCGTCGGAAACCCAGCAGTACGCAAAAGTGAAGTGAGCGATGCCATGTTCGCCCATAAAAAGGAGGGGACGGCCCTCTACCGTACCTTGCCTGCTGAAATGTTGGCCACCGCTATAGAGGCGGAGCCCCTGCGCTCAGTTCCCGAAAACCGCATCGAAGACTTTCCAGATTATGAGATCTGGCAAAACCGGAAACGCTCCTGATTGTGGGAAGGTCGGGCAATCGGCGGGTGCAATTTCGCCAATTTGAGGTGCGGGATGACCGTTGCGCCATGAAAGTGGGCAACGATGGGTTGTTGCTCGGAGCATGGCCGGACGTGACGGGCGTTGAGCGCATACTGGATGTGGGAACGGGGTCGGGACTCGTGGCCCTCATGGCCGCTCAGCGCGCACCGAAGGCACACGTACATGCGGTGGAATTGGAGCCGCTCGCTGCCGCCCAAGCGCGTGAAAACTTCCAAAGGAGCCCCTTTGCTGATCGATTGGAGTTGGTCGAAGCGGACATTCGCAGCTGGTCGCCTCAGGCAATCAAGTGGGACGTCATGTTGTGCAATCCGCCTTTCTTTCGGGGCAAACCCAAATCCCCCGATGCCGCCCGCAACTTGGCGCGGCACGACGACGACCTGCCCATCGAGCAACTGTTCAGTACGCTGGCAGGCCTGGCCCACAGCGGGAGCGTGTTTTACCTGATCTGGCCAATGGACCGGTTGGCAGACTTGGTCGCGGCGGGGCAGGCGGCCGGCTGGATTGAGTGGCGCCGGTTGTTCATCAAAGGCACACCCGCACAGCTGCCCGATCGGTTGATTTCGGTGTGGGGGCGTCAAGGGGTTGACGAAGCATTGACCGAAGAGCTGATCATCGAAGTGGCCCCTTTTTCCGAAGAAGGCACCCCGGATCGCACAGCCGCTTTCAAGCGATTGATGGCCCCGTTCATGGAGCGTTATGCCAAATTTGAGCCGCGGTCAAGCTCCTAACACCCGCTTCAGCTTCTCCACCTGCGCTTCCCACAGCTCCTTCGCGTCCTCCATTTCATCGTCTTCGGCGAAATCCGTGATGACGAGGGCGGTGTCACCAGTAAGGCCGTCGACCTTGATTCGGAACTCAAAAAAGGTGTTCAACCCCTCGTCTTCGTCCTCAATCCACCGGAATTTGGCAAACTCATCCCGCTTCTTCGAGACGAGCCGTGCAGATTCCTCGCTTCCTTCCCAAACGAAAATGTGCACATCCTTTTTGATGTTCACATCATCGCAAAACCACTCCGCTAAGCCACTCGGCGTGCTGAACGCATTGAACAACACCCCTTTGGAGGAGTTGACAGGGAATTCAATTTGGTACTTTTCTTTTTCCATCGTCAGGTTACAAGATAGGCCAAATCCCACATCTTTCCTTCACATCCGAAAGGACTTCGAAAAAAAACGACTTTGGAAATCGGCAGTGGAGCGGATGTTGTATATTTGCCCCCGCAAAAGTCGGCGGGATAGCTCAGCTGGTTAGAGCGCAGGATTCATAATCCTGAGGTCGAGAGTTCAAGTCTCTCTCCCGCTACAAGAAAAACCTCGCCTTTGGGCGGGGTTTTTTTTGTGCCTTCACGGAAATACAGGTGGGGGCGGTTTAAGCAAAAAAAAAGTGGCACGAGGCCACTTCCTTTCTTTTAGACATGTCTTCAACGACGCTCCCGCTGTTCGCTTTCATTGCAGCGAATCGAGCGACCCATTAGATCTTTGCCTTCCATGGCTTCCAAAGCAGCTTCTGCTTCGTCTTGGTTAGGCATTTCAACAAAACCGAATCCACGGCTCCGTCCAGTTTCTCGGTCATGAATGACCTTCGCACGCTCGACTTCCCCGTGGGCTTCAAACGCTTCCCGCAAAGCGACGTCGTCGACGCCCCATGCGAGATTTCCAACAAAAATGTTCACTATTGATAAGGACTTAAGATGCCGCAAGGTACGTGCAAACTTGCTCCCCTTCGTGAGAATTGAGAAAAGATTTCAAGAATTTCTACTGATGGGGTGGGGTAGTTCCTTCCGCGAATCACCCGTGGATTCGTTTTAATTGATTAATTTGGCAGATGCAACCCAAATCCAGGTCCATGAGAATCTTTATTTCCTTGATAACCTTGGTCTTAGCCGCAACGGCTTTCGGTCAAGTGTGTCCCACCCAACCCGCTGGTGTTCCCGTTTCTGGATGGACGCAATCGTTCGACGCGTCGTGGTTTGATGACGCGCCTTATTTGGATGGATTGAATATGCCCGAATTGGGAACCGGCGTTTCGGATGGCAGTTTGGCCATCGCTGAGAACAGTGCCATGTCTGCTTTTATTGGTGTCAAGCGCCGTGCGGTCATTGCGCCGAATGACAATTTGCCTTTCATCAATGGGCACTACCAAGCCCTCACAGGTTATTCTCACACCAGCTATGACGACCCAACGCCCACGACCTTGATGACGTGGAACTTCATGGTATACATGGACCTGGGGACGTTGACTTTTGCAGACGTGGACGTGCGCCTCTACTTGGATTTCGATCCGTGCTACGTCAACCAAGCCTCTTCGATGTTCGAACTGGACATGGCGGACCTCATGGCCCTGTCCAACCTTGACCCAGCGGAGATCAGCGAATTGGCTACGAACCAAAACCTCGCAAGCAATGCGTGGCAGGCGTTTTCGGATGACAACATCCAAGCCGTCGACCCGACTTCGCCTGGATACTACACCATCGCTTTGGCAGTCTACGATGATTGCGGCAACCAAAAGCTGTGGCATGAAGTGAAGGTGGCCGTTGCGCCCACGTTCGCCCCGGACATGGACGGCAACGGTTTGGCAGATGCTTCCGAGGTCGGAGGGTGCGCGAACCCTGCTGCATGCAATTTCGACTGCACGGTGACCTCGGATGATGGAAGTTGTGATTTCTCGTCCTGCAGCGGCTGCACGATCGTCGATGCGTGCAACTACAACCCCACTGCCACCATCACCGATGCGGCATCGTGCTTGTTCCCCGAGGATATCTACGGGACGGACTTGGTGGATTGCGATGGTTCATGCCTCGAAGATGCGGACGGAGATGGGGTGTGCGATGCGGACGAAGTGGTGGGGTGCCAAGAGGCGGGTGCATGCAATTACAATGCTTCCGCAACGGACGCTGGCACGTGCTCTTACCCTGACACCGGCTACGATTGCGACGGTGTGTGTTTGGATGACGCTGATGGAGACGGAGTATGCGATGCATTTGAAGTAGGTGGATGCACTGACAGCACTGCTTGCAACTTCAGCGCCTCAGCGACAGAAGACGACGGAAGTTGCGATTTTGTTTCCTGTGCGGGCTGCACGGTTGAGCAGGCGTGCAACTTCGATGCTGCTGCGCTGATCAGTGTTCAATCATCGTGCATCTTCCCTGTGGATGGCTTTGATTGTTCTGGTGATTGCCTCACCGATTCGGATGGGGATGGGGTGTGCGATTTTCAGGAGGTTGGTGGATGCACGGATGCGACTGCCTGCAACTACAGCGCTGCCGCAACCGACGACAATGGCTCGTGCATCTACGCAGCAACCAACCGCGATTGCAATGGTGCATGCTTGAACGATGCTGATGGAAATGGCATCTGCGATGAGGAAGAAATCGTTGGCTGCATGGATCAATTTGCGTGCAATTACGATCCTACCGCCACGTCCAATCAAGGGTGCGATACAGTTTCCTGTGCGGGTTGCACCGACAACCAAGCGTGCAACTACGATGCTTCAGCAACGATTGCTGATTATGCGTCATGCACCTATGCTGAAGCGCACTTCGATTGCAATGGAGACCCCGTGAATGACGCGAACGAGAACGGTTTGGCGGACGAACTGGAAAACCCAGGTTGTACGGATGATGAAGCCACGAATTACGATCCATTGGCCAATGTGGACGACGGTTCCTGCGAGGTCTCCATCACTGGGTGCATCATCCCTGGAACTCCGAATTACGATCCTGCGGCAACCCTACAAGGCACTCCGGTATTGGAAGTATGTGGATTGGTTTCGACCGGAGGCGCCCCTGCGCCGTTTTCTGGCGCTTTCTTGATTGGAGGTTGCACGAATCAGGCAGCATGCAACTACGATGCTGCCGCTACCGAAGACGACGGTTCGTGTGAGTTTGAGTCATGCGTGGGATGCACCAACCCTGCAGCGTGCGATTACGACGAGAACGCGATTTATAACGCAGGTTGTTCGGACTTCACGAGCTGCTACGGTTGTACCAACAATGGTGCTGACAACTTTGATCCCGCTGCTACGATCGACGATGGAAGCTGCGTCATCTCGGGATGCACCTCTGCTGGGGCATGCAACTACGACCCTGATGCCACCGCTTCAGACGACTCGTGTGACTTTACCTCATGCGTTGGGTGTTTGGATGTTGCGGCTTGCAACTACGATGCAGCGGCCACGTTGTCAAGTGGTGCGTGCGTATACGCGGAGGGTGCGTGTGACTCGGATAACGATGGTGTTTGCGATGCAGACGAATTACTCGGTTGTGTAAACGCTGCGGCGTGCAACTACAATGCGGAGGCCACAGAGCCTGATGGAAGCTGCGTCTTTGCCACGGGCTGCGATGTCTGTTCTGGAGCAACGGACGGTAGTGGAACGGTGTTGGATGGCGATGCGGATGACAACGGCATTTGCGACAGTGCTGAGGTCACCGGTTGCCTGAATTCATCAGCTTGTAACTTCAATCCTGCCGCCACTCAAAGCGATGGATCTTGTGAGTTCGAGTCATGTGTAGGGTGCATGGACGAGGCGGCTTGCAATTACGACGATTCAGCGACGTTGAATGAACCCATTTCATGCGATTATCCTGAAGCGGAGTACGGTTGTGACGGATTGTGCTTGAGCGATGTGGATGGCGATGGCATCTGTGATGCGTTCGAGGTGTTGGGCTGCACGGATGATGGCGCTTGCAACTTCACGGCCGAAGCCACAGATGACGATGGTTCCTGCACGTATCCCGAGCCATATCTGGACTGCGATGGGGTTTGCTTGGTGGATGAGGACAACGATGGAGTTTGCGATCCCTTGGAGGTGTTGGGCTGCACCAACGATGGCGCATGCAACTACGATCCCTTGGCGACGGAGGCCGATGGTTCTTGCGAATTCGTGTCCTGTGCAGTTTGTGGTGAGGTAGACGCGTGCAATTATGTGCCAAACAGTCTGGTGCAAGATCACACCCTCTGCACCTACCCGCCGGCGGGATACGACGACTGTGATGGGCTCATTTGCACGGACAGCGACGCGGATGGCATTTGTGATTTCGATGAAATTCCGAGCTGCATTGGCGAGTTCGATGCGCCGTCCATGGACATGGCGGGCGTGGTCGAATTGTCGGATGCACCGGACACATGGTCATCTCTGGAATTGTACGAAAGCACCATTGATGAGCACGAAGTGACCGTTGAATTTACAGACTACGCGGGGCGTTTAGAAAATGGAGGCTATTCAGTGACACGCGTTTACACTCTGGAAGACGCGTGCACGAACACCGCAGAATTTGCTCAGTTGCTCATAGCAGTTGACCAATTAGCAGGTTGCACCGATTCAGCGGCGTCGAACTACGAAGAGGATGCGGTGAACGATGATGGCAGCTGTGATTACGTTCCAGTTTGCCCCGCTGATTTGAACGACGACGGCATCATCGGTGCCTCGGACTTGCTGGTGTTGCTCAGTGGTTTTGGCTTGCCTTGCCAATAAGGAGCAAACGTGAGGAAAAGAAAAGAGAGGCCTTTGGCCTCTCTTTTTTTTATCCTTTCGGTTCATAAATCCACATGGGAGGAAAATTGCGCCAAACCAAGCGCGGCCGGGGATGATAAAAATCACGATACGCCCTTTTCATTCCAGCAGGGAAATAAGTGAAGCAACGGTACCGCATGCCGCTTTGGGTCCTTCGCTTGATTGTTTCGAAAAGCGGGTCCCGCACATCCTGTGGCAGGTTGAACGGTAAACCAGAAATGATCAAATCAATGCGCGGCCACGAGCGCCCTTCCACCAATTTATCGAGTTGGTGTGCGCTTGCTTGAACAATTTCCATGGCATGGCCAAAGCGCTGTTCGAGGCCAGCGATGTACGAGTCCTCCAACTCAATGGCTAAAAGCTTGGCGTCATTCCTCGCGCACCGCACGATGTGCTCAGTAAATACCCCTGTACCCGGACCGAGCTCAACAATGTATTCAACCTCGTCCCAAGGAATGCCATCCACCATGGCGCGGCAGGCTTCTTGCGAGCTGGGCACGACGCTGGCGTTTCGAAAAGGCGCCTTCAAAAAATTCAGAAAGAATTGCTTGGTTGAGGGCAAAAGCGGAGCGGCTTACTGTTCGCTATCTTTCAAAATAGGCTGCAGCATTCCGTTCGCTTCCATGTCCTCCAACCGGACCAAAATCTCCCCGAGCTGCTCTGCACCAATTTGCTTGGCCACCACAACGTGGTTGCGATCCAACAAGAACATTTTCGGTGTCGCGAAGACATCGAACGTGGTCCTGAAATTCAAGCTCTCGAGTGTGGTCACGCCATCGCGGATCAAGACGGTTGCACTGTCTTGGTTATTGATGGCGGGGTTATCCGATACGTGCACCCACTCGTCAAGTCCTTGCTTCTCCACAAACTTCTGCCAAGGCTCGGGCTCGAAGTCGTTGCCGATGGCGAAGATGGAAAGCCCCTTGGACTTCCACTCCTCGTAAAGTTCTTGGATTTTCGGCAACTCCTGTTTGCAATGTCCGCAGGTGCTCTCCCAAATCACGACCACGGTGTACTTGCTGTCAATGTCGTACAAGCTCTTCCAGGTCTGCTGGTCCAGACCGGGCAAGGTGATGTTGGGAACGCGGTTGCCGCAAAGGGTCGGGGCCAATTCCTGCGCGCGGTCCAAGATCTTGGTCAGCTGGTCATCGTTCAGCCAAGTCGCGTCCCCCCGGCGGTAATACCGGTCAACCAGCTCCACAAAGACCTTGTCCATGCACATGATTGCAGAGGATTCGGCATTGAACGTGGCAAAATGCAGGATGTACTTGAACATCTCATCGTTGCCCCGTGCTTGCTCCACCAACTTGACCACTTCAGTGAGCACGGTGTCCGGTGCTTGAGGAATGACCTGGTTCAGGTATTGGTCCAAAATCCGGTTGAAGCTGCCATCGTGCACGAGCCGTGGATCGGAAAAGTCAACCCGCTTCCAGTAGCTGTCGCGGTACATGCGATAACGCAATTCATCCGCGTTGCTGATGCCATTCATTTCGGGAATCTCCGGCTCGACCAGCATGTTCAAGTACTTGGCAAACAGGTAGTCGGGGTAAGCGGCGATGATGCGCCGTTGTTCAGCCTCAACGTCTTCTCCAAATGCCATCAAGGTCTCCCGAGCAGCACCCGCATCCGCCTCGCTTGCAGTGCTGTCGCGCAACACGGCCTCGAGGGGGGCAGCCTCTTCACGCTTGTCTTGCAAAAACTTCAAGTAGTCATAGAAGATTTCATTTTCCGGGCTTTCAACCACTTCAATGAAGGCGGACGGTTGGGCTGCCTTCGTCTTGATGTGAATGTCTTCGTCCACTGCCAAAAACTCGAAGAACTTGGGCCCAGGTATGACGGCCGCAAACTTGCCGCATTGCTCATACAGCCTTCCCTCGAAAACCACTTTTCCACGTGCATCGCTGATGGCCGTGTCCGCGTAAAACATTTTCTCTCCGTAATAATTCGCCAAAAAGACGGTGTCATTGCTCAGTCCCTCGATCTCCAACGTGATGGTGTAATCGGGTGATTGTGCCGTCAATTGGCAAGACGTTGCCGCGGTCAGCATGATCAGGAAGGCAAAGGAGGCAAAACGCATGTTCATATTGGAAGTTGAGTTAGCTGCGCCGAATTTACGCAGCTGAAGCAGGAGAGTTACAAGAACTTTCCCAACGATTTCGAATTCCAGGATGCTGGGCATGAAAAAAGGGCACCGATAGGTGCCCTTAAAAGTCGATTGTCCGTGGTCGAATCAGTGGCTGATGACGAGGCGCTGCATGGTGCGGCGCTCACCTTCCGTCAACTCAATGAAGTAAATGCCGTCCACCAAGTTCAAGTCGATTTGGGCACCGCGGTTCAAGCCCGAGATCAACTCCTCGTGCACCAAACGGCCGTTCAAGCCCAAGATGCGCACCCATGCCTGTTCTACATTGCCCATCAGCATGATGGAGTTGGTGGCGGGGTTGGGGCCAAACGCCAATTCCAACTCCGGCGTGACATCAGCCGTACCCAACGTGAACGTTGCAGCGTCGATGGCAATGTCGTCCAAGAACCAATTGCCCACAGCAGTTGCCGTACCGGTTCCGAAGAAATTCACCCCTCCAAAGTCGCTATCAAAGGTCCAGGCGCCTGCCCAAACATCGTTGATGTAAATCTGGATGAAATCGTTGTCCAAGTCCACTTCATGCGTCAATTCAAACCATTCATCCACTGGGTAGGTGCCCGAAGTGATGGTGTTTTCGTCCATGATGTATTCGAATGTGCCGTCTTCCGCAAAGAAGGCTTCAAACGCCCATCCAACGCCGGGCACCGTGTTTTCTTGAACGTTGTAGTAGCCGGCGTAATTCGCGGGGATCTTCATGAACCAGCTGCATTCATAACTGCCGGATGCCAAACCTGCCACCATCACCACGTCCATCGGGCCGGTTTGCCCGATGATGTTCAATGAATTCGAACCGGTGTGCGCCTCCGCGCTTGTGATGAGCCCATCTTCATCCGTACCGCTGGTCGCTTCTCCACTCCAAGTGACCCAAACGGGGTTGTCAACAGTCACGTAATCGCCTGCAGCGTAGCCTTCGAATCCCTCGCTGTACAGCTGGGAGAATGCGGTTGAGGCCAACAACAAGCCTCCAAACAGTAAAGGTGTTTTCATCTGATGAATATTTTGATTGTCAAGATACGAAAATCGTTTGGGTTGCCGTTCGGTTCCTTGCTGAATTGGATACAATGTGTGTTAATGGCGATGAACGGCGCTGAAGGACACACGAAGGCATGGAGGGGCGCCGGCCGGAACACCTAACTTCGCGGCATGAATTGGGAGGGGAATTTGCGGAAATTGCACATTGCGCCCGGTGCGCACGGTGTGCTGTCCTACAACTTGGCCGGGGCGGACGTCTTGGAACCGTTGCCTGCACTGGATTTGTCCGATCAATTGGGACAGCAGGTTCGGCTGGATTTTAAAGGCCAAATCCACTGCGCAGCCACCGGCAAGCGCATCAAAAAAACCTATGGCGACGGGCTCAGTTTTTCAGCTTGGCAAGTGGCGCCGCAGGCGGTGGAAAGCGTCATCCGCCCGGAGTTGAGCCGCATCCACGAGGGCATCGCCTTGCGGGACCGTGATTGGGAGGAGGCGCATCACAACGTGCCGCATTGGGTGTATTTGTCCCAAACGAGCACGATCAAGGTGGGCGTCACGGGGGCACACACTGGTCGGCGGCGTTGGTACGATCAAGGTGCCATCGCGGGCACCGTGTTGTGCATTGCACCGCACCGGGGACTGGCTGGTGAGATGGAGGTGTTGTTGAAGGAATTGTTCGCGGACAAATCGGCCTACCGGGCCATGATTTTGGCCCAAACACCGGACGTGGAGGCCCTGGAAGAGGCGAGGGAAGAGGCATTCGATCACCTGGGCACGGCGTTCGAGGATTACATGCAATTCGATGCGCCGGTTGAAACCATGCAGTACCCGCATCTGGAGCTTCCAGCTAAAGTGCGGTCAGTGCGTTTGGACAAGCAGCCGGTGGTGGAAGGGCGCGTGGTCGGGCTGAAAGGGCAGTACCTTGTTTTTGACACCGGCGAGATCCTGAATGTGCGGAGCCACATTGGCTACCGCGTGCGCATCGCGGTCAGTTGACCGACGGGTCCGACGGGGTGTTGGCGATGTGCGCATATTCATCCCCCAGACCGGCCACTAGGTGTTTCCAAAGGTCTTCCTCGGCCAATGAGGTGTCCATCAACAAAGAGCGCTGCGTGCGGGTGACAAACCAGGAACGGCTCTTGATTTCGTCCATGAGTTGGTTGCCCGTCCAGCCGGCGTAACCGATGAAGAACCGGATTTCATGCTGCTCAAGGGATTTGGCCCGGAGCGCGGCGAGGACTTGTTCGAACGCGCCACCCATGTGCACGCCGTCCACCACTTCAATGCTTTCCGGGATGATGTCTGGCCGGGTGTGCAAGTAATACAGGCTTGCGCTTTTTACGGGGCCGCCGACGGAAAGCCGGGTTTCCACCTCGGGGAAATCATCCATGAGGTCGTTCATCTCCAAGGCGATGAAGTTGTTGAGGACAAACCCGAACGTCCCTTCCTCGTTGTGCTCACAAATCAAGACTGCCTTGCGCCCGAAGTAGGGGTCATCGAGGAACGGCTCGGACAAGAGGACGTCTCCGACTTGGGGCTGGGCATCTGTTGGGGGCATAAAACGCATCATTGCCGCAAAGTTCCGACTTTTGGGCCATACCACGAAACCCCTTGCCATGCGCCACGTCATCACCGCTTGCCTCCTCTGTAGTTTCTTCATTTTGAAGGGCCAAACCCCAGACGCAGATCCCCAAGGGTGGCCCCACAACAACATGACGCCCACGTGGGAAGAAGGCGTGGCGGCCTTCAAAGCGCTCGCGGATGCGGATGACCGCGCGCGTTGGATGGAGATCGGACGGGCGGATTGTGGGCAGCCCATTCACGCGTTGGTGCTTCAAACCGACCCCCTGAACATGCCGGGAATTCCCGGGGTCATTGCCGCCCGCGAGTCCCGTCCCGATCGGCTGCGGATCCTCATCAACAACGCCATCCACCCGGGGGAGCCATGTGGGGTGGATGCGAGTTTGGCGTTGGCGCGGGAGTTGCTGGGGCGGCCGGTGGTGCCTGAGGACGGGGGGCGGTTTGAGCCGGATGCGGTGGCGGCGGGGATTTGGCCCACCAGCTCCCAACGCAGCTGGTACGGAGCACCCGAGGACTGGTCCGCCGCCACCATCGCCATCATCCCCTTCTACAACGTGGGCGGGGCGCGCAACCGAAACTGCTGCAGCCGAGCCAACCAAAATGGCCCACTCGCGTACGGCTTCCGCGGCAATGCCCGCAACTTCGACCTCAACCGGGACTTCATCAAGATGGACACAGAAAACGCAGCGGCCTTCGCGCGGTTCTTCACTGCGTTCGACCCCGATGTGTTCATCGACACCCACACAACCAATGGCGCGGATTATCCCTACACCATGACCTGCATCACCACGCAGCAGGACAAGGTGGGCGGACCCGTGGGAAGCTATTTGCGCGACCGCTGGGACCCTGTGTTTTACGCCCAAATGGAAGCCGCCGGCTACCCCATGAGCCCCTACGTCTATGCCCACCGGCAGGTGCCGGATTCCGGGCTGGTCGGTTTCCTCGAAACGCCGCGCTACAGCACGGGCTATGCAGCCCTTTGGGGCACCCTTGGGTTCACCGCCGAAGCGCACATGCTCAAGCCGTTCCCCGAACGTGTGCAAGCCATGCTCAACTTCCTTCAACGGGCCCTGGTCTTGGGTTTGGACGAGCGCGAAACCATCCAATCTGTTCGGCTCGAACAAACACGCTACGTGCAAACAGCCGATTCCCTGCCCATTCGGTGGGCGCGGGATGAAACGCGCTTCACGCCCTTGGAATTCACCGGTTATACCGCCCGGTACGAACCGAGCGCCTTGACGGGGGCGGATCGCCTGCGGTATGATCAACAGGCCCCCTGGACGCGGTCCATTCCGTTTTACAACCAGTTCGACGTCGAACGCTGGGCCCGGGTGCCCGAACATTACATCATTCCCGCGGGGTGGTCGGACGTGGCCAACAAGCTGCGCGCGAACGGGGTGGCCATGCACCAAGTTGAGGAGCCGCGGTCGGTGGCGGTCGAAATCACGGAGCTCGTGACCTTCTCGAGCGGCGGGACGGCCTATGAAGGGCACCATTTCAACCGGGTGGATTCGTTGGTGCGCCGGGCGGTGGAGGTGCTGTTGCTGCCGGGCGACTGGGTGGTGCCAACAGACCAGCGCGCTCGGCGGTATGTGGTGGAGGCGTTGGAGGTGGAGGCGCACGACAGTTTCTGGGCGTGGGGCGCGTTCGACAGCGCGTTGCAACGGAAGGAAGGCTTCTCGGCGTATGTGTTCGAGGACACGGCGGAAGCGCTGCTGGCGCGGGATGCGGCCTTGGCGGAGGCGTTTGATTTGGCCCAAAACCAGCACCCGGAATGGGCGTCCGACCCCTCCGCTGCCCTGCGTTGGATCTACGAGCACAGCCCGTACGCTGAGTCAACCGCCGGCCGCTATCCGGTGATGAAAAGCATCCCGTGACGTGGTGCGTCAACGTACCTTTGCACCATGTCCAACGCCTCGCGACCTGAGCTTCCCTTGCCGGTGCCGTTTTTGAAAGAACCGGCGCGGTTGCCTTGGCCGTTTGATTGGCCGCTGCCGACCCGGCTCTTGCAGCGTGGTACGTCCATCAGCCGGCTGTTACGTCGCAACGTGGCGGGGCTCACGCCCCAGCAGGTGCGCCAGGCGCTCGACCAGTTTGCTCGGCTCAATCCCGGACCGGCGGCCGGCACGTTCATCCCCACCGAAGTGGCAGGGGTGCCCGTGTTCGAGGGGCGTTTTGAAGGACGCGATGAGCGCGGGATTTTGCTGCTCATTCACGGAGGTGGGTTTGCCTTCGGCTCGGCCCGTAGCCACCGGGCGATGGGCATGCACCTCGCGCGGATGACCGGTCGCCGCTTGTGGATTCCCGAATACCGGTTGGCCCCGGAACATCCGTTTCCCGCCGGATTGCTCGACGTGCAAGCCGTGTATGAGGAAGCGCTGATGTTCAACGGGGACGTGGTGTTGGTCGGCGATTCGGCCGGGGGGAACTTGGCGGCCGGAACGGTGCAACACGCCATCGAAACGGGGTGGGGAAAGCCTTCGTCGCTGCTTTTGTTGTCGCCGTGGTTGGATTTGGCCCCGGAATCGGAGAGCAATCGACAAGACCGGCACGACCTCAGCATGTTCGACAGCGAAGACATGCTCACCTACATGGGGCATTACCTCGGCGAGGCCGATCCGCGCGCGCCGGCCGCCTCCCCCTTGCGGGGCAAATGGAGCGGATTCCCGCCCACCTACCTCGAAGCGTCGGTGGATGAATACCTGTGGCCGGACACCGCGAAGGCCTGCGACATGCTGCAAGCCGCCGGCGTGGAGCACACGTTGCGCAGCGAAGAGAAGGCCCTGCACGGTTGGCAGCTCTTCCCGGACTTCATTCCTGAAGCCCGCCGCAGCCTCGATGCCATGGCGGAGTTCATCCGGCGCGTAGACGCGGGGGAGGAGGTCAGCTGACGCCTGCGTCGAGGGCAGCTTGCAGGGCAGGCCAAACCCGGCTCCAGTCTTCTTCGCTCACATTCAAAGGAGGCGCCATCCGGAACGCCTGCGGCGTAGAGAGGAACCAAAACAACAAGATGCCTTCCTCCAAGCCCCGCTGGATGACCCGCGTGACCGCGGCTTCGGAGGGCAATTCAACAGCAATGTAAAGCCCGATGCGGCGGACTTCAACCACGTGGGGATGGGCGCGGAGAAAGGCCTCCAACCGCTGGCCGGCGAGCTCCACCGCATCCCAGTCCTGGGCAGCGAGCAAGCGGAGCCCTGCCGCAGCCGCCGCGCAAGGCACCGGGTGCCCACCGAAGGTGGTGATGTGTCCGAGCGAGGGCGCGTGGGCCAACTCCCGCATCCATGCGCGGCGGGCCACGAACGCCCCGATGGGCATCCCCGCGCCGAGGGCCTTGCCGAGGCAGAGCACATCGGGGACGATTCCGAAATGCTCGAAAGCGAAGACCTTGCCGGTACGGCCCATTCCAGCCTGGACCTCGTCCAAAATGAGCAGCGTCCCCGTGTCATCGCACCGCTGCCGCAGCGCGTGCATCCACGCCTGGGACGGGATGCGGATGCCGGCGTCGCCTTGCACGGTCTCGGCGATGACCGCTGCTTGGCTGCCATCGATGGCAGCCAAGCCCTCGAGCTCGTTGAACGGCATGAACGCGATGTCCGGCAGGAGCGGGGCGAAAGGTGCCTTCCGTTCCGCATTGTAGCTCACGCTCAACGCGCCGTGCGTGTTCCCGTGGTAGGCACCCGTGCACGCGATGAAGCCCTTGCGCCCGGTGACGCGCTTGGCCAATTTCATCGCGCCTTCAATGGCCTCTGCGCCTGAATTGACGAAGTACACCGTGTCGAGGGACGCGGGGAGCAGGTCAGTGAGCAGCCGCGCGGCTTCGTCCTGGGGGCGTTGATGGAATTCGCCGTACACCATGGTGTGGAGGTGCCGGTCGATTTGGTCGTGCAACGCGGCGAGGATGGCCGGGTGGCCGTGTCCCCAAGCCGAGGGGCCAATGCCGGAAATGAGGTCCATGATGCGGCGCCCGTCCTCGAGGATCAGGTCGATGCCTTCCGCTCGAGCGACGCGCAGTCCGAGGGGGTAGAGCGTGGTTTGGGCCAAATGCCCGTCCAAAAAAGACTCCGCATTCATTGCACTGCAATTTGCCATTCATCCATGAACAACCAGGACGGATTGCCTGCCCCCAAATGCGCCTCGGGCAGCGGACCATAGCCGTCCACTTCGAGGCGCAAGTAGCGCGCCTTCACCGGGCGGCTGCTCTCGAATCGAAGGACGAGGACGGCCTCATCGGAATCGCTGGCGCGGTGCCGCAGCTCCTCCACGAGTTCCCACGATTGCCCGTCTTGGCTGCTGTAAAATCGGACCGCCCGAGGGAGCATGATCCAAGGCCGCACATCGCGCAACGCCCCGATGGATTGGCTGCTCACTGAGCGCACGGCCCCGAGGTCCACCTCCGCCACAACGTCCTGACCGAAGTAACCCTGCCATTCGCCGGTTTTGAAGTTGGGGCCGCCGATGATGCCGTCGATGAGGGCACCCGCGCCGCCCGCGTGGTACTGGTGGCTGAATTCGCCGGAAAGCAACGACAGCTGCCACTGGTGGTGCACCCGCCGCATGTCGTGCCGCACCACGGCACTCCATGTTTCGTCGTGCTTGGCCCGGGCTTCAAAGGTGCAGTCATCGGAAACGGGGACCGGCCCCGTGTACGTTTGCCAAACCGCATCCGGTTGCAACCGGTATTCCAATTTCACAAGCCGCTTCCCATCTTCCACGTGCCGCAGGGTCACCTCCACCGGCTCCCGGAAGGTGCGGGGGGCATCAATGATCGGCACGGGCACGAAGCTGGGGGCGTCGATTCGGGCATGTGGTCGGTCCAACGCGTTGAATGCAGCCGACGGCGCACCCGCCCGTTCGAGGTGCAAGGCGCCACCCGCCTGCAGCTGATCGACGGTCACGAAACTCGCCGGGTGCCCGGTGCCGTTGAGCGTCGCCGACGCGAGGTAGGTGCCTTTGCCGGTGGTGCTGATGGTGAAAGCGGGGCGGCCGTTGGGGCGCAGGGTGATGGCATCGAACCGGGGCGTGGTGAGGACGATTTGACCCGATGCTGGGGCCACGGGGTACATGCCGAGCGCACTCCACACGTACCAAGCGCTCATTTGTCCGCAGTCCTCGTTGCCGCTCAGCCCGTCGGGAGTGGGGGTGTAGAGGGTGGACAGGATTTGGTCCACGTACTCGGCGGTGCGGTCTGGGCGGCCGACGTAGGTGTAGAGGTACGCCATGTGGTGGCTGGGCTCGTTGCCGTGCGCGTACTGGCCGATGAGGCCGGTGATGTCGGCTTGGTCGCGGCCGGTGGTGGCGGCTTCTGAGGTGAACATTTGGTCCAAAAAGGCCACGAAAGCGCTGTCGCCTCCGACCCAATCCACCAAGGTGTTCACGTCGTGGGGCATGAAGAAGGTGTACTGCCAGCCGTTCGCTTCGGTGTAATTGAAGTTCACCTCGCGGGGGTCGAAGCCCTCGATGAACGCTCCGCCGCGTTTGGGCTGGATGAAGCGGGATGCGGGGTTGTACAGGTTGCGCCAGGCGCAGCTGCGGGCGGTGAAGCGGGCGACGGTGGCGGGATCGGCCTGGATTTGGCCTGCAAACTGCGCGATGCATGCGTCGTCGAACGCATATTCCAAGGTCTTGCTCACGCTCTCATGCTCCCGCTCACTGGGAATGTAGCCCAAATCCCGGTACGCCGGCAAGCCCAAATGCGCGCTGTCCGCCGCCTGCAGCATGGCCTCCAACGCCAGCGGCGCATCGAAATCGCGGATCCCCCACGCCCATGCATCCGCGAGCACCGGCACGCTGTGGTAACCGATCATGCAGCCCGTGTAATTCGCTGCGAGCTCCCACACCGGCAGCTGCCCGCCCTCCTCGTACATGCGCAAAAACGTGCGTGCAAAATCGCGGGTGCGCTCCGGCTCGAGCCAGCTCAGCAGCGGGTGCAGCGCGCGAAACGTGTCCCAAAGGGAGAAAATCGTGTAGTGTTCGCCCTCATCCGGGGCGAGCGCGTGGATGCGCATGTCGGTGCCACGGTACCGGCCGTCCACATCGGAGGCGACGTTGGGGACGGTGCAGCTGTGGTACAAGGCCGTGTAGAAATTCGTCCGGTCTGCCGCGCTGCCCCCCTCGATGGCGATCCGCCCGAGCTGGTCCTCCCACCGCGCTTCATTCTCCTCGACGTAGCGGTCGAATGCTCCATGCGGCGCCTCAGCCTGGAGGTTGTTCAAGGCCCCTTCCAGGTCCACAAAGCTGATGCCTGTGCGGACGATGAGTGAGTCCACCACGCCGAAATCGGCCGAGAACACGGGCACGTATTCCATGAGCTGCTCCAAGGTGCCGTCGGCTCGGGTGCTGCGCGTGATGACCTCGCCGAAGGCGTCGTTCCAGACAAACGGAGCACTGAAGCGCGCCGCGAAATACACGTGCTGCTCGCGGGCCCACGACTCGGAAACGCGGTGTCCCACGAGGGTCGAGTCATCGAGCGGGTAGATGCTGTACTGCAGCAGTTCGTCCCGGTGTTCCAAATCGATGACCAAGGTCAACGTGTCCGCTTCGTCCAACCGGTAGCGCTGGATGCCCGTGCGCGGGGTGGAGGTGAGTTCGACGTTCACACGGTGATCGTCGAGGTGCACTTGGTAGTAGCCGGCGTGCGCGGATTCGGTGGCGTGGCTGAACCGGCTGGCATACCGGTCGCGCCAGGTGTCTTTCCCCGGGGGGAACTGCGTGCACGGCATGAACAGGATGTCACCGTAGTCGCTGACGCCGGTGCCTTGGAGGTGGGTGTGGCTGAATCCGTAGATGAGGGAGTCGCTGTGGTGGTAGCCGCCGCAGCCGTCCCAACCTTCAAGCCGCGTATCGGGGCTGAGTTGGACCAACCCGAAAGGGGAGGTGGCCCCCGGGTACGTGTGGCCGTGGCCGCCGGTGCCGATGAAGGGGTCGACCTCGGCGTGCAGCGGTCGCGGCGTCGCCTGCGGTGTGCAGTGGGCGATGAGGAGCGGAAGGGCAGCGAAGAGGAAGAAGCGGATGGCGTTCATGTTGGCGGATTCGTGGGGCGAAAATCGGGTGTTTTGGGCCAAACCCCAACCGCCTTCCAACTATTCCGCAGCCCCCGGCACGCAAACGTTGCACTTCATCCGGTCGTGCACCCCAAAATGCAGCACCGCCGGCCGCGGCGGGTGCAACACCGCTTGCATCTCCGGCCACCACGCCATGGGCACCGCTGCCATGAACGCAGCGTCCCGGGCCTGCTGGATGCGCTCCTGTTCCTTCCGAAAGCGTGCGAGCGAGTCCGCGAGCCCCGGCCCGCCCAGCGCCTCAACTTGCGCCATCCGGTCGGACAAGTCGTTGAGTTCCACGGCACAGCTGCACGCGGCTTCGCGCAGGGCAGAGCGCAGGGCCGGGGTCCAATCCCAGGGCTGTGTTTGTTGCTCAAAACTGCGCCACCAGTTCGCCTCCTTCGGGGACCAAACATGCATGGAGTCGCAGTCCACTTCCTGCTGAGCGTGCGCCGTCAGCACGCCCACCACCAAGCTCGCCGCTGTGACCCACCCCTTCATTGCGAGCGGATCCAATCTGCCGCAGCCTCCGGGGCCGCGAGGTGTGGGCTGATGACGCTCGGCGTCCATTGACCGGTGGACCAGTCCGTTCCTTCGGTGACCCAAATGCGCATGCTCGCGCACACCACCGGTAGGCCAGATGCAGGCAAGCTCCACGATGCCGCATGCGCCCCCGTTCCGTGCGGTCCGGTAAGGGCAGGTTCGCCCACGGCCACTCGGCCCGGCGCCGCATCGGTCCACATGGCCAAATGGGCTGCGGTGGAGGCCGTGGATCCGTCTACCAGTACAGCTACGGGGCCGCTGTAGGCCTTTCGGTGGGGGGGCAAGTCGCGCAGTGCGCCCGTCCACAGCGCCCCTTCCTCTACGCCCTCAACCGCGAGCCGCCAAGCGGCCCAACGGTCGCGCCGGGCCCACCGCTTCCGCTGCCCAGGACGGGCGCGTTCAAAATCCGGGGCAAAAGCCGAACGGGCAGCAGCGGTGTTTCGGAATTCCAACCGGGTCACGAGGGCATCCGGCCCGCGCATCCAGTGCGCTGCCAAGGTTTCCATGCGCGAGGCGAGGCCGCCTGCATTGCCTCGAAGGTCGATGACGACCCCTTCGGCGTGCTTGCGCCGAACTTTTCGGAAGAAGCGTCGGGCTTGGCGGGTGAACCTGCTTGCGGTGCCTTGGGAGAAGGAGGGGACGGTTAGGGTGGCGATGCCGCCTTCAAACGTTCCGTGCAGTCCGGGGTCCTTCGTGGGCTTGCGGGCGGCGGTGACCGGTCGTGGCGGGGACATGGGGATGGCCGTTCCTTCGCGGTTCCAGGCCACCACGCTTCCTTCAGCTACGCCGGGGCCGGGGACTGCTGCCACCCACGGCCAAAGCCGGGCCGCCCGGCGGTAATGCGCGGGGCGGGCGAAGGCCTCGGACGAGCACATCTTGCGGGCGTTTTCCAGCACCGCGCGAGCGCTCCAGTGGTTCACGCTGTCAATGAACTGCCCGGTGTGTGCGCTTTGGATTTGGCCTCCATCCAACTGCACGTGTTCCGGGAACCGCCCCCAGGTCGCCTCCATTTCGCGGGTCAATTCGCGCCAATTCAGCCCCGTGTGGCTGTCGCCCAAGGTGCCGAGCACTTCCGCCACAGTCCGGGCAAACATCCAATTCGATTGCGGGTGGACCAATGCGCGCTCCGCCCGGCGCACCGCACCGATGATCAGGAAACTGTCTTCCGTGAGTGCCGCGGGGTGGGTGTCCAGCACCCACTGCCCGAGCGCTTGCAAGTCCGAACGCGCCGCTTCCACGGAAATGACCTGCTTGAGCAGCGGCAACGAGTCCGTTTCGGACTGCTGGGCCCACAACCCCAGCGGCATCAAAAGCACGATGGTTCCCCACAACCGCATGGCTCAGTCGGTTTGGTCGCGTTTCTTGACCATGGTCAGGATGGTCGCTAGCGCCACGGTTTCGCCGGTTTCGTCGTACACGTCTACCAGGAATTTCACAATGCCCTTGGCGATGTCGTCGGCGTCGCGCTTTTCTTGCGCGATTTTCTCTTTGACGGTCAGGCGCACCCCGATGGTGGCGCCGGGATAAACCGGCTTGGTGAAGCGGGCCTCTTCGATGCCGTAGTTGAGCAGAACGGGGCCCTTTTTAGGATCCACAAACAGGCCTGCGGCCTTGCTCAGTATGAAGTAACCGTGCGCCACACGCTGCTCGAAAATGGTGCCGTCAAGGCTGGTGGCATCGACGTGTGCGTAGAAATTGTCCCCGCTGACGTTCGCAAAGTTCACGATGTCGGCTTCCGTAACCGTGTGCTTGTGGGTGGTCACGGTGTCGCCGATTTGGAGTTCTTCGAAGTGCTTGCGGAACACGTGCGGTTCGGACTCGGTTCGGGTGCCGCCGGGTTGGTATTGCTGGGTGATGGCGCTGAGCATGGTGGGGGAACCTTGCAGGGCGGTGCGCTGCATGTAATGCTTGACGCCGCGCAAGCCGCCCATTTCTTCGCCACCGCCGGCGCGTCCCGGTCCCCCGTGAACGAGCATCGGGAGTGGGGAGCCGTGTCCGGTGGATTCCTTGGCGCAGTCGCGGTCGAGGACCAGCATCCGGCCGTGCATGGAAGCCGCGCTGTAGACGAAATCCTGGGCCTCCGCGGTGTTGTGCGTGGTGATGGAACAGCAGAGGGAGCCGCGCCCTTTTTTGGCCAAAACCGCCGCCTCCGCCACATCGTCGTATGCCATGAGCGTGCTCACCGGGCCAAACGCCTCCACCTCGTGACACGCCACAGCCTCCATCGGGCGGTCCGTGCGGAACACCATCGGCGTCAAGAAGGCACCGGCTTCCGCATCATCCGCGATGAAATTCCCCGCTGGGTGGTAGACCAAATCCGCTTCCGCCCCAATCTTCTCCGCCTGCTTCCGCACTTCTTCGACCTGCGCCTTGCTGACGAGAGCGCCCATCCTCACCCCTTCCTTCCGCGGGTCGCCGATGGCCGTGCGCTCCAACGACGCCACAAGGGACTCCTGCACGGCATCCATCAAATGGCGCGGCACAAGGACGCGTCGGACAGCGGTGCATTTTTGGCCACACTTCACGGTCATTTCCTTGCGCACCTCCTTGATGAACAGTTCAAACTCCGGATCCCCCGGCTCAACTGTAGCCCCAAGCACGGCCGCATTCAACGAGTCCGCTTCCAAGTTGAACGGAACCGACAATTCCTGAATGCGCGGGGACTGTCGCAGTATGCGGCCGGTGGAAGCGCTCCCCGTGAACGTCACCACATCGCGCTCGTCCACATGGTCGAGGATGTCGCGGGCGCTGCCGCAGACCCACTGCAAGGCGCCCTCGGGCAAGATGCCACTGCCCCACATTTCCCGGCACACAACCTCCGTGAGATGGCTCGTAGCAGTGGCCGGCTTGATGATACAAGGCATCCCGGCGAGCCAATTCACGGCAACTTTCTCCAACATGCCCCAAACGGGGAAATTAAAGGCATTGATGTGCACGGCCACGCCCTCGCGCGGCGTCAGCAAATGGTGGCCGCTGAAGGTGCCTCCTTTGCTCAACCCCAAGGACTCGCCGTCCAGCGCAAACGGCGTATTGGGCAATCGGCGGCGAAGGCTGGCGTAGCTGAAGAGGTTGCCGATGCCGCCCTCGATGTCGATCCAGGCGTCGGTCCGGGTTGCCCCTGTGGACCAGCTGACCTCATAAAAGTGCTCCCGCTTTGCGTGCAGGTGCAAGGCCAGCCGCTTGAGCATGCGGCCGCGCTCTTGGAAGGTCATTTTTCGCAAATTCTGGTTGCCTACTGAGCGCGCATACGCATAAGCAGCTTCCATTTCCAACCCATCGGTGCTCGTTTGCGCGACCACTTTTCCGTCGAGTGCACTATATATAGGTGTCAAACTGCCGTTTTCGGGCGTCGAGATGAGGCGGCCTTGGATGCCGTGCGTGAGGAGTTGTGGAAATGTGGCCATGGGATAGGTGCAATTGCTGTGGGCCAAATTTAAGGCCCGCCCGGCGCGCTTACCTGTTTTGCAGTCTCAATAACTTTCGTATATTCGGGGGGTTGAATGCCGAAACAAAGGAGGAGCCATGCCTTCAAAGCAAGGGTCCTTTCTGGTACGAGGCCTTGATTTCATAAATGAAGAGAATGTCTTTGTCGATGCGATATTGGGTTACGTCTATGAATTTTTTGTTAAGTTCATGGAGGAAACGTTGGGATTTTTGAAATCTGCTGCTTATCTTTATCGGCGTATGTTCAAACAGGACTTAATCAGAAACATCTAACTACACAATCACATGAAGAACCTTTTCACACTCGCAGCTGCGCTGTTCCTCGGATACGGGGCGAGCGCCAGCAACGTTGAGTTGGTCGTAGAAACCGTTGATAACGGCGGCCAAGTTGAAGGAAACACGTACCGCGTTTACGCCGTGCTTCCTTCTGCTGAACACTCATTGCACGCGGTCTTTGCTGACGGAGAGCACGTATTGAACGTTGCCACCACGGGATCCTTCTTCCAACACCAGTACGGAAGCTTCTCGTCATTGGACGTCAACGAGCAGATTGTGTCGTTGGATGCGTCTTTGGCTTATGACTCTTGGGTGACCATCGGTGCCCGCAACAGCAACAACAACAACCTCTGGACGGTCGGTGTCGACTACAACCAATTCTTGGGCGGCAACGAATTGACCGTGACCGACGGTGCTTGGTTTGTCGTTCCTACCGACGTTCAAGCAGCAGCTGAATCCGGCAACCGCGTCTTGCTCATGCAATTGACGACGGACGGAACGGCTACCGGCGTCTTGAACCTCCAAGGTTGGGATGCTGAAGGAGCTGCATGGCGCGCCCACGACTTGACCTTCACTTCAGAAGATGCTCAAGTTTTCGGTTGCACCGATGCTACCGCTGCTAACTTCAACGTCGAAGCCACGTACAACGATGGTTCTTGCACGGGTCAGAACAACGGCCCAGCTGCAGGATTCACCAACGTTGACGCCACGACTTCTTGGAGCATCTTCCCGAACCCTGTGTTCGAAAGCACGTTCAACTTGAAGTTCGACCGTGAGTTGAACCTCGGTGGTGAAAACATCGTGATGGAGGTGACGGACATGGCAGGTAAGGTGGCCATGGCTCAAGAAATCACGCAAGCAAACATCGTCGGAGGAAACCGCATCGTTGTGGAGCATGACCTCGCTGCAGGTAACTACATGGTCTCTGTGACGCACACGAACTTCTCGGACGCTCAGAACATCGTTGTAACTCGCTAATCACGAGGGAGTTTTTGACGATCCTGTTCGGACGATAATACGAGAAAGGGGAACTTCGGTTCCCCTTTTTTCATGCCCAAGGGTGTACATTCGCAGCATGAAATCGCCCTTGAACTTAATGGCAGTGGCTGTGCTCGGGTTGGCTGCCTGCTCACCTTCTGAAACGGTTACTAACCAGCGCGCCAGTGAACTCGCCTGTTCAACGATGATTGGGCACGCGGAGATGCGCAGCATCCAGTTGTGGAATCAATTCAGCTCGGTGGAAGCGCCTGCGGTTTGGAGGGTATTTCCCATTGGAAGTGATTCCCTTGTACTGGAAGTTCCGGTGGCGCCGGAGGGTGGCGATTTCAATACGGCCACCACGGAGCTCAGCTTGCTCGAACCCGGAACATCCTACCAGGCGCGCTTGATCTCAGCGGGGAAGGAGTTGGATGCCGTTGATTTTGAAACGCAGCCGTTGTGGGACTACCGCACCGATCCGCCTGCATTCAAAGTGCTCACAGGAAGCTGTGCTTACATCAACGAACCGGAGTACGACCGGCCGGGTAAGGGGTATGGGGGCGATTACGAGATCTTTGAGACCATGGCAGCCGCTGATGCGGACCTCATGGTTTGGCTGGGGGACAACATCTACCTCCGGGAGGTTGATTTCGGCAGCTATGCTGGCTTTGGACACCGGTACACACACATGCGTTCAACGCCGGAATTGCAAGGTTTGTTGAAAGCGCAGCCGAATGTGGCGATTTGGGATGACCACGACTTTGGCCCCAATGATTGCGATGGTTTCTTTGTGCACAAGGATTGGTCGCAGCGGGCATTCGAGGCGTTCTGGGCGAATCCAAGTTACGGGCTACCCGGGCGTGATGGCGGCATCACCACGCACTTTCGCTTCATGGATGTGGAGTTTTTCTTGCTGGATAACCGTTATGATCGGGTCAATCACAAGAACGAGACCCAAGATGCCCACATCTTGGGTGAGGCGCAGGTGGACTGGCTGATGGGAGCGCTTTCACATAGCCGGGCGCCATTCAAAGTGGTCGCCGTTGGTGGGCAGTTTCTTTCAGACGCGGCCATTTATGAAAACCACGCGCAGTTCCCCACAGAACGCGAGGAGATTTTGGATCGTTTGAATAAGGAGGGCATTCGCGGCGTCATCTTCCTGTCAGGAGATCGCCACAACGGGGAATTGACGGAATTGCAACTTCCAAATGGCCATTGGGTCTATGATTTGACCGCCAGCCCGCTGACCAGTTCCAGTTACGACCACACGGACGAGCCCAATACGCTGCGGGTGGACGGCACCATGATCGGCGAACGCCATTTTGCGGAATTGAATTTTTCCGGGCCGCGCAAGGATCGGGTGTTGGAAGTTGTCATGCGCGGGGTGGCCGGCGATACCCTCTGGACGCGCCAAATCCGCGCACAGGACATGTGATCACCAGTCCTCGTCCAGCAGGAAGTCGGTGTTTTTGTAGCGCTGATCCAATTTGATCAGGTAGTTGACGCCCTCGAGGCTGATTCGGATGGCACGGTACACCAAGTTTTTACCCGGCATTTCGAACTCAAAGGCATGGTCTTCGTAGCCGTCTGGGTAGCGCTCTTGTAGGACGCTGCGAACTTGTTCTGGCAAGTTCTTGTAGTTGACAATCAAGTTTCTCATGGTCGGGGATACGGAATTGAACGCCCAAGGTTTCAGCGCAGGGGGAGACCACGGGCGGTGCCTTAAATTGCAGCAATGTTTGATTTGAAAGATCTTGTTCGGCGTGCCAGTGTATTCTCGGAAGGAATTCCCTCGATGGAGGAGTTGGGAACATGGGTGTTTGAGCAACCGTGGGGTGAACTGAAATGGCATGATGTGTTGCCCGCTCTCAACGGTGAGGAAGCCTACAGCCGCTACATTGCCGCATTGGTGCCCTTTGAGGTGGCGTTGCTGCATTGGCACCCCGGAGCGGAGAGTGCCGTCCATTGGCACCAGGGATTCTGGGGATATGTGGTGTGCTTGTCAGGCCAATTGGAGCACCATGGGTTTGCGTTGGAAGGCCGGCGATTGGTTCAAACCGATCGCGTCGTGGCCTTCGAGGGGGGGGTATTGGCTGAGCCCGATGGAACGATCCACCGGTTGGTGAATGGATCCACGGAGGCGCCATTGGTCACCTTGCACCTGTATGCCCCTGCCCTCAAGGACTTGGGAGGTTTGCAGCTTTTTGATGTCGAACAGGGTGACGTTTACACGTGCAAGGCCTCCGCGCCTGCGGCTGATCTGAGCTTGCCGGATGAACATTTCGAATCCATTCAACGCAAGGTCTTCGACTTGGCCCAAATCGATGAGCGAGCCAGTCACACCATCACGCCGGTGGTACCAAAGCCGCCCTCGTCAAACGTCACGCGCTTGCTCGCCGAGTACTACCGCGCCCAAGCCCAGGACTACGACCGCTTGGACCGGACCGACGACCGCAGGCAGGCCTATACCCGGGGCGTCAATGGGTGCATTGCCGAGCGGCTGGCAGCACTTCACCTTGAATCGGGCGTTCAGCATGTGCTCGATGTGGGATGTGGCACAGGCCGGCGCGCCATGGAAATCAGAACAGGAAGTGGATTCGATTACGCGGTGCACGGCACCGATCTGAGTCCGGAAATGGGGGCGATTGCTGAGAAGCGAGGCATCCAAATGCACGGGAGCTTCTGGGAAGGCAATTCCGGTTTGGCGGGGCTGGATGCCGTGACGTTTCTGTACGCATTCAGCCACATCGCTACCGACGAGGAGCGGCGGTCTGCGATGGACCGACTGTACGAGGTGTTGCGGCCGGGCGGCATGCTTTTCATTGATGTCTTTAACCGCAACGACCCCCACGAATGGGGGCCGCAAGTGATGGAAGACTTCGAAAAGTGGCACTTGGGTGCGCAAGGCTACGATGCCGGGGATGTTTTTTATTCGCGCACGGGGACCAAGGAATTGGCCTTTTTGCATTACACGAGCATCGAGGACATGACCCTATTGTTGAACGATAGCGGCTTTGTGGATGTTGAATACACACGCATCGGCTATGCCCACAAACCGGGACAAGAAGTAGATGAGGGGGGAAGCCTTATGTTTTTTGCCAAACGACCTGACCATGACCAATGACTTGGGATCTGTGCGAAAGCGCTATGAGAAGCACGCGCTGACGCAGGACATGTTGCCAAAAGAGCCGGGAGTTTTGCTGATGGCATGGCTGGAAGCAGCGCGGGCTGTCAACCCGGACGAGTTCAATGCGATGTGCCTATCCACTGTGGGAGCGGATGGTTCACCCGATGCCCGGATGGTGCTGGCCAAGGACGTGCAGGAAAACGCGGTGAGCTTTTACACGAACTACGGATCCAACAAGGCCCTTCAAATCTTGGGGCATCCGGCTGTGGCGTTGACCTTTTACTGGCCCGAATTGGAGCGCCAAGTGCGCATACAAGGACGCGCGAAGCAGCTGCCTGCGGCCGTGAGTGATGCGTATTTCGCCAGCCGGCCGCAGGAGAGCCAAATAGGAGCATGGTGTTCGGATCAAAGCCGGCCGCTCGAAGAAGGAGCGGATTTGGAATCCCGGGTCAAGGAGGTGACGGAGCGGTTCGCAGACGTGGCGGTGATTCCCCGGCCACCCCATTGGGGAGGCTTCGGAGTGGAGATGCAGGTGGTGGAGTTTTGGCAGGGCCGGCCGAGCCGCCTGCACCACCGCTGGCGGTTTGACCGGAACCATTCCGGTTGGGAGGTGCAGGCGTTGCAACCTTAATCGAGGCGCAACAGCAAGCCTTTCAGGTACGCCCCCTCGGGGTGGCCTCCTGCGACCGGGTGGTCGGCGGGTTGATGAAGGCGTTTGAGGATTTGCACGGAGCGTTTGGCCGAGCGCGCGCCAGCAAGGACCGCCCGCGTGAACTCGGATTCGTCCACCGCTTGGGAGCAGCTGAAGGTGAACAGCAGGCTGGCCGGGGGCATCGTTCGCATGGCAGAGGCGTTCAGTCGCTTGTAGGCCAACACAGCCGCGTCTTTTGCGTGCAGGCCTTTTGCGAAGGCTGGAGGGTCCAACACCACCACCTCGTAGTCCGCGGCGTGTTCCCGCAGGTAGGCCAAGGCATCGGCTTCAATGGACACATGGCGATCCGCAAACCCATTCTCGGCGGCATTGCGCTCACCCACTTCCAAGGCGCGCGCCGAACTATCCAAACTGTGCACTTCAGTAGCTCCGCCACCAAGCGCAGCAATTGAAAACCCACCGGTGTAGCTGAACACATTGAGGACGCGCTTGTTGGCTGAGAATTGCCCAACG
>CBFHPD010000031.1:0-3012 GCA_965657495.1 uncultured Flavobacteriales bacterium
GGATACGACGCTGATGATGGGGCGCGGAATTGAGCTGCGGTGCATGGTTCGGGATGCCGAGGCGTTGGGTGGGGTGCGGGTGGTGGGGCTGGACTGGGCCGAGGAGGCGATGGGGCAGGAGTGGCCGGCCACTGAAGTGGTGGGCGTCCAGCGCGACGTGGTGGGTTTGGTCCAAATCCACATGCCAGATTCCGTGCGCAACCTGCCCCACGGCATCCGGTTTCCCTTGCCCGACGGCCTTGCAATCCGCCGCGGCGACTTGCTGATTCCCACGCGCGACGGGCTCCACCCGACCAACGAGCGGCTGCGCCTCAAGGCCGAGGACGGCACGACGTTCGCCCATTTCAGTGCGCCGCACGCCGGTCCCTTCGCCATCGCGTCGGCGGTGGAGCGCGGCGCCGATGAGGAACAGGTCGAAGTGCTCGCCCCGGACGGTTGGGTCTTCGAGCACGTGGCGTGGCGGACGGCCCATGCGTGGCATGAGGTGCCGCTCGGCGAGTCCCCCTACCGCGCGCGTTTCCCCGCGGAGGCCGTTTCCGATGCCTGTGAATACACCCTGCGGCTCCGCAGTCCGGACGGGCAGGTGCTGGAGTGGCCGTGGAGCCCATGGGCAGCCCTGCCCTGGGCCGTCCGCCCGATTCCCCGGCTTCACCGCCCCGGCCAGATCGACGATGAACGCCTGTTGTTTCACCCCCAATCCCCCCGCTTATGTCGTGTGCATGGTTGATCCTTCCTTGTTTCATGGTGTCCTCCGGCGACACCTTGCCTGAGCCCGCGCGGCTTGCGCTGTTGCCTTTCGAGGCCGTGGCCGATTCGTTGAACACCTATGACGCCGACGGTCGCGCGATGAGCTGGTGTGCCGGAGTGCACGTCGAGGGGCTGGCGGAAAATGGGGAGCTGGTCGTCACCCTCCCGGCCGAGCCGGGCGTTGACCGCCGGGACATGCGCTGCTTGAAGTGGGACGTGGCCACCCGCCGCTGGGATGCAGTGAGCGGGGTGCGGCTGCGGGCGAGTGGAAGCCGGGAGCAAGGGGCGGTGGAGGTGGTGCTCGAGGCGGAGGACGGCTTGTACGGAGTGTTCACTGAGCGCAGCGATGGCGGAGCGCACCGGTTGGTGTTTCGGGATTTGGCGCCCGGGGCGACGGAGCCGGAGTGGCGGGTGGTGCAGCCGCATGCGCGGGTGGTGCTCGAGGGGCGGGGCGAACGGGTTTTGGCCTTGCACGAGCTGCCTCCCGATACGCGGCTGAGTGTCGAATGGCGCGCCCTCAGTGGCCTGCAGCGACATCAAGCCACCCTCTGGCAATGGTGCGAGCACGGCAATCGCCGGCTGGACCATGGCCGATACGACCTCGAAATTTCCTTCCATCCTGACGTTTTACTCAACCTTTCTCACCATGATTAACCCCCTTGTCATCGGCGCGTTCGCCGCGCTTCCCGTGGCCGCTTTGGCCCAAGAGTTCAATGCGATTCCCTTCGAAGATGCGGTCGAAAAGGGCTTCATTACCTACGAGGCGAAGAAGAGTTTTGCCCGCGATGGCGTGGAGCTCGTCGTTTTGAATGAATCGGGCCAGTTGCTCGAGTTGCACATTCCTTCAGGCCAAATCTTTTTCGCCAGCGACGACCTGCAACCCCAAGTGGTGACCCGTTCGAAGGACCTGGTCCTCGGCCCGGATGAGCGGTACCGCTTTGGCCTTAACGCCCGGTGCGGCAATGCCGATGTTCAAGCCGCCGATCCCGGCGTTTCTTTCGAACTCGCCGGCTCCCTGCCGCCTGAAGGAAGTGCCATTTTAGAGGGGCTCGGAGCGGCGGGCCTCGATGGTTTGCAGATCGTCCAAAACATCGTGTGGATGTTCACGAACGACCGGCCCATCACCGACCTCCACCCCGGCGAACTCGGACCGAAGACGTACCGGTACGTCCTCGATGTGGTCAAGGAGGAGCTCGGGGACAAGGCGGTGGATCCGGGGTACCGCGTGGCGTACGAGGAGCTCGATGGGGGGCAGCGTTTTTCGGGCATCCCGAAGGAACTGCTCGGCAGCGTGCCCTTCAGCGGGGCGTCCACAGAGCCGCTTGCCGTCTACCTCACGTCCCCCGAAGGCGAATTGTTGCGGGCGGGAGCACTGCATTTCCCGCCATTCCGCGGGGTGGATTCCTTTGAATTCAAAATTGACCTGACCGGATTTGAAGGCGGCGACTACCGGGTGCGCGTGACGGAGCTGGCCGATCCTTCCGCGGTCTACGGCGACTTGCCGGTGCGCTTGTAAGGGGCGCGATTTCGCACGTGGAAAACATTCCGGGGCACTGCGCTTCGGAATGTTTTTTATTGGTAAATTTCACAGCGAACCGACTCCCTTTTTTATGAAACAAACCCTTGCCACCACGCGCGCCGATCGCGCCCGCGGCACCTTGCTCGGCCAACTGGCTGGCGATGCCTTAGGAAGCCTCGTAGAGTTCAAATCGCCGGAAAACATCCTGGATTTGTACCCCGATGGGGTGCGTGAGCTGGAGGACGGCGGGACATGGAGCACCCTGGCTGGCCAGCCGACGGACGACTCGGAGCTCGCCTTGATGCTGGCTCGGGAACTCGTTCGGCGAGGCGATTACGATGGGGCGGGCGTCAAGGCGCGTTATCGCCATTGGCTCGAATCCGGGCCGTTCGATTGTGGCAACACGGTATTCAGTGGTCTAAAGGGGACGCTGAACGAGGCGAGCGAGGCGAACGGTGCGATGATGCGGGTGAGTCCCCTTGGGATTTTTGGGGCGGGCCGGCCCGAGGCGCAGGTGGATCGGTGGGCGCGGGAAGATGCCGCGTTGACGCATCCGAACGCGGTGTGTCAGCAGGCGAATTCGCTCTACGCCCGGGCCATTGCGCACGCCATTGACACGGGGTGCACGGGCGGCGAGCTGTACGCTTGGGTGCGGGAGCGTGCGGCTTCGGAAGGGGTGGAGCCGGCGGTTTGGCGGGCCGTGGAGGGGGGCGCCACCGCGCCGCCAGCGGACATGACGCATTTGA
>CBFHPD010000032.1:0-1218 GCA_965657495.1 uncultured Flavobacteriales bacterium
CGGCATGGGGGTGGTGGCTTGCGCAGCTTCGCGGATGTTGCCTTCTGGGAGTGTCCTTTCCTTTGAAGCCAACCCCGCAATGGTGCAAATCGCACGCGATCACTTCGCCCTCAATGGGGCCCAGCAGGTTGAAATGCGGTCGGGGATCTTGGATCACGTGGTGGGGAGTCAGCGCTTTTTTGTGGCCCCTGATTTTTGGGCGAGCTCGTTGTTGCCGCAGCCCGATTGGAAGGCCATTACCGTGGACGCGCATCCACTCGAAGAGGTGCTTCGCACGTTCGCTCCCACTGTGGTCATGATGGACATCGAAGGGGGCGAGTACGGTTTGCTCGCTTCCGACGCTTGGACGGCTTGTCCGTCGTTGCGCTGCCTCATCGTGGAGTTCCACCTGGTGGACGATGTGGCGCGCGTACTGGCGTCCCTGCCTGTTGTCCGCGACCCCCACTGGTTGGTGGATACCTCGTTGGACCAAATCACGGAGCGCCTCCACCACCGCAACAGCATCACCTTGCGCTTCCAGCGCCGCGGCACGCTGTGATCACCGATTTCTGAATTCGGTCGGGTGCAAGCGTTGAACATAGCTCAATGGGGCCGCCAGCCATCGAAACGTGTTGATTGTTTGCGAACGTATGGGGCCAAATGGCGCCGTTCCGAATCGGCATTTCTTTCGCAAATGGTTTAAGAAGGGCCACGAAATGGCGATTTGTCATTGGTTTTTCCGTTGCATAAGCAATAAAATCGGGTGGCAGGAAGTTTATTGAACAGAGGTTCTCCATTCAATCCCTTCCTGCACATGAAATTGACCCGCATTGCGCTTGCCGCAGGGGCGGCCCTGCTCCTGAACACCCTGATTTCTGCACAAGATTGCGCGGAGGTTGAGCTCAGTTTTGAGTACCAGAAGGCCGATTTGAGTGGGTCGAGTTGGCGCTTGCTCGACGGGCTTGGCTACGCCTTCCGACAAGCGAGTTACGTGGACGTTTCGGTGAGCGTGCCGAAGGGGTTTTTCATTCCCGATCATGGGCAGGACATTTATTCGAGGCGGCTGGCGATTTTGGAGCGGTGGGTTACGGAAGAGGCGGTGGATTTGTCGAAGGTGAAGTTCCGCTTAGTGGAGGTGCCCTACGGGGAGGTGCGGTCGGATGCGGTGGTGGCGCACGACGGGTGTGGCGAGCCGAGGTACCGGCCGCCTATGGAGCGGGATACGACGCTGATGTTGGG
>CBFHPD010000033.1:0-9758 GCA_965657495.1 uncultured Flavobacteriales bacterium
CCGTGCATCCGCAAGCGTTGCCGCCTCCTGAACCGCCCGTCGAACCGTCGGGGCCGTAAGTGCCCACGCCATCAAAGGTGTAGCTGAATTGAACTTGGTCTGCGCCAGCTCCCAATGGGAAAATTTGCGCGTTCATCACACCACTCGGAACCGAAGCTGAAGTCACCTGCATGAACAAGGTGCGCATGTTCGTCGCATCGGGCAAGCCGTTCGGCGTGCCGTTCAACACGTACCATGCACCGCCCGTGATGTCGTTGATCAAGATGTCCTGACCGGACAAGGGGGAAGTCGCATTGAACGCCCCCAACCAGGGCTGATCCGAACTCTCAACCGAGCTGATGGCCGTGTAAGGAGGCGTCGGCGCCCCTTCGATTCCAATGCTCACCCAGCTGTCGTAGGCCAAGCTCGGGAAGAAACCAAAGAACGCAGGGTTCACTCCGTCAGCGGTAGAACCTGAAGCAAAGCCATCGTTGTAAAAGCCCGTCGCCGTATTCAACGCAAGCGGAGCATCGTTGTTGCCAAAGATGGAGCTCAAGAAATCCGTGTCGTTCAACATATCAATGTAGAACCGGTAGGTCGTCATGCCGGAAATGCCATCCACGGCGTGCTCCTCAACGGTCATCGTGTAGGTCGGTCCGGCAATCACACCGCCTCCATCGCCGCCGCATGAGCAGAAGTCGCATGAACCGTCTTCCTCTGTAGCCGATGCGTCGTAATTGCATGCCGCAGCATCCGTGCAGCCTGCCAATTCAAACTCGTCACAAACACCGTCGCCATCTGCATCATTCAAACAAGTGCCGTCGCAACCATATCCCGTTTCTGCGTAAGTGCAAGAGCCATCCGAATCAGTGGCAGTAGGATCGAAGTTGCACGCATCGGCGTCTTGGCATCCCGCAATCTCGAACCCGTCACAAACACCATCAGCATCCGCATCATTGATGCAGTTGCCATCGCAATCGTAACCCGTTTCGGCGTAAGCGCAGGAACCGTCGTCATTTGTTGCACCGGCATCATAGTTACAAGCTTCCTCATCCGTGCAGCCGCCCAGTTCGAACTCGTCACAAACCCCATCGCCGTCTCCGTCATTCAAGCAGTTGCCATCGCAGTCATAGCCCGATTCAGCGTACGTGCATGAATCGTCAGAATCCGTTGCGTCTGCGTTGAAGTTGCAAGCCATTTCATCTTGGCATCCCGCCACTTCGAACTCGTCACAAACACCGTCGGCGTCCGCGTCATTCAAGCAGTTGCCATCGCAGTCGTAGCCCGATTCAGCGTACGTGCATGAATCGTCGGAATCCGTTGCGTCAGCGTTGTAGTTGCAAGCCATTTCATCCTGGCAACCTGCCACCTCGAACTCGTCGCAAATGCCGTCCATGTCGGCATCAGCCAAGCAAGTGCCATCGCAGTCGTAGCCGGCATCGGCATACTCACATGAACCGTCATCCTCGGTAGCGTCACCGTTGAAGTTGCAGGCGCTGGAGTCCGTGCAACCCGGTGCTGCGTAATCACATGAGCCGTCGTCGTAGTCGGCGGAGGCGTCGTAGTTCGAAGCCGTCTCGTCCGTGCAACCGCATGCGTTGCCACTGCCAGAACCACCCGATGAGCCGTCTGGGTAGTACGTCCCCACACCATCAAAGGTGTAGCTGAACTGAACTTGGTCCGCACCGGCTCCCAATGGGAAGACCTGCGCGTTCATCACACCGCTCGGCACTGAAGCAGCAGTCACCTGCATGAACAAGGTGCGCATGTTCGTCGCATCAGGCAAGCCGTTCGGCGTGCCGTTCAACACGTACCATGCACCGCCCGTGATGTCGTTGATCAAGATGTCCTGACCGGACAAGGGGGAAGTCGCATTGAACGAGCCCAACCAAGGCTGCTCTGAGCTTTCCACCGAGCTGATGGCCGTGTAAGGAGGCGTCGGGGCGCCTTCAATTCCAATGGTCACCCAGCTGTCGTAGGCCAAACTTGGGAAGAAACCAAAGAACGCCGGGTTCACTCCGTCAGCGGTAGAACCTGAAGCAAAGCCATCGTTGTAAAAGCCCGTCGCCGTATTCAACGCAAGCGGAGCATCGTTGTTGCCAAAGATGGAGCTCAAGAAATCTGTCTCGTCCAACATGTCGATGTAGAACCGGTAAGTCGTCGTGCCAGCGATCCCGTCCACAGCATACTCCTCCACCGTCATCGTGTAAGTCGGTCCGGCAATCACACCACCGCCATCACCGCCGCAAGAGCAGAAGTCGCATGAGCCGTCTTCTTCTGTAGCCGATGCGTCGTAATTGCATGCCGCAGCATCCGTGCAGCCTGCCAATTCAAACTCGTCACAAACACCGTCGCCATCTGCATCATTCAAACAAGTGCCGTCGCAATCATATCCCGTTTCTGCATAGGTACATGAGCCATCGTCGTCAGTTGCAGAAGCACTGAAGTTGCACGCTGAGCCATCGGTGCAACCTCCCATTTCAAAATCGTCACAAATGCCATCGCTATCTGCATCACTGATGCATTCGCCTGCACAGTCGTAACCGGCCTCCGCATAGGAGCAGGTTCCGTTGTCATCGGTGGCAGACGCTTCAAAGTTGCAAGCCGTTTCATCCGTACAACCTCCCACCTCAAACTCATCACAAACACCGTCGCCATCCGCATCATTCAAACAGGTGCCGGCACAATCATATCCGTCCTCAGCGAATGTGCATGATTCATCTGAATCCGTTGCATTCGCATCGTAGTTGCATGCTCCTTCATCAGTGCAACCAGCGATTTCAAATTCGTCACACACGCCATCGCCGTCCGCATCTGCGAGGCAATTGCCGTCGCAGTCAAACCCTGCATCAGCGTAAGCGCAAGAACCGTCGTCCTCGGTAGCAGCGCTGTCAAAGTTGCAAGCGGTGTCGTCGATGCAACCTGGGGTGCCCGTTGGTTCGTCCCCATCTGCAGAATAGGTGCCCGGTCCATCAAACAAGAAGGACAGCTGAACCTGGTCTGCACCGGCCCCGAGCGGGAACACTTGCGCGTTCAACTGGCCACTGGGCTCGCCCGCACACGTCACCTGCATGCACAGGGTGCGCGAGGTCGTTGGATCCGGAAGTCCGTTGGGTGTGCCATTGAGAACGTACCATGCGCCTCCCGTCACATCATTGATCAAGATGTCTTGACCCGACAAAGGAGAAGTCGCGTTGAACGAACCCAACCACGGCTGCCCTAAACTTTCCACTGAACTGATTGCCGTTGCAGGAGGCGTGGGCGAACCTTCAATACCGATGGTCACCCAGCTGTCGTACTGCAGCGAAGGAAAGAAACCGAAAAACGCCGCGTTGACTCCGTCAGCGGCCGAACCCGAAGCGAAGCCGTCGTTGTAGAACCCGCTCGGGGTACTCAAGGACAACGGGGCGTCGTTGTTTCCGAAAATTGAACTCAGGAAATCGGTCTCATCCAACATATCGATATAAAATCGATAGGTCGTGGTTCCAGGCACCCCGTCTGTGGCATGTTCCTCCACAGTGAGGGTATAATTCTGTCCAAGTGAGAAGATCGCGGTACATAGTCCCGCGAAAAGCAGCAGAAAACGGCTCATGTTGTGCTAATTTATGGCATCGTAAATATAGCCAAAATCCTTCAAAGATTCGACAGCTATACCCAAGAAGCCGACAAATTAGCTCATTTAGCCCGTAAATCAATGGATTACCGAGCAAGAAACGGAGGTGCAGAATCACTTCCCCGGGAGATTAAACTCCACGCATTCAAAGCATTCTAGCCTGCTAACGCCACTTACGTGTCCGTTGCAAAAAAAGTTTCAGGAAAAAAACTAGCCGAGCGTGAATTCGACCTCATTCGTCGTCCAAATCACCCAACCAATCGTTGTACTTGGGCCGATCTTTCCCCTTCAGACGTGGCTGCCGCGGACCGTCTGCCCACATGTCGCGTTCTTTGCGCTTCGGTGTGGTTTTTTTCTTCGGCGCCGGTTTGTTGGCAGGCACGGATGAGGGATCGGGCGCATCTGGCGTGCGCTCCCCTGGCCGGCGGCTGAAATCGCGTCCACCGCCACCGGCAGGACGCCCTCCAACTGACGACCGGTCGCCTCCGCGACCCCGGGAATCACCAGCCGGTCGCGGGCGCTCTTCCGCCTCCTTCACGACCATGGGAAACCGCATGAACTCCTTGCCGTTCAATTCGGCGAGGGCCTTTTCCGCAGCTCCTTTGTCCCGCATTTGGACAAACCCAAAACATTTCGATTGACCGGTATCCCGGTCCGTAACCACACGGGCATAGGCCACTTCACCGTATTGAGAGAACAACTCCACCAAGTGCTCATCTTGCACATCGCGGTTGAGTTTGGCAACAAATAGCTTCATTCGGATTCAGTAGCTGGGATTCAAAAACGTGCAATGTTGAGCACGAAGGATTTGAGTTTGAACAAATTGGCCTCTTTGGCTTTGCGAGAACGAAAGTACGTCACGCGCACCAACTTCCACTACGACGCAAGTAAAATTCGAGCGGATCACCAATTATCCCCATCCACCAATCGGCCGAGCCCGCCCAAAACCGAGCCCTCCCCTTTCGACGTGCCGCCCGCCTTGGGCGCATGCGCCAGGATGCGATCCGCCAACCGCGAGAACGGCAGCGATTGCAACCACACCGTTCCGGTTCCTCGCAACGTGGCCAAAAACAAGCCTTCCCCACCGAACAGCATGGACTTCAATCCGCCCGCCCGCTCAATCGAGTAATCGATGTTCCCGGAGAACGCCACGATGCAACCGGTGTCGATGCGCAGCGATTCCCCGTTCAACTCCTTTTGGACAATTGTGCCCCCCGCGTGCAAGAACGCCAAGCCATCGCCCCGGAGCTTCTGCAAGATGAACCCCTCTCCACCAAAAAACCCAGCTCCGATGCGCTTGTTGAACGTCACCGTCACCTCCGTACCCCGCGCCGCGCAGAGGAACGCGTCCTTTTGGCAGGTGATTCCGCCGCCCACTTGCTGCAAATCCACCGGCATGATTTTCCCGGGATACGGCGCCGCGAAGGCCACCCGCCGGCGCGATGTGCCCTCGTTCGTGAAGTGGGTCATGAAGAGCGACTCCCCCGTCAACAGCCGCTTGCCCACGCCGAGGAGGCCGTTAAAGAATCCCCCCGACGGTTTCGAGCCATCCCCCATCCGGGCTTCGAACTGAATCCCGTCCTCCATCCAGTTCATCGCCCCGGCTTCCGCGATGACGGTTTCACTCGGGTCGAGGATGACTTCGACGGTCTGCATGTCGTCACCATATAAGGTGTACTCGATTTCGTGGCTTTGCATGGAACGAATTTAGGCCAAATCCAATTGCCCCCTCCCGGGGTGCCGTAATTTGGCCCCATGAAAACGCTCCCCTACTGGGCGATCTTCCTCACCGCCTGCGCGGCACCCGCCGACGAACCCGCGAACACCATGACGTTCACCTATCCCAGCGCACCGACTTCCTCTGCCGTTGATACCCTGTGGGGCACCCCCGTCGCCGACCCCTACCGCCCCCTCGAAGACGACCGATCCGAGGAGACTGCGGCCTGGGTCGCGGCCGAGAACGAACTCACGTTTGGCCACCTCCACAGCATCCCTGTCCGGGCAAAACTGCTCGCCCGCTTCGAGGAACTCTACAACTACGAAAAGGTCGGCATCCCGCGCCAAGTCGGCCCCTATTACTTCATCACCCGCAACAGCGGACTGCAAAACCAGGCCGTGACCTACCGGCGCTTGGGCCTCGACGGCGAGGAGACCACCTTCCTCGACCCCAACACCCTCAGCACCGACGGGACGGTCACGGCCTCCCTCGGCGCCGCCTCCCCGGACGACCGCTACATCGTGGAAGTGCGGAACGAAGCCGGCAGCGACTGGCAGATCATGCACGTACTCGACGTGGCCACGGGCGAACGCCTGCCGGACCGCTTGGAGTGGGTGAAGTTCTCCGGCGCGAGTTGGGACGCGGAAAGCAAGGGCTTCTACTACAGCCGCTATCCGGAGCCCGATGGGAGCGCCCTGTCCGAGGCGAACAGCTTCCACAGCGTGTACTACCACCGCATCGGGGAAGACCAGGCGCAGGATCGGCTGGTGTTCCGCGATGAAGCGCATCCGAACCGCTACCACTTCACGACCATTACGAAGGACCGCCGTTACCTCGTCTTGATGACGTCTACTGGAACGGATGGCAACAGCATTCACCTCATGGATTTGCAGGCGGATGCGCCGACTTGGCAGCCGCTCGTCGAAGGCTTTGACACACACACCTCCGTGGTGGACCATGTGGAAGGCCAAATCCTGGTGCTCACCGACATCGGCGCCCCCCGCTACCGCCTCATTGCCGCCCCCGCCAACGCCCCGGCCAACCGCGCGGCCTGGACCGAGGTCATCCCCGAATCGGAGGACCTCCTCGAGTCAGTGAGTGCCGCTGCCGGCAGCCTGTTCGCCGTCAAGTTGCACAATGCCTGCCACGAGGCGGAGCAACGGGATTTGGCCGGAAACCTCATCCGGACCATCGCCCTGCCGGAAGCCAATGGCAGCGTGGGCGGCTTCGGCGGAAAGCGGGATGCGACCCACGTGTTCTATGCCTTCACCTCGTTCACGCGCCCCACGGAGATCCACCAATTCAATCCCGCCACCGGCACGAGCACACCATTCGCCCTGCCCCAAGTCACCTTCGACCCCTCCGCGTACGTCACCGAGCAAGTCTGGTACCAGTCAAAGGACGGCACCCCCATTCCCATGTTCCTCGTGCACCGCAAGGACCTCGAGCCCAACGGAGATGCCCCTACCTATTTATACGCTTATGGCGGTTTCAACGTGAGCCTGACCCCGGCCTTCAACCCTTCGAACCTGCTCCTGCTCGAGCGTGGCGGCGTGTTCGCCATGCCCAATTTGCGCGGGGGTGGGGAGTTTGGCGAGGCGTGGCACGCAGCTGGCATGTTGGACCAAAAGCAAAACGTGTTCGACGACTTCATCGCCGCGGGTACCTACTTGGTGGCGTCCGGCTGGACGCGCCCCGATCGGCTCGCCATTGCCGGCGGTTCCAACGGCGGCCTGCTCGTGGGCGCGACCATGACGCAGCGGCCGGATTTGGCAGCAGTCGCCTTCCCCGCGGTGGGGGTGATGGACATGTTGCGCTACCACAAATTCACCATCGGATGGGGGTGGGTGCCCGAGTATGGCAGCGCGGACGAGAGTGAGGGTTCCTTCCGCAACCTCCTCGCCTACAGCCCCTTGCACAACCTCAAAGACGGCCAGCGCTACCCGTCGACCTTGGTGACCACCGCCGACCACGACGACCGCGTGGTCCCGGCACACTCGTTCAAGTTCGCCGCCCGGCTGCAAGCGGCCCACGCCGGGGACAACCCGGTGCTCATCCGCATCGAAGAAAACGCCGGCCACGGCGCGGGCAAACCCACGTCCAAGATCATGGAAGAGCAGGCCGATAAGTGGGCGTTCATGCTCGATGAAATGGGGCTGGGCGGGCGCTGATGTGGGAGGTGGAGGTGCCCCGGGCACGGGCGGGCGCGCGCCTGCAGGATGGGCTCGTCGGGATGTTTCCCGATGCGCTCCCCTCCCGAAAGGGCTGCAAAAAGGCCATCGCGGCCGGGCGCGTGCAGGTGGTGCGCCGCGGGGAGCGCTTTTTGGGAACCACGGCCACGCGGCTGCGCGAAGGGGATGTCCTGTGCTTGGAGCCGTTGCCTGCCCCGGCCGTTGCGGTGGAGGGCGGGGTGACCGTCGGCTACGAGGATGGGGTGCACGCGGTGGTTTGGAAGCCCGCCGGGTGGGTGACGAGTGGGGCCGGCCGGCCTTCCCTGCGGGCCGCCCTGAAAGGGGCGTTGGTGGCCTCGGATGCGGACGACCGGTTGGGGCAGCCCGAGCCGGTGCACCGGTTGGACCGGGGGACGGCCGGGTGGGTGCTGGTGGCGAAGACGCAGGGGGCGGCTCTCGCACTGGGGGGGCAGGTGGGGCCGGGCGGGGCGGCCGTCAAGACGTACCAGGCGGTGTGCCGGGGGCACGTGCCGCATGCTTTGCGCGTGGCGGTGCCGCTCGGGGGGCGGGAGGCCGCCACGGAGGTGGTGCGGCGGGCCGAAGGGCCGCTCGGGGCCGGAAGGGCCAGCTGGGTAACGGTGCAATTGCGCAGCGGGCGTACGCACCAAATTCGCCGGCACCTCGCCGGGTGCGGGCACCCGGTGGTGGGGGATGAACGGTATGGAGGCGGGGCGGGTGGGCTGATGTTGGTGGCTTCGGATTTGGCCTACCGCGACCCGACGCTTGGAAGCCTGCGTCGCCTGAGCGCCCCACTGCCGAAGCGTTTCCGGCGCATCCCTTGGCTGCGGCACGCGCTGCTCGCTGAAAGCTGAGGCCGGCGGCGTATCTTGCCGCCCATGTTCATCGACCGATTCGTGCGCTCTTCCTATCGGATCCCGGGCTTCCTCATCTACTCAGCCTACAAGTCGGGCCAACTCGCCCGCACCGTGCGCCGCCGCCCCGGAGATGCCGAAGCGGTCCATGCCGTGCTGTTGGACTTCATCAAAGGGGTGCACCGGCTGATGGGCATCGAGGTGACGTTCGAGGGCGAATTGCCTGACGAGCCGTCCGTGTTCATGGGCAACCACCGGAGCTACGTGGACGCAGTGCTCATCCCTGCCAAATTCCCCGTGACCTTCGTGGCGCGCAGTGAATCACAACACTGGCCCATCATCGGACGGGGAGCATCGATGCTGGGCACGATTTGGGTGAACCGGAAGGACCCAGACAGCCGCAAGGCCACGCGCGAAAAGGTCCGGCAAAAGCTCGAAGCGGGATCGGGCATCGTCATCTTTCCCGAGGGAACCACGCACACGGGACCGGACCTCTTGACTTACCGCCCCTCCATGTTTTACATCTGCGCGGAAGGCGGTTTTCCCATCACCCCGGTCGCCATTGAATACAAGGACCCGCGCATTGCTTGGGTGGGCAACGATTGGTTCATTCCGCACGCGTGGAAGCATTTTGGGCGCCGCCGCATTGAGGTGCGGGTGGTGTTTGGCCAAACCCAGCGCCACACCGACGGCGGGGAAGCCCTGGAATCCGTTCGTTCTTGGACAGAAAAAACGGTCGCAAGCCTCCGCGAGGCCTACGACCGTTGATGGCCCGTTCAAGGCGGTTTAGCGCACCAGCATCCACTGGCGGGTGACCCGCGCTTCGCTGCTGTTGAACTCGATGGCGTAAACGCCCGCATGCCAACGGCTGGCGTCTACCCACGTGCGGGTGGTGGTCACCTGTTGTTGCCAAACGCGGCGCCCGGTGGCATCGGTGATGGTGATTTGGCCTGCCGCCCCTCCGATGTGGAAACCGGAGACGCCGGGATTCGGGTACAACTCCAGCCCCAACTGCGCCCATTCCGCCACCTCATTCGGCAGCACATTGTACGACTCGAGCACCTCGTCCGTGCAATCGCCCGCCCCCACTTCGGTCACCTGCACGGTGCCATTCAACGTCGCAGGATCCCACAACACGGTGATCTCCGCGCCGGTGGCATCCCCCACGATGGTACCGCCTATGACGGACCACTCCAACGCGTTGCCGGCATCGAAGCCGCTGTAAGTGAACACCGTCTCCGAACCGGCCATCGGCGGCACGTCGTACGCAATGTCCCCTAGTCCCACGTAAAAGCAGCCCGCATCCACGTTGGCCGCCGGGTCGAAGTTGCAAGCCGATTCGTCCATGCACCCTTCCACCATCGGCTGCCCGAGGCAGCTGCAATCCGCCTGAATGGCGTCGTTGA
>CBFHPD010000034.1:0-34570 GCA_965657495.1 uncultured Flavobacteriales bacterium
CAGGCTGCCAGGACGAAACCGCTTGCAACTACAACGCTAACGCGACCGACGAGGACGGGTCTTGCACCTATGCCGACGAAGGTTATGACTGCGACGGCAACTGCCTCGTAGACACAGACGGCGACGGCGTCTGCGATCCATTTGAAATCGCAGGTTGCCAAGACGAAACCGCTTGCAACTACAACGCTGACGCGACCGACGAGGACGGGTCTTGCACCTACGCTGACGAAGGTTATGACTGCGCTGGCAACTGCCTCGTGGACACGGACGGCGACGGCGTTTGCGATCCGTTCGAAATCGAAGGTTGCCAGGACGCGACGGCTTGCAACTACAATCCGGAGGCCACCGATGAGGACGGGAGCTGCACCTACGCCGACGAAGGCTACGACTGCGATGGCAACTGCCTCGTAGACACAGACGGCGACGGCGTCTGCGATCCGTTTGAAATCGCAGGTTGCCAAGACGAAACCGCTTGCAACTACAACGCTGACGCGACCGACGAGGACGGGTCTTGCGCCTACGCGGACGAAGGCTACGACTGCGACGGCAACTGCCTCGTGGACACGGACGGCGACGGCGTTTGTGATCCGTTCGAAATTGAGGGCTGCCAGGACGAAACGGCCTGCAACTACAATTCGGAGGCCACCGATGAGGACGGCAGCTGTGAGTACCCGGAATTTGCATACGACTGTGACGGCAATTGCCTAGCGGACACCGATGGTGATGGGGTGTGTGACCCCCTCGAGGTTCCCGGCTGCATGGACACTGACGCATGCAATTACAACCCAGAGGCGACCGATGAAAATGGCACCTGTACGTACCCTGAAGTGGAGTACGACTGCGATGGCAACTGCTTGGTGGACGCAGACGGTGATGGGGTTTGTGATCCGTTCGAAGTGCCCGGATGCACGGACGAGGCGGCCTGCAACTACGATTTGGAAGCGACCGATGAAGACGGCAGCTGCACCTATCCCGATGAAGGCTACGACTGCGACGGAAACTGCTTGGAGGACACCGACGGCGATGGCGTTTGCGATCCGTTTGAAATCGCGGGTTGCACCGATGCTTTGGCCTGCAACTACGAACCGGCAGCTACGGATTATGACGGCAGCTGCACCTACGCGGAACTCGAGTACGACTGCGATGGAAACTGCTTGGTAGACACCGACGGAGATGGCGTTTGTGACCCGTTCGAAGTGCCCGGATGCACGGACGATGCGGCCTGTAACTATGACGGGGAAGCGACCGACGAAGATGGATCGTGCTCGTATCCCGAGATGGGATTCGATTGCAACGGCGATCCGCTGCCGTGCGAGGCGTGTTATGCCGTCTTTGCGCCGGCTTTGGAGGACCAAACCCTGTCCTGTGCCGAAAGCCTGCCCACCGAACCGTGGGACGTGACCGCCACCGGATTCTGCACCGGAGAGGAACTCGAAGTCACGGCCTTTGTGGCCGACCTGACGGGCGGAGTCATTGAAAACGCGGCGACCACCGCGTATGGCAGTGGACCAGATGCTGCGGTCCGCATCAATGGATTGGCGGCGCAAGGGTTGACGCCCACCGACCTGTGGTTTGAGGACGGCGCGATGTCTGTGACGCGTTACAGCAACGGAACGGCGCGGGTGACGGGGGTCGTACGGAACAATGTAAACCCGGATTTGGCCTGGGAAGTGCACATGGTCTTTGAAGGCGCTCAACCGGCCGACGAATTCCTCGCGGAAAGTCCCTTCCATGGCCTGATCACCGCGTACGGATGCAATCCGGATCCCGCCGACATCATGACCTATTTGCTGAAGGGCGACCAGAGCTACTTGCAAGGTTTGGACGGCCTCGCGGGCTCTTACCTCAACTTGACCCACATGCCATACACCGGCAGCAAGCGATTCCAGCTGGGCGACGGTGGCAGCGGGCACAACTGCCAGTACGGCTTCGGCGGCTGGTTCTCGTGGGAAGGCGACGTGATGGGCAATGAAGTGGCGGGACTCGTCGGCGACTTGGTCGTTGACTTGAGTGCGGACGCGGTGGTGGAACCGCTGCTCTGCAACCAAGACGCGGTGGACATCATCTACACCGCGTTTGACCCCACGTGCAACTTGTTCTGGAACACGACGCAGCACTTTGAAGTGGTGGATACCGATGCGCCGATATTCGTCAGCGGGCCCGCCGATGCAGTGGTTGCCTGCGGCGAGGTGCCGGAGGTGCCGGGCTTGGATGCGTTTGTGGTGGAGGAAGGATGTGCCAATGCGCAAGTGGATTTGGCCTACATCGGAGAAGAAATCCAAACCGGAGCATGTGCCAACGCATTCACCATCACCCGGGTCTGGGAAGCCACCGACTGCCTCGGTAACACGAGCCAATATGTCCAAACCATCACCGGCGTGGACGACACGGCGCCGGTCATCAGCGACCTCCCAAGCGACGTGTATTTCAGCTGCGACGAAGAGGTCTTCTTCCTCGAACCTACGGCTACGGACGACTGCGGTGATGCCACCTTGACGCACACCGTCGAAGACGTCGAAGGGGCGTGTGCGTCGGCCTTCGACCGCATCGTCACCTGGACGGCCACGGACGCCTGCGGCAACGCTTCAATTGCGGTCCAAACCCTGCACATCGAAGACCTCACCCCCCCCACCTTCGTCAACGCGGAGGCCGAACTTTCGGTGGCGTGCGGTGCAGTGGATGCCGTGGAAGTGGAAGCCGTGGACAACTGCGGCACCGTCACCTTGGATTACAGCGATGCGAGCATCCCCGGCGGGTGCCTCGGCTCTGCAGGAACCGTGGTGCGCACGTGGTCGGCCACCGACGCTTGCGGCAACACGGCATTCTTCACCCAAACCATTGAATTGGCAGACGGCATTGCGCCCACGCTCTCCATCACCTGCCTCGACGATGTGGTGATTTCGAGCGGAACGGCCTGTGACGCGGACACTTCTGTGGAGGCGTTGGGCGTGCCCACCTACGAGGCCACGGACAACTGCGGATCGGTTGAAGTGACGGTGACCACGGCAGATGGACCGGCCACTTACTCGTGCTCCGGCTACACCTTTGAGCGGACCTACACCCTCATGGCCATGGACGACTGCGGCAATGCGGCGCTCGCCAACTGCTCGAACACCATCTCGGTGGAGGATACCACGGGCCCAACCCTTGCGCTGGATTGTCCCGCCGACGTGACCCTTTCAACGGGAATCGATTGCACGGTCGACCTCGGCGTGGCCACCACCGGCATGGCTGTGGCCACCGCCTTTGACGATTGCGAAGGCGATGTCGAAGCCGAAGTGACCTACGTGGATGGACCTACCACCGCGCTTTGCGGAGAAAGCAGCTACCAATTCGAGCGGACCTTCACGGCCACCGCTTCCGATGGGTGCGGCAACACTGCTGAGCCCGTGGTCTGCACGCAAATCATTTCTGTAGTGGACCAAACCCCGCCCACCTTCGACTCCTTCGAACCCACCGTCGCCATCGATTGTGCGGCTTTGGGCGATGTCGAGGACGTGGCGTACCTCCCGCTCACCGCTTCGGACGCGTGCGACGATGCGCTGGAGTACGCCGTGAGCGCGGTGATGACGGGGAGCGGATGCCCAGGAACGTGGTTGCGGATTTGGACCGCGACCGACGACTGCGGCCATGCAGCAACCGCCGAGCAATACATCACGCTCTTCGACGCCGACGCTCCCGTCTTGACCGCACCTGAGACCGCAGCGACCCAATGGGACGCCACCGGCAATTGGTCCGTCGAGCTCGCCGCCGAGGCTTCCGACAACTGCACGGCCACCAGCGGTATCACCATCAGCTTCACCGACGCGCCCGGACTCCCCTTGTGCACGGGCGACGACAATGCGCCAGAAGGCACCATGGAAGTGGTGCGTACGTGGACGGCCACCGACGATTGCGACAACGCATCCCAAACCACCACCATCATCACCGTCGAAGACACGACACCTCCTGCGTTGACCGCTGAGGCCGTGGAAATCGATTGCGCGGATTATGACGACGCGGCCGATTGGGGCGGTTGGTCGGTCACGGACAACGCGGACAGCGAGGTAGCGGTGACGTGGACGGACGAGGTGCCCGCAGACGCGTCGGGTTGCTACACCGTGGTTCGCACGTTGACCGCTGTGGACGATTGTGGCAACGCGGTTGCTGTGGACCAAATCCTGCACATCGAAGACACGACGCCTCCCACCTTCACCGACGTGCCCGCCGATCAACTCGAAGCCTGCTCCGAGTTGCCCTACGCGGCCATCGCTGTGGACGACTGTTCTGAAGTAACCCTGGACGAAACCCGGGAAGTGCTCTCGAGCGACGCATGCGGCAACGTCACGGAGTTGGTGACCCTCACGGCCACGGATGCCTGCGGCAATGCGGCAACGGCGCAGTTCACCATCACCATCGCGGACACCGAAGCGCCGGTCTTCAACGAGCCCCTGCCCGGAGACGAAACCGTGGAATGCGGCAACTTGCCTGCTCCTGCGACCCTGACCGCAACGGACAACTGCGGAGAATCGGTGGACGTGGCCTACACGGAATTGTTCGAGGAAGGAACGTGCGCTGGAACGGGGGTTTGGACGCGGACCTGGTCGGCATCCGACTGCTCGGGCAACGAGGCGGTGCACACACAAACCGTGACCATCGAAGACACCACGCCGCCGGCCTTCACAGTCGTTCCAGAGGACCAGCTGAACGATTGCGTTGAGGCGCCGTATTTGGCCGAAGCCGTGGACGGATGTTCCGACGTGGTCATCACGGAGTCACGGACGGTGCTGAGCGAAGGCGATTGTGGCATGTACAGCCATTTGGTGACCTTGACGGCAACCGATGCGTGTGGCAATGCGGCCACTGCATCCTTCACCATCACGGTGGAGGACACCGCAGCGCCCGTATTCAACGAAGGCCTGCCCGCGGATGCTGTTGCGGAATGCGATGCCATCCCCGAGGCCGTCACTTTGACCGCCGATGACGCATGCGGTCCGGTGGAGGTGGAGTTCGTGGAGGCATTTGTGCCGGGGGCGTGCGATGGGGAAGGCACCTTGACGCGCACGTGGACGGCGACCGATTGTTTGGGCCAAACCACCGAGCACGTGCAAACCATTGACGTCCAAGACACCACACCACCAATCATCGCGGCTCAAGCCGAATGGACCATGGCCGTGGAAGCGTTCGTGGAAGACTCCATCTACGCCGTGGCCACCGACGGTTGTTCAGACGCCACCATGAGCATGGACGTCACGTGGACACCGGAAGGCGGGTGCACCGGCACCATCATCCACACCTACATGGCGGAAGATGCATGCGGCAACACGTCGGCGCCGTTCGAGCAGCACTTCATCCTCATCGACACGATTGCACCGGTGATTTTGGCTGTGCCCGCGGACGTGACCTACGGATGTGGGGAGGAAATCGCGTTGGAGTACCCGGAAGTGCTTGACAATTGCGACCATGTTTTGGACTACAGCTACAGCGACCTGGTCATCGATGAGGACCCAGCGGACGCTGCTTACCAAATCCAGCGGACGTTCACCATCACGGACGACTGCGGCAATGCCACCACCGCGACCACGACCATCAGCATCACCGATGCGGTGGCTCCTGAGCTCACGTTCATGCCCAGTTGGACGGTTCAAGGCCCTGAAGCGTGGGACCCCGCGATCCTCGGCGATTACGAGCCCGTGGTGCAGGACGCTTGTTCGCCTGAGACGGGTGGCGGCGGCGCGGCAGCCGGGGACTTGGCTGGCACGGGCATCCCGGGAACGTGGACCTACGACGTCATTCCTGGACCGTGCGACGGCACCTTCGAAGTGGAGGCGGTTTACGCCTTCGCGGATGCGGACGGCAACGAACTCCTCGTGCCGTTCACCTTCTCCTTTGAAGATGTGTCAGCGCCTGTCATCACGGACGTGCCTGCGGACATCACCTTAGGATGCAACGCCGAATTGCCTGCCCTGCTTGCGTCGGGCGCGGACTCCGGTACCGCTGCGGGCGACTTGGTGGCCACCTACTCCGATGCCTTCGAGGCAGGGGCATGCGCCAACACCGGCACCATCACCCGGACGCACACCCTGACGGACGACTGCGGAAACAGCGCTTCCACAGTGCAGGTCATCACCTTGATTGACGAGACTGCGCCCTCCTTTACGGGCCCGCTTCCTGCCGACCTCGACGTGGCGTGTGGCACGGTGGTCGACGTTCCGGAGCTCACCGCAACCGACAATTGCGGAGGTGAAGTGGACGTCGTTCTCACGACCGATACGGTGGGAGGAGCTTGTGACGCGGAGTTTGTGGTGACGCGGGTTTGGACCGCGACCGATTGCAGCGGCAACAGCGCCCAGCACGAACAGGTCATCACCTACACGGACACAGAAGCACCGGTCTTCACGAGCATCCCAACGGACACGCTGACCCTCGCATGCGGAGACGCCTCTTACGTCATCGAAACCGCGGACAACTGCAGTGAGGTGACGGTGACCGAGGACGTGGAAGTGCTTGAATCGGATGCCTGCGGCAACAGCACGGAACTCATCACCGTTACGGCAACGGATGCGTGTGGCAACACGGCTGAGGCTTCCTTCACCGTGGAGCGCCTCGACAACGAACTCCCGGTTTGGACCGCTGAACTGCCTGCCGACGCCACGGCAGAATGCGATGCGATTGGTGCCCCAGCGGAGCTCACGGCGTCGGACGCATGCAGCTCGGTGACGGTGGACTACTCCGAAGCGATCAGCGATGAAGCATGCGCTGGAACGTACACGCTGACGCGCACCTGGGTGGCCAGCGATTGCAGCGGCAACAGCATCGAACACGTGCAGCTCATCTCCGTCACGGACAACACCGCCCCGGCGTTCACAGCAGTGCCCGAAGACGCCTTCGGGACCTGCGAGGAACCGGCATACAGCTACGCGGCCACCGATGCGTGTGGCACGGTGACCTATTCGGAATCGCGCGTGAACATCAGCTCAGACGGTTGCGGCAACTACACGGACGAAGTGACGGTTACGGCGAGCGATGATTGCGGCAACGCGATCAGCATCTCCTTCTTGATCGGCGTTTCCGACGATGAAGACCCGGTGTTTGAAGGCGCACTCCCAACCGATGTGACGGTCTCGTGTGGCAACGTGCCAGACGTCGTTGAGTTGACAGCCACGGATGCCTGTACTTTGGATGTTGTCGTGGCATTTGAGGAGGTGACGGAGGCTGGCACATGCGATGGATCGGCCCAAATCACGCGCACCTGGACGGCCACAGACTGCAGTGGAAACAGCGTGCAACACGTGCAAGTCATTTCCGTCGTGGATAACGCCGCACCGGTCATTGCGTTGGACGCCGAAACCCTCGAACTGAACTGCGAAGCGTTCGACGGAGTGGCCGCGTACGCCACCGCAACGGACAACTGCAGCGCCTCGGTGGACCTCACTTGGACCGATGTTGCGGCAGCGGGAGGATGTGGAGCAGGCGCCTACACCCGCACCTACACCGCCACGGATGACTGCGGCAACACCGCCACGGCGACCCAAACCATCGTGCTGCTCGATACCACGCCACCGACCTTCGAGGGCACCTTCGAGGCGGCGACGATCGGATGCAGCGACGCCATTCCGACGGACTTGCCTGCAGCTACAGACAACTGCGGCGGGGCGGTGAACGTGACCTACGTCGACGTGGTTACCGAATCGGGCATTGCTGGCAACTACACCATCGAACGCACGTACACGGCGACGGATGCGTGTGGCAATTTCGCCGAGGCCGTTCAAACCCTGGAGGTGGTGGACCAAACTGCTCCGGTGTTCGATGCCACGCCTGGCGCATTGATTTTGACCTACGAAGCGTGGCTCGAAGTCGACTTCTTGGATTACGCGCCGAGCTATTCGGACGCGTGTGACGACAACGCGACGTTGGAGGTGACGACCGAGGTCATCGAAGAAACGTGCACGGGAACGTTCGTGGCCCTCATCACCTATACCGCTGCCGACGTGACGGGCAACAGCGCCTTCGTCACCACGACCGCGACCGTTACGGATGCCGCAGCGCCGACCATCACGTTTGTGCCAGCCGATTTGGCGTGGTCGTGCGACGTGGAGGTGCCGTTGGAGTGGATTGTGGCGGAAGACGATGCGACGGCGGATGTGGATTTGGTCTACGCCTACAGCGACAGCCTGATCGAAGGCATTTGCGATACGGAATACCAAATCCTGCGGACCTTCAGCGTCACCGATGACTGTGGCAATGTGTCGACAGCGCAGCAGCTCATCACCGTTTCCGACACGACCGCACCGGTCATCTCCGGCGTGTGCGAGGCCAGCAACGGTGAGACCATTGAGCTTTGCTTCGATGATTATGGCGGGGCGTTCACCTTGCCCGAAGCGTGCACCTTGGAAGTTGCTGACAACTGCGATGCCGGCACCACGTTGGTGTACGAAGAAGTCATCTCCCCTGCGCTTGAGGAAGGCTTTGACGTCACCCAGGGGTACTGCACAGTGACCACGCCGGAGCCGCTGGGCAATGGCCTCACGTGCGATGCCAACATTCCACCGAGCTTCGGTTTGGTCCACAGCCTGTACTTGGGCAACCTGCCCGGTGATGCCTTCTACGAATCGGTGGCCGGCACGGTGACGCACCTCGAGGACGGATCCTGGGTGCTGAGCCAAACCGTGGTCTCGCTCGACAACCCGAATGCAGGGTGGACGGTGGATTTGGTCTACGACCCCGCGATGGATTGGACGACGTGGATGGCACAACCCGGGCCGCAATCGTACAAGTACGTCTGCGGTGAGATGGTCAACGACCACGAGAACTGGGAATACCACTTGATGACCTCTGGTACCTTGACGGGATGGGGGGAATATGACGGGGCGAGCCTCAATTTGACCCACCAACCTTCGAACGGCTACTACGGCCTTCAAGTGGGCTTCGGCGCGAACTTGAAGAACAGCAACTTCGGATTCAGTGGGGAATTCTTCTACACCGGTACCCTCGGAGGCTCGAGCGTGTCGGGCACGGGGGATGTTTTCGGCGACCTCGACTGCACGCAGCCGGTCACGGTCACCCGCTCATACACCGCCACGGATTGTGCCGGCAACGTGACGGTGTTCAGCTATGCGTACTCGGCAGCGACCACTTCGTGCTTGCCCAATCCGCCCGTTCCCGGGCCGTATGAGCCGGAGCCGGACGGTGGCGGTGGCGCTGGCCTGACCGTTGACCCCGGAATTCGGATCACCAGCCTGCAACCCAACCCATCGGACGAGGCCGCTTCCATGGCATTCGAATTGGATGAAGGAGGCCGGGTGTCAGTCCGGCTGTTCAGCAGTTCAGGCATGCTGATGGAAGAAATCTTCCAAGGCTGGGTGCCGGCCAAGCAACGACAGTGGGTGCAATTCAATTCAACTGCACTGGAAGCTGGATTGTATGAGGTGTTGCTCCAAACCGAGACCGAACGGGCCACCAAGACCATGATGGTCGTACACTAAGCGCTATTCAATTTGGGTGATCTCACCCCCAATTCGCCGGAGAGCCGTCCCTGATGGGGCGGCTTTTCTGCGTAATTTTAAGACATGAAACACATCAGCTACCCCCTCATGGCCCGAGCGTGTGGATGGGTTTTGGCCTGTTCCATCGCCCTGCCCGCCGCAGCTCAAAGCGATTATGGCTTCCCGTACAACCCCGATTACGACAACAACGGGGAAATTGAAATCGGCGACTTGCTCCAATTCCTCCCCTGGTACGGCGGCACGTTCACCCCGGAAGGCGTGCTGCCCGTAGCCGGCGGGGGCACGGGGTCCACCCACCCCAGCGCTGCGCGCGATTCGCTCGGCTTGTCCATGCTGCAGGACACCACCATCGGCAACATCGATTACGCTTACATTCACGGAGCAATCCGTGGTGAAACCACCTTCAGCCACGGATTGAACGCGAACGCCACCGGCGCATTTGCCCAAGCGAGCGGACTCAATGTGACGGCTTCCGGCGCATACTCCCACGCCCAAAACCGCCTGACCAGCGCCACCGCTACCTGTTCCAGCGCCGCAGGAGAAGGTTCAACAGCGGCCGGCGTGGCCTCGCATGCCCAAGGCATGAGCTCCTACGCTTCGGGGACGGCGTCCCATGCGGAAGGCTATGCCACCGATGCCACGGCCAATTACGCCCACTCCGAGGGCTACGTGACGCTTGCAAGCAACACCGCTGCGCACGCCGAAGGCTACCTCACCGATGCGACCGGACTCTACAGCCATGCTGAAAACCGCACCACCATCGCCTCGGGAACCGCTTCCCACGCGGAGGGAGACGCAACGCACGCGAGCGGGAGCAATTCCCACGCGGAGGGCTACCAGTCTGACGCCTCGGGCTATGCCGCCCATGCGGAAGGGTACCAAACCGAAGCGAGCGGACTCTACAGCTCCTCCCACGGCCGCCAAACCCAAGCCACGGCTACGTCTTCCGCAGCCTTTGGGCTGTCCACGGTGGCCGATGCGGATCAGAGCTTTGTGGTAGGGCAATACAACGCACTGGAGCTCCCCGGGATGGTCTTTGCGGTCGGCAACGGCGCCATGCAAGCCCGGGGCAACGCCCTCACGGTGTACCTCGACGGCACGGTGGACATTCCCGGAACCCTGACTGTCAATGGCCAGGACCAAACCGCAACCATCGATTCCCTCACGAACCGAGTCAACGAACTCGAATCCTCGGTTGAACTCCTGATGCAGCAGGTCGAAACCCTGATGCAAGGGCAGTGAGCAGCATCCCATCCCAACAAAACGGCCGGGCTGCGATGTGTGCAACCCGGCCGTTTTCATTTCGCGCTCGTGCGCAAGGCAGCGTCAGTCCACGTCCATTCCCCCAAACTGCCCCGATCCGGCCGTGATGCGGTTCGTGTGGATCGCGCCGGCAGACAAGCCCGCGTCAACAACCACCGGGTCTGTGCACACCCAAGCTCCGAGCTCCGGGTCCCACTTGAACGGGGATTCGGCCTCGTTTTGGCGCATTTCACGGATCGCCCGCACAACGGCCGCCATCCGGCGCGTCTGCAGTTCAAGTGCTTCCGACAACAGGGCCACCTGAGCGGTCAGCTCATCCACGGTTTCCGCAGGCACCACGGCGGGAACGTCCACGTCCTGGCCGAAGATGGAAAGCAGCTCCATCAAGTCGTACGTGGCGATGTTGCCGTTGGCATTCGCATCCGGGTTGTAGACCCATGTGCCTTGGAGGCTGTTGGAAGCATGGGTCGGGCTTTGAGCGGCCGCTTGGGGCGCGAACAGCGCGGTCATGCAGACCGCTGTGGTGAGGGCGAGGACAAAATTCAGGCGCATGATGTGGGATTTGATGTGACAATGTACCCCATTCATCGAATCCACCCGGCTGGGATTAACCAAAAATCTGTTACGCCACGGCACAAAAAACCCGCCCCTTTGCAGGAGGCGGGTCTCGTGGTTCCCCGACTAGGACTCGAACCTAGAAAAACGGCACCAAAAACCGGTGTGTTACCATTACACCATCGGGGAGTGATTACCTTTGCCGCGTGAGCGACATCAAAAATCGAGCGCGAAGATAACAAAAAAACACACTCACCCCAACCTTCTGTTGCATGGATATTTTCAACTTCATCGACGGCCAGCACCTGCCGGCAGCAAACGGAGCTTGGTTGGACAACATCGAACCCGCAACTGGCAAACCCTACGGCCGGCTTCCCCGCTCAGGAAGCGAGGACGTCAAGCGCGCCATGGACGCGGCGCAGCGCGCCTTTACCGGCTGGGCGGCCACTTCCGTGGAAGAACGGACGGCCTGCCTGAGCCGCCTCGCCGACCGCATCGCCGAGCATTTCGACGAGCTCGTGGCTGCCGAATCCAAGGACAACGGAAAGCCCGAACGCCTCGCCGCCGCTGTGGACATCCCCCGGGCCGAGAAAAACCTCCGCTTCTACGCCTCCGCCGCCCAACAGTACCTCACCGAGGCGAGCATGTCCGGAGGCGCTGGCCAGCTGCACTACGTCCACCGCAAACCCCTCGGCGTGGTGGGCATCATCTCGCCGTGGAACCTCCCCCTGTACCTGTTCACGTGGAAGGTGGCCCCTGCCCTCGCCATGGGCAACTGCGTCATCGGCAAACCCTCGGAAATTACGCCGGCCACCGCTTACCTGCTTTCGCAATGGATCACCGACGCCGGATTCCCGCCGGGCGTCTTCAACATCCTTCACGGATTGGGCGCTGAGGTGGGCGAGGCCATCGTCACCCACCTCGACATCAAGGCGATTTCGTTCACGGGCGGCACGGCGACCGGAAGGCACATTGCCCGGGCGGTGGCGGGCACCTCGAAAAAGACGACGTTTGAGCTCGGTGGGAAGAATCCCGCCGTCATTTTTGACGACTGCGACTTCGATTTGACCTTGAAGACGGTTATCCGATCGGGCTTCGCGAATCAAGGCCAAATCTGCCTCTGCTCCAGCCGCTACCTCATCCACGAATCCATCTATCCGGCATTCCGCGACGCCCTGGTCGCTGCAGTCAGCCGGATGGTAGTGGGCGATCCGACGCTCGACGGCACCAAAATGGGCGCCGTTGTGAGCGCTGACCACCTCGCGAAAATCTTGTCCTTCGTGGAGGCGGCCAAGGAACTCGGCGGCCGGGTGTTGTGCGGCGGTGAAGCAACGCACCCCGCTGGTGAACGGTGCGCCGAGGGCTATTTCATGCAACCCACCATCATCGAAGGCCTGTCACCGACCTGCGATGTGAACCAACAGGAAATCTTCGGGCCCGTGGTGACCTTGCAGTCCTTTGCCTCAGAAGAAGAAGCGATTGCGCTGGCGAATGGAACGGAATACGGGTTGGCTTGTACGATTTGGACCGAAAACCTGCGCCGCGCGCACCGGGTAGCAGCCCAAATCGACAGCGGCATCGCATGGATCAATTGCTGGCTCGAGCGCGACTTGCGCATGCCCTTTGGGGGCGTCAAGTCCTCTGGAGCCGGGCGGGAAGGCGGAACCGAGTCGCTGCGGTTTTTCACCGAACCGCAAAACGTGTGTGTTCAAATCAAGTGATCGTCTTGGGGAACGAACTCCTCCTCAGCACGTACCTTGTTGCCGTTGGTGAAAAACCACGACAGGTGGGCATCTACCCAATCGATTGCCCGCGTCAGTGGGCCCCATTTTGGCTTCAACTCGTTCATCTTGCGTGGCAATGATAACGTAAACTTCACAAATAACGTGTTGCAACATATGAAAAATCGAACTTGGCACAACGGCGCCCTTTGGGGTGCGCTGGGCGCTGCGACCGTCCTTTCCGGATGCGTCAGCATGAAGAACTTCGATGCGCTGGAATCCGAACGCGACGCGCTGTTGGCCGAGCAGGCTGAAGCGCGCTTGGCCATGAACGACGCGGAAATCAACCGGAGGGAGCTCGAGGGCCGGGTCAGCGTCTTGGAAGCGGCACAACAGGCCCTGCAGGCGGACACCTCGCGCCTCGGTCGCGCCCTGGCCCGCTCCACGCAACGGGCGAAGGAACTCGAAGCCATGAACGAGGTCATCTCGGAGCAAAACGCCGGCCAACTCGCCACCATGATCAGCGAAAACGAGGCCCTCTTGCGCGGCATGGCCACAACCCGCGAGGAATTGCAGGCCCAAGAGGACTCCCTCATCGCGCTGAGCGCCGACCTCGACGCGCGCAGCCGGGAACTGGCCTCCCGCTCCGCCCGCGTGGAAGAACTGGAAGCCCTGCTCGCCGCGCGGGACGCCGCAGCCACTGCTTTGCGCGAACGCGTGGCCGAAGCGCTACTGGGGTTCAAGGACCGCGGCCTGACGGTCGAACAGCGCGATGGCAAGGTGTACGTTTCCCTCGAGGCGAAGCTCTTGTTCCCGTCGGGGAGCACGGCAATCAATCCGGACGGCCGGCAGGCGCTCTTGGATTTGGCACAGGTCATTGCAAGCCAAACCGAGCTCGAAGTCATCGTCGAAGGCCACACCGACACCGATCAAATTCGCTCCACGGGGAGCATTCCGCGCAACAACTGGGAACTCAGCGTGCTCCGCGCCACCGCGGTGGTCGACCTCCTCACGGGCGCAGGCGGCGTGGACCCAGCGATGCTCATCGCCTCCGGCCGCAGCGAATACCACCCGGTCGACCCCGAGGACAAAGCGCGCAACCGGCGCATCGAAATCGTACTCGCCCCCGACCTCGGCGAACTCTTCGACCTCATCCGGAACGATTGACCCCCGTTTCATCCATGAAAAAGCCCGGCATGCGGAAGCGTGCCGGGCTTTTTCGAACCGTTGCGTTCCTTATTGAATGGGCAACTGGAACGAGCCCAAGGAAATCGTCACGTTGTCTTCCGCGGCATCCACCATGGAACCGCTGAACGTCCCCACGATGATGCCGCCCACTTGGGCGTCCACGTAGGTGATCGTGACGTTGATGTTGCCATCTACTTGGGTGCTGTACTGGTTGCCACCCACAGCCACGTAGGTGCCGACGCCAGCGGGTGCAGTGGTCGGATCCAAGTTCATCGACGCGCCGTCGGTCCATCCCACCAGCGGCGGCTCGGGCAACACCAGTCCGATGCCTTGGGTGGTGACCGACAACCCAGCGATGGTGATGGCACCGCTCGCGCCGTCCAAGGTCGCCGTGGCCTCGAAGTCCGCGAGGATGGTCGTGCCGTTCGCTTTCCAGGTCAAAATCGCCTCGCAATCCGGGCAGGTCGACCCCCCGCAGTCGATGTACAACTCGTCGCCATCGAGCAAGCCGTTTGTGCAATCGCCGTCCGTGGCGCACGCATCGCAATCCGGGCCACCGCAGTCGATGCCGATTTCAGCCCCGTTCATGATCCCGTCCACGCAAGAGGGACACACCTCGCAATCCGGGCCGCCGCAGTCGACGCCTTCCTCCAAGCCGTTCAACAGGCCGTCACCGCACAACTCGCCGCAGGCCACACCGGTCTCGCCGCCGCAGTCGATGCCGGTTTCTCCTGGATCGAGCACGCCGTTGAAGGACGGATCACATGGCTCGCACTCGCCACCGCAGTCGACCCATTGCTCCCCGAGAAGCACATCGTACTGGCCGTTTTCGCACGGGTCGCATGGCTCGCAAATGGGACCGCCACAATCCACCAGCTCTTCGCCGTTGTTCTGGATTCCGTCGTAGCAGTTTTCGGGGATGCGGTTGTCCTCGTTCAGGCAACCCGCGAGGGCGGTGAGCGCCAGCGCGAAGGCCCAAACAGGAAGCGCTTTCATCATTCGTTTCAAAGCAGGCATGTTTTGCATGAGATGCGTTGTATTTTAAACAACCGGGACCAAGATACGCAGCAGGCGGGAACAACCGTCTTTTTTTGACGAACTTGCACGCCCTAACGATCATGGAAGAGACCCCTTGGACAGCTGAACCCCGCCCCGATGCACATCGGGTATCGGACTTAGTCATGAACGCTGGCGTGAGCCCGTTGGTTGCATGGCTGCTCGTCCAACGCGGGGTCTCCACCCCCGAGGCGGCGCACCGGTTTTTGCACCCCGAGGCCGACCACCTCATCGACCCGGGTGCGATGCAGGACATGGACGTGGCGGCCGAGCGCCTGCACCAAGCCATTCAGCGCGGGGAGCGCATCATGGTCTACGGAGATTACGACGTGGATGGCACCACCTCGGTCGCGCTGGTAGCGGGCTACTTGCGGGGCATCGGCGCCGACATTCACCCGTACGTGCCCAAGCGGATGGACGAGGGGTACGGCGTGAGCATGGAGGGGGTCGCGTTGGCCGCCACCCGCGGGTGCACGCTCATGATCACGCTCGATTGCGGAACGAAGGAGTTCGAGTCGCTCGCGTTCGCCCGGGAGCAAGGCATCGACGTGATCGTGTGCGACCACCACTTGCCGGAGGATGAGTTGCCACCGGTTTTGGCCTTGCTCAACCCCAAGCGGCCGGATTGCGCCTACCCTTTTAAGGAACTTTCCGGATGCGGCGTGGCATTCAAGCTGCTGCAAGCGCTGGCGAACCGCATGGATTTCCCGCAGGATCACATCTTGGAAGAACTCGATCTGGTGGCCATCAGCATCGGGGCGGATTTGGTGGATTTGGTGGACGAAAACCGGGTGCTGGCGCACTTGGGGCTCAAGCGCCTGAAGGAATTGGCGCGGCCGGGGCTGCGGGCCATGATGCGCGCGGCCGACATCCGGCAAGCGCCGGAGACCATCCGGGACATCAGTTTCACCCTCGGGCCGCGCATCAACGCAGCCGGGCGGATGGGCGATGCCCAACTGGCCGTCAACCTGTTGCTCGAGACGTGCGAAAACGGGGCAGCAGATTGCGCCCGGTTGCTCGAAGAACTGAACCGCAGCCGGCGGGTCATCGACGAGGACACCACCAAGAAGGCCATCGAATTGGTGGACCAGGACGCGGAGAACACCTACTGCAACCTCGTTTTTGGGAAGGGGTGGCACCGCGGGGTGGTGGGGATTGTGGCGAGCAGGTTGGTGGAGCACCGCTACCGGCCGTCCATTGTTTTGGCCCAAGAAGGCGCGATGCTCATCGGCAGCGCGCGGAGTGTGGCAGGCGTGGACATCCACGAAGCGCTCGGAGCGTGCAGCGACCTGCTGATCCAGTATGGTGGGCACCCAATGGCGGCGGGTTTGCAGCTGCATTCAGACCAACTTGAGGCCTTCCGGACACGGCTCGAGGCGGCCATCAAGGAGCAATTGGACGGGCGGCGACCGAAGCCACCGGTGACCTACCATGCGGAGGTGCCGCTGGCGGAATTGACGCCGGAGACCTACCTCCAAATCGACCAGCTCGAACCCTTTGGTACGGGGAACCCTTTGCCGATTTTCCTGAGCCGCCGCGTCCGGTGCGCCAAGCCGCCTCGGGCAGTCGGAACCGATGGCAAGCATTTGAAGCTGTTCGTAACGGATGAGTCGATGGGGGGATCCATCGAGGCGGTGGGGTTCAATTTGGGCCACCGGTTGGAAGAGCTTAAAAACTGGCAGGCCATAGACATCGTCTTCACGCTGGTGCGGAACACGTGGCTGGAGATGCGAACCGGGCCGGACGAGATCAAGCTCAACCTGCACCTGCACGACGTCCGCGCCGCTCAGGACGGGGAATAAAGGTGGACGTCCCGTTGCGGGAACGGAACGGTCACGCCGTGTTCCCGGAACAGCGCGTCGATCCGGAACCGGATGTCGCTCTGGATGCGCTCGATGGTCCACGGGGACCGGATCCAAGAACGCACTTCAAAGACCAAAGCCGAATCGCCGAAATCTTGGAAGATGACCGAGATTTCCTCGTCGTCGGCCACTTCGGGCTGCTCCCGCATGGCTTGGGTCAGGAGTTGGCTGACGAGCACGGTGTCTGAACCGTAGGCCACGCCGACCTGCACGTCGAGGCGGGTGCGGTCGCGCCCTTGGGTGAAGTTGCGCACGCTTTGGCCTGAAAACAAGCCGTTGGGCAAAACGATCAAATCCCCTTGGCGCGAGACCACCCGCGTGGACCGCAAATCGATGCGCTCCACCCGCACCACCGACCCCTCGATTTCCAACTCGTCGCCCACCCGCACGCCGCCCTCGAAGAGCAACACGAAGCCCGACACCACGTCGTTGAAGAAGCTCTGCAGGCCGATGCCGATGCCCACCAACAGAGCCGCTGAACCGGCGAACAGCACCTTCATGTCCACGCCCACTGCGCTCAGCGCCGACATCCCCGCCACGAGGTACACCACCGTCCGCCACATCCGCCGGATCATGAACTGCTTGCCCAAATCCACGCGCCGCCGCAGCATCGACCGGTTCAAGAAGAACCGCCCCAGCCACAACAGCACCTGCGCCAGCACAAAAATCCCGACCACCACGAAGAAATCCAGCACGGTGATGCTGTACTTGCCCACCGTGACCCCCGATTCCAGAAACGACAGCAAATTTTCCATCTACATCGGTAAAATCGTGGTGTTAAAGTACTTCGCCAACTCGGATTTTTCGCGGTCCAATCCGACCCGTTCGCGCAACAGCTCGCGCGTTGTTTCCACTTCGTCTTCCCGGCCTTCAGCGGCCCGCAGTTCCCGCCCGATTTCGCGGATCCGCTGCTGGATGTTGTCGAGTCGCAGGTGGTGCATGGCATCGAGCAGCGCCTTCTCGAGGTGGTCGCTCTCCACTTCCGGATAAATGCCGTGCCGCAGCGCCCAGTTTTCGCTGACCACGTGCTGCACCATCATGGCATCGGCCAAAACCCGTTGGACCTCCACATCTTCAGCCGTGAGTAACTCCGTAAACACCGGAATGCGGTGTGCGTCCAAACACGCCACCGCGAAATCGATGACCTGCTGGAAGCCCACGTGCTCAAAGTGGATGCGCTCCTCCTCGAGCGAGTGGATGACCCACTCGGCAAAGGGGTGCACCTCGGTCGCCGGCTCCTCCCCTTCCTCGGCTTCGATCGGGACACCGACCTCCTTGCCACCGTAATTGACGAGCAAGCGAATGAGGTCCTTTTCGAGGTAGTACCGGCGGGGAACATCGAGCAAGGACGGCGCGGGGGCTGGGGCCGACTCATCGGACCAATCCAGGTCGACCGGTGGGCCGGGCGGGCGCTCCGGTCCAGACCAACCGGGCAGGGTGCCGTCCGGGCCGATGGACAAGCCGCTCGGCGCGGCATCGGGCGGCGGGGCGGGTGGAGGCGGGCCGCTGTCCCCGGGGGGGGCGTCCCAAATGGGCGGCGCGTCCGGCATCGGGGGGGCATCCGGCATCGGCGGAGCGTCCGGGGGCGGCGGGGGGGCAGATCGAGTCGGGGGCGCGGGGCGCGCGAGGCGGCCTTGGGACGTCCGGGCAGTGGCGGCGGCGCGTTTGGCCCGCTCCTCCGCCTTGCGCTTCGCCTCGAGTTGCCGCATGACCGCCTTGTTCACTTCGCCCTGCAGCAACTCCTCCGAAACCGCGAGTTGCCCCGCAGAGGACTGCAGGTACACGCTGCGCTCGATGGCGTCGGGAATGGCGGCGATGGACTCCACCACGCTCCGGACCGCCTCCGACCGGCGGAGTGGGTCGTTCCCCGCATCGGCGAGCAGGGCTTGGATTTTGAAGGCCACGAAGTCCTGCGATTCCTCCTCGACGAAGCGCTTGAGCTCCGAGGCGCTGACCTTTCGGGAATAGCTGTCCGGGTCGTCCCCGTCGGGGAACAACAGGACCTTCACTTTGAGCCCGGCGGCGAGCAGGAGGTCGATGCCGCGCAAGGAAGCGCGTACCCCCGCGGCGTCGCCGTCGAAGAGCACGGTGACTTGCTTGGTGAAGCGGCGGATGATTTTGATTTGGCCCTCCGTCAAGGCCGTCCCACTCGACGCCACCGCGTGCTCGAGCCCCGCCTGGTGCAGCGCCATCACGTCGGTGTAGCCCTCCACCAGCAGCACCCGGTCCTCCTTCGTAATTGCCGGCTTCGCCAAGTGGACGCCAAACAGCACGTCGCTCTTGTGGTACAGGGCGCTCTCCGGGCTGTTGAAGTATTTCGCAACGTCCTTTTCCTTCTTCAGCGTCCGCCCGCCAAACCCAATGACCCGGCCCGTAATGTCCCGGATCGGGAACATGACCCGGCCTTTGAAGAAGTCCCACAGCCCGCCGTTGTCCCGTTCCCGCGAGAGGCCCGCCGCCACCAGCCACTTCGGCTCGTAGCCCGCCGCTACCGCCGCCTTCGAAAAGGCGTCCCAAACATCCGGCGAATAGCCGATGAGGAACCGCTTCAAGGTCTCCGGTCGGAACCTGCGCTCGGTGAAATAGCTCAGGCCGATGGCCTGGCCCGCTTCGGTGCTGTGCAGCTGCTCGGTGAACCATTTTTGGGCCCACGCCACCACCGCGGCGATGCTCTCCTTTTCGCTCCGGGCGGCCAGCTCTTCCGGCGTCTGCTCGCGCTCCTCGATCTCGATGTTGTACCGCTTCGCCAGCAGCCGCAGGGCTTCGGGATACGTCAGCGATTCCAATTCCATCAGGAACGTGATGAGGCTGCCTCCCTTGCCGCTGGAGAAGTCCTTGAAAATACCCTTGTTGGGGATGACGTAAAAGGAGGGCGTCTTTTCGTTGGTGAACGGGCTCAAGCCGCGGTAACTGCTGCCCTGTTTTTTCAGCTCGACGTAGTCGCCGATCACCTCTTCGATGACGGCGGTTTCGAGGATTTGGGCGACGGTGGATTGCGGGATCATGGCGCGCAGGGGCAAGGGATTGACGAAGATACGACGAGCCGCTATGGTTTGCACAATGGCGCTTCACCGCGTTGAAAGGCCCGGAATAAAAACAGGGAGCTCACCGTTGTGAACCCCCTGCATCGTCCAGTTGGAGGACCGTCAAACCTCGGCCCACCGCCAAGTAGGGCCTGTATATGCCCGCTAAGTTCCCGCCTTCTTTCGCGGCCCACGTGACCGGTTTGTTAAGGGATGTTGATGTTACGCGCACCAGTCCGCTTGCCTCCTAACTTTGGGACGTTATGGCAAAAAAGCGGACGCAGCACTTCCCGTGGTTCATCGTGTTGATGGTGGCGGCCTTCCTCGGGATGAGCGCGATCCAGATCCATTGGCTGCGCTCGTCCGTGCGGATGAAGCAGCAACTGTTCGACGACAACGTGGCCCATGCGTTGGCCGAGGTGAAGGGCTTTTTAACCCAAACCACCACCACCACCTTGCAGGCGGAACTCGAGGCCATTGAAGCGCCGTCGAACGCACTGACCATCGGGAAGACGCTGAGCGCGGAGGAGCGCCAAATGCTGCAGCGGATGGACGCCTTCATGGTGGACAGCCTCATCCGGCAGAGCTTGCACGAGCACGGCATCAATCGACCGCCCATCATCGGGGTGTTCGACCGCTACGGCCAGCCCGTGCGGCTCGATGAGGCGGCGGAGGCCCACCGGACAGCGCTCACCGAAGAAGGGTATTGCGTGGTCATCGAGCCCTTGCGGCTGTGCCTGCATTTCGAGCGGCTCGATCGCTACTTGTTGCGCAATTTGTTGGGCCAATTCGCGTTAACAGGGTTGATGCTGGCCATCATTGCCGCCGGGCTGTTTCGGGCGGTGCTGACCGCCAACCGGAACAAGCGGATCGACCGGATTCGCCGCGACCTGATGAACAACCTGACCCACGAATTGAAAACGCCCATCAGCACCATCGGTTTGGCCTCAGAAGCCCTCAACGACGCGGACATGCGGCGGAACGAGGACACCCTGAAGCATTACGTGGGGCTCATTCGCGAGGAGAACAAGCGGCTGGGCGTGCTGGTGGAAAATGTGCTGCAGGCGAGCCTCGCCGATTCCGGGAGCATGAGGCTGTTTATGCAAACGCTCAACGCGCACGACGTGGTGAAGGAAGTGGTCAAGAACCTCGCCATCCAAACCGTGAAGCGGGGCGGCAAAGTGGAACTGAACTTGGCCGCATCCGACCCCGTCATCAACGCCGACCGCATCCACCTGACGAACGTGGTGTACAACCTGATGGACAACGCATTGAAGTACGCGGACGGCGATGCCCTGATTGAAATCTCGAGCCGCAACACCCCGAAGGGTGTGGAGTTTCGCTTCAAGGACAACGGCATCGGCATTCCGAAAGAACATTTAGGCAAGGTCTTTGATAGGTTGTATCGTGTGCCCACTGGAAACGTGCACGACGTGAAGGGATTTGGCTTGGGTTTGAGCTATGTGAAAACCGTTGTCATCCGCCACCACGGGGAGATTCACGTCGAAAGCGAAACCGGCAAGGGCAGCACCTTCGTTATTGAATTGCCGAAAAATCAACCTGAAAGCTAACATGAGCACCGAAAAGAAAATCTCCATCTTGTTGTGTGAGGACGACCCCAATTTGGGCCGACTCCTTTCCGATTTCTTGAACGTGAAAGGGTTCGAGGCGGTCTGGGCGAAAGACGGGGTCGAAGGCCTCAAGGAATTTCACCGCCACTCGTTTGACTTCGTCCTGCTCGACGTCATGATGCCGCGCAAGGATGGCTTTCAAGTGGCCGAGGAAATCCGGCGGGAATCGAAGCACCTGCCCATCCTGTTCCTCACGGCGCGGTCGGACAAAGAGGACACGCTCGAAGGCTTCAAAGTCGGTGCGGACGACTACATGACCAAACCGTTCAGCATGGACGAGTTGCTCATGCGCATCCAAGCCATCCTCCGGCGTTCCGCGGCGTTGCCCGAAGAAGGTGACGAGGTGAGCGAATTCAACATCGGTGAATATGCGTTTGACTACAACACGCAAACCTTGCTGCACGGCTCGGAAGAAAAGCGCCTGACCACGAAGGAAAACGAGCTGCTCTATCTGTTGGCCAAGCACAAAAATGGGCTGCTCGAACGGCCGTTTGCCTTGCGCACGATTTGGGGAGACGCCAACTACTTCAACGGCAGGAGCATGGACGTTTACATCGCCAAACTCCGGAAGCACCTCGCCAAAGATCCCAGCATCGAGATCATGAACGTCCACGGCAAAGGCTTCAAGCTCATCGCCTCCTGACCGCGCGTTAACACATGCTGGCACAGTTTTCGAAAGGAGTTGAATCGCACCTCAACTCCTTTTTTCATGCCTACACAAAACACCCCCCAGCCCTACTTTTTGCTCGGGCTCATCGTTTCCCTTTCCGTGACGTGGGCGGCCCTTGAGTGGACCAACTTCACTTGGTCAGACGCCCCTTGGCACGCCGCTGCAGCTGGCCCGTTGGACTTGCTCGAAGCGGAGGTCATCCCGGCCTCGGCGCCGGTCAAGCCTCCGCCACCGCCTGCACCGGTCGCCCCGCCTTCACTCGTGCCGGATCCTGCGCCGGATCCCGTCGGCCCCGTCCGCATTGCGCCGGACCCCGAGCCGGTTTTCTTCGCTGCTTGGGACGACCTCACGGGGCCTGGGCCCGAGCCCTCCTTCGATCCCGAACCGGTGACCTTGCTCGTGGCGGACCACATGCCGGCGTTTGACGCGTGCGTGGACGTGTTGGACCCGGACGCCGAGCGCGCGTGCACCGAGCAGCGCATCATCGAGCACATGCAGGCGTGCGTGGATTTCCCGCGGCATATGAAGGATGCCGGCATCGACGGTGTGGTTTATTTGGAATACGTAGTGGACGAAAAGGGCCAAATCCGCGAGGCCCGCATCCTCAAATCCCCCCACCCCGCTTTCGAAGCCACCACCCTCCAGTGCATCGACGAACTGCCCGCCTTGAATCCCGGCCGCCAGCAAGGCCGTCCGGTCCGCGTGAAATACACCCTGCCCGTTCGGTTTTCCCTGCATTGAAAACCCCTTGGTATTCAGCGTGAAATCCCGTACATTTGCCCCCTCAAAAAAGCCTGCTTGCCATGCTCAAAATCCTCGCCGGTTCTTCCTCCCATGCCTTCGGCGCCCGCGTGGCCGAAGCTTTCGGTGCTGAGCTCATCCCCGTGAACACCACGCGGTTCAGCGACGGCGAGTTCCAGGTGAGCATTGAAGAAACGGTGCGGGGCAAGGAAGTGGTGATCATCCAAGGCACCTACCCCCCCACAGACAACCTGTTCGAATTGCTCCTCCTCATCGACGCCGCCAAGCGCGCCAGTGCGAAGCGGATCATTGCGATGATTCCCTACTTCGGTTGGGCGCGGCAGGACCGCAAGGACAAGCCGCGGGTGGCCATCGGGGCGAAGCTCGTCGCGAATTTGCTGACCGCCGCAGGCATCGACCGGCTGATCACCATGGATTTGCACGCGGACCAAATCCAAGGCTTCTTCGAAGTCCCGGTCGACCACCTTTACGCAAGCACGGTGTTCATCCCCTACCTCGAAAACCTCGACCGTTCGAACCTCTGCATCGCCACCCCGGATACGGGCGGCACCAAGCGCGCGAACAGCTACGCGAAGCGCCTCGGTGTGGACATGGCCATTTGCTACAAGCAGCGCGCCGTGGCGAACCAAGTCGAATCCATGACGGTCATCGGGAACGTGGCCGGCAAGGAAGTGGTCCTCGTGGACGACATGTGCGACACGGCCGGCACCTTGACCAAGGCGGCCGACTTGATGATGGAGCACGGCGCCCGCAGCGTGCGCGCCCTTTGCACCCACGGGGTGCTGAGCGGCCCGGCCTATGACCGCATCGCGGCCAGCAGCCTGAGCGAGCTCGTCATCACCGACAGCATGCCCCTCCGTGAAGGCGTGGACACCGAGAAAATCAAGGTGATCCCCGTCCACGAGTTGTTCGCAAAAACGCTCACTTGCCTCGTCGAGGAGCGTTCCATCAGTTCAGAACTCATTGTTTAAACAACCCATATCATGAAGACTGCATCATTGAGCGGCTCCCTCCGTGGGAGCGTAGGGAAAAAAGATGCTGCGACCCTCCGGAAGGAAGGCCGTGTCCCGGGTGTCCTCTACGGAGGCACCGAGCAAGTTCACTTCCACGTTGCGAAGCTGGACATCGAACGTTTGGTCATCAACCCGGATGTCTTCCGGATTGCCTTGGACATCGACGGAACCACGTACGATACGATCTTCCAAGAAATCCAATTCCACCCGGTCACGGACTACATCGTGCACATCGACGCCTTGCAGCTCGACGAAGCGAAGGAGGTCCGCGTGGAACTGCCTGTGCGCACCACGGGAACTTCTCCCGGTGTGATGAACGGTGGCCGACTCGAGTTGCAATACCGCCGCGTGCCTGTTCGCGGATTGCCCAACGCGTTGCCGGAGGCCATCACCGTGGACATCACCAGCTTGGAGATCGGGGACAACCTGCGGGTGCGTGACCTCGCCGTCGACGGTTGCGAAATCTTGTTGAACGATTCGACCCTCATCGCTTCTGTCAAGCGTACGCGTGCCGCAATGGCCGCAGCTGCAGCAGCGGAAGAAGCGTAATCGCATGAAGTACCTCATCGTCGGTCTCGGCAACCCCGGTGCTGAATATGAGGACACCCGACACAACATCGGGTTCAAGGTCGTGGACGCCATCGCCCAGTCGCGGGAAGCACGTTTTGCTCCCGCTCGACTGGGCGAGGTGTCCACGTTCCGTTTTAAGGCGCGCCAGTTCGTGCTGCTCAAACCGTCCACGTACATGAACCTCAGCGGAAAAGCTGTGCGGTACTGGATGGACGCGGAAAAAATCCCGCTCGACCATGTGTTGGTCATCACCGATGATTTGGCCTTGCCTTTCGGAACGCTGCGCATGCGTGGCAAGGGCTCCGATGGCGGGCACAACGGCCTGAAGGACATCCAAGCGGTCCTGAACACGGCCACCTATCCCCGCCTGCGCTTCGGCATTGGCGCCGAGTTCAGCAAAGGCGCCCAAGTGGATTATGTGCTCGGGAAATGGAATGCGGAAGAGCGCACGGCGCTCGATGAACGCTTGAACCGTTGCGTGGAATGCGTGTGGAGCTTTGCCACTGCGGGCATGGCGCGCACGATGAACGCCTTCAACAACACCTGATCAGGCCTCTTCGTAGAGGTGGTTGTTCCCGATGTAATTGAGCACCTTGTCCGGCAGCAAGTAGCGGATGTCCTTGTTGGCCAAAATGGCCTGGCGCAAATACGTGGACGAAATGCTGATCATCGGGGCGTCGCACCGCTGCACATGGGGGTGGTCCCAGGTCACGGCACCGGAGGGACGTTTGGGCGGCTCCGGAGCATCCGGCGTCCGGCGGGGATAAACGAGGAACCGGTGGTGCTCCAACAGTTCTTCATAGTCCTTCCACGTGTGCAAGCCGTCGAGGTTGTCCTCCCCGATGATGATGCTGAACACCACCTCGGGGTGCTGCGCCCGCAAGTGGCGCATCGTCGCGGCGGTGTAGTGCGGCTCGGGCATGTGGGCCTCCACATCGGTGGCATCCAAGGCGGGGTTATCGGCCAAAGCCAGTTTCACCATCTGCATCCGGTGGCCGAAGCCGATCAAATCCGAGCGCGACTTGTGCGGTGATTGGGGCGTGACCACGAGCCACACCTCCTCCACATCCGTGTGGGTCGCCATGTGGTTCGCAATGACGAGGTGCCCCATGTGAATGGGGTTGAACGACCCGAAGTACAGGCCCACGTTGCGGCTGACGGGATTCATGCGACCGGCTGTTTCGCCACGAAATCGCGCACGCGGCGCACCGCCTCCTCGCAGGCCGATTCCAGTACGTCGTTGATGAGGATGGTGTCGAACCGCCCGGCATACGTCAATTCCCGGGCCGCCTTCGCAATTCGCTCCTCGATCACCTCGGGGGCATCCGTGCCCCGGCGCTCAAGCCGCTCCCGCAAAACCGCGATGGACGGCGGCTGCACAAAGATGGACAGCGCCGCATCTCCCAGCGCCTCCTTCAACGCCACGCCCCCTTCCACGTCCACATCGAACAAGGCCACTTCCCCCGCTGACCACATCCGGTCCAACTCGCGCTTCAAGGTGCCATAGCATTTGCCCGGATACACCTCTTCCCACTCGACAAACGCGTCCTCCGCCACGAGCTGGCGAAACGCCTCGAGCGTGAAGAAATGGTAGTCCACACCGTCCTGCTCGGTTCCCCGCGGCGGGCGCGTGGTGGCGCTGACGGAAAAGCCCATGGGCAGCCCCACGTGGGCGAGCAGGTGCCGGACGATGGTGGTCTTGCCGGAGCCCGATGGGGCCGAGAAGATGATGGCTTTTCCGGGGGTCATGTTCAGAGGGCGTTGAGGACTTGCTCCTTGATTTTCTCGAGTTCGTCCTTCATGGCGACCACGCGGCGCTGGATTTCAGCGTCGTTCGCTTTGGAACCGAGGGTGTTGATCTCGCGCCCGATTTCTTGGGCGATGAAGCCGAGCTTTTTGCCTTGGCCGGAGGGGCCTTCGAGGATTTCCGTGAAGTGGGCGAGGTGGGCGCGAAGGCGCTGGCGTTCCTCGCTGACGTCCATTTTTTCGAGGTAGAACAGGACTTCTTGCTCGAAGCGGTTGGCATCGACGCGGGCGCGTTCGAGCGCTTCGTCGAGGTGCTGCTGCATCCGGGCTTTTACGCGGGCGATGCGGGCGGCGAGGAGGTCGTCGAGGCCGGCTTCGAGGGCGGCGATGGTGGAGATGCGTTCGGTGAAGTCGGCGGCGATGGTGGCGCCCTCTTGCTCGCGGTAGCCGTTGAACGCCGCGATGGCTTGGGCGACCAAGTCGGTGACGAAGGCCCATTCGGCCTCGTCGAGGGCGTCCTGCGGTTGGGCGACGACGTCGGGGAGCCGGAGGATGGGGGCGAGCCAGTCGCCTTGGGGGAGGTCGTGGGTGGTGGCGATGGTGCGGATTTGGTCCAAATAGGCCGCGATCACCGGAGCGTTCAGCGCCTGCCGCGCCTCGCCCGGCTCCATTTCATACGACAAGATCAGGTCCGACTTGCCCCGCACGAGCTCGGCCGCCAACTGCTTGCGCAAGGCCATCTCGTGCTCGCGAAAGACCGACGGCATGCGCACGCTCAGGTCCAACTGCTTGCCATTCAAGGAGCGCAACTCCACCGTGTAGCGCCGTGCGCCATACGTCCCTGCGGCCTTGCCGTAACCGGTCATCGATCGAATCATGGCCCAAAGATAACCCGCGCGGCCGCTGGTGCGCGTGACCTACCTTTGCACCTGATGAGCCGCATCGATTCCATTCAAGCCCCCGTGGCCCAAGACATGGCCCAATTCCGGGTGCATTTCCGCGAATCCATGCGGACGGATGTGAAGCTGCTCGACCTGGTTTTGCGGCACATTTTGCGGCGGAACGGGAAGCAGATGCGGCCGCTGTTCGTGTTCTTGACCGCGCGGTTGCACGCCGAGGTGGGGCCGGAAGAGGCGCTCGGGCGGAGGAGCCAAGTGGCCGCCTCGCTCATCGAATTGCTGCACACCGCCACCCTCGTGCACGACGACGTGGTGGACGACAGTGACATGCGGCGCGGGTTTTTCAGCGTCAAGGCCCTGTGGCGGGAGAAGGCGGCAGTGCTCGTGGGCGACTACCTGCTGTCGCGCGGCCTGCTCATGGCCGTGGAGGACGACACGTACGACCTGCTGAAGATCACTTCGCGGGCCGTCCGGGAGATCAGCGAGGGGGAGCTCTTGCAAATCGAGAAGGCGCGCCGGCTGGACATCACGGAGGAGGTGTACTTTGACATCATCCGGCGGAAGACGGCGTCGCTCATTGCGGCCTGTTGCGCGTGCGGGGCGGCTTCGGCGGGGGCGGATGAGCGGGGGGTGGAGCGGATGTGGCGGTTTGGGGAGTTGGTGGGTTTGGCCTTCCAAATCCAAGACGACCTGCTCGACCTCGGCGAAGGCGAACGGACCGGCAAGCCGACGGGTGTGGACATCAAGGAGCGCAAAATGACGCTGCCGCTGATCCACACGCTGGAGCAGGCCACGGCGAGCGAGCGGCGGCGGCTCATCCGGCTGGTGCGGTGGCGCAGCAACGACCCGGCGGCGGTGGGCCAAGTGATGCGGGCGGTGCTCGAAGGGCCCGGCATGGATTATGCACGGGGGAAGATGGCGGCGCTGCTCGAGGAAGCGATGGCGGAGTTGGACGGGTTTGCGCCGAGCGCGACGCGGGAAGCGCTGCGGGATTTGGTCGCGTATTCGATTGAACGGAGGAAATGAATAGGCTGATTTTCATCATGTTAGTCACGCTTATGGCGTGCGGTGAGGCGGCTGGGCCAGCGGTGGATGCAGGCCAAACCGAAGTCACGGACACCTGGCCGGACGGAACGCCCAAACGCGAAGTGCGCGTCGTCGCGGGCGACACCGTGGCCGAGCGGCAGTACCACCCCGACGGCTCGCTGAACCAAGCTGGGAGCTACGACGCCGAAGGGCGCCGCCACGGCAAGTGGGTCGCGAAATACCCTGACGGCGAGCCGTGGTCCGAGCACACCTACGAGCACGGTGTGCAAGTCGGCACCTACCGCACGTGGTACCCCGGCGGCGTCCCGCACATCGAGGGCGAATACGATGCTGAAGGCCGGCCCACCGGGACGTGGAAGTTCTACGGGCCGGACGGCGTAGTGGCTCGGGAACTGCCCGGGAGCGAAATCCCTAACTAATTCTGAACCGCTATCTTACCGCACCAAACGGGAACACAATGCGGTACGACGTCATCATATCCGGCAGCGGAATTGCCGGCACTTCCTTTGGGTGCATCCTCGCCAAGCACGGACTGAAGGTCCTGATTGTGGAATTGGGCAAGCACCCGCGGTTTGCGTTGGGGGAAGCGTTGCTTCCTCAGAGCGCGATTTGGCCTTTCATCCTCGGCAAAACCTTCGGGATCCCGGAAATCGAGCACCTCAGCCACGCCGACCGCATCGTCGACCACATCACCCCGCAATGCGGCATCAAGCACAGCATCGGATTTGCCTACCACGAGCGCGACCAAGCGATGCAAGGTGACCAGTGCCACCAGCTCATTCCGCCGCACCTGCCGTTCTACAGCGAGAGCCACCTGATGCGCGAGGACGTGGACGTGTACTTGCTCGAGGCGGCCAAACGCTACGGCTGTGACTACCTCGATGAAACGCGGATCGAGGCCGTGGAAATCGACGGGGACGGCGTGCGCATTGCAACAGACGTCGGGACCTTTGAAGGCGCGTACTACATCGATTCGAGCGGCAAGCACTCGCTGCTCGCACAACAGGCGGGCTACCGGACGGGTACCGAGGACTTCGCCACGCATTCGCGGACGATTTTCACCCACGTGGAGGGGCTGGTTCCGTTCGATGACCTGCTGGATGCCGACGATTTACCAGGCCAAACCAAGCGCCTCCACGACGGCACTTTGCACCACGTGTTCGATGGCGGCTGGATGTGGGTCATCCCCTTCGACAACTTCCACCGCTCCGCCTCGAAGCGGGCCAGCGTGGGGCTGATGCTCGATCCGCGGAAGCATCCTGAGCGGCCGGGGCTCACGCCGGAACAGGAGTTCCATGCGATCATTTCGGAATTCCCCAGTGTTGCTGCGCATTTGGCCCCGGTCAAACCCGTCTTCCCCTTCATCCGCACCGGCCGCCTGCAATACGGGGCCAACCGGTCCGTGGGCGACCGGTTCTTCCTGACGAACAACACGTACGGATTCGTTGACGCCCTCTACAGCAACGGGCTGATCAACACGTTTGAGTCCGTGTTCCTCGGCGCCAAGCTGCTCCTCGACGCGTTCGGGCGCGGCGGGTCGGCGGCGGATTTCTCGGCGGATCGGTTTGAGCCGATGGATCGCCTGCACCGCACGCAATTGCAGCAGGCCGATTTCATGGTGTCGAACGCTTACCGAGCCATGGGCTCTTTCCCGACCTGGAATGCGTGGACGCAGCTGTGGCTGGGCCAGGTGCTCTTCCACGACCTGTGGTTGCAGCGGGCCTGCTTCCACTTCTTCAAGAGCGGGGATGCCGCGGCGTTCGATGGCTTCCTGAGCGAGGACCGGCCGGGGAGCGGGGCGCCATTCGTGCCGGAGAAGATGGCGCTGTTCGCGCGGGCGGAGGAGGCGCTGGTGCGGTTCGAGCAAGGGGGGCGCAGCGGGGAAGAGGCCGCGGCGGAGGTGTTGCAGGCGCTCGAGGAACAGGAGTGGCTGCCCAAGCACGTCTATGGGTGGGGCCAAACCGCATCCCGTCACGTCGATTTTTCCCTCGACGCGAACGTCGGAGCCCTGCTCGAATGGGGGTTCACCGCCTCGCCCGAGCCGTTGCGCACCGGGTTGTTCGACTTCGAACTCCCGCCCATGTGATCCGGGTGTGAACACCGGGCCGTGGATATCGCGGGCAATGGGCCGGGCGGGGCTGCGTTTTATTGGTGGAATTTTGGGTTGATGTTGGTAACAAATTGGAAATCCGCGACAAGCGCCCGCCGGTGGGGGGTGCTGGGGGCGATGGTGGTCGGGATTTGGTCCGCTGCCCAAGCCCAAGCGCCCAAGAATTCGCCAAACGATTACATCGCCCAATGGAGCGACGTGGCCATCCGCGAAATGGTCGCCCACCGCATCCCCGCGAGCATCACCCTCGCGCAAGGCATCCTCGAAAGCGGCAACGGCAACAGCGAACTGGCGCGCGTTTCGAACAACCACTTCGGCATCAAGTGCCACGGCGACTGGGAAGGCGGACGCACCTACCACGATGACGACGCGAAAGGCGAGTGCTTCCGCGCCTACCAGGACGCCGCTGAGAGCTTCGACGACCACAGCCAATTCCTCCAGCGGTCGCGCTACGAGTCGCTGTTTGAACTCGACATCACCGATTACAAGGGATGGGCGAAGGGGTTGAAGCGGTGCGGATACGCCACCAACCCCCAGTACGCCGACAAGCTCATCGACCTGGTGGAGCGCTACGAATTGTACGTTTACGACGACCAAGCCCTTGAGCTGATGGCGAAGGGGGAGGCGCTTGCGGAGGAACAGCAGGACTTGATCGGGGGGCGCTTTGCGGGGGGACGGGAGGTCCTCGTTTCAGAAAACACCATCCAGTACATCGTCGCGGAACCAGGCGATACGTACGAGGCGCTGGCGGAGGCGTTGGACATGATGCCGTGGCAGTTCTACAGCTACAACGAGGTGGAGCGGAAGGACCGCGACCACGCCGTCGAGGCCGGGGAGGTCGTCTACTTGCAGCCGAAGCGGAGCCGCGGGCCGGAAGCGTGGGCCACCGTCCAAGAAGGGGAAACCTTGTGGCAGTTCTCGCAGCGGACGGGCGTCAAGATGAAGGCCATCCTGCGGAAAAACCGGCTGAACGCGGGCGAGCCGCTTGTGCCGGGGACGAAGATGGCGCTGAGGTGGCGGTTAAACCAGGCGGGCGAGACGCCGGGCTGGCGGTTTTGGGTCGAATAGTCGAGGGGTCAGCCCCGGTCGGTCGCGCGTGAAGTAAATTCGCCGCATGCCTTTCTACCACAAACTCGGCGACTTCCCGCAGAAGCGCCACGTGCAATTCCGGAAGCCGGACGGCACGCTGTACTATGAAGAGCTGTTTGGGACCGTGGGGTTCGCGGGGATGAGTTCCCTGTTGTACCACACGCACCGCCCGACGATGGTGAAGGCGGTAGGCCAAAGCGTGGACGTGCAGCCGAAAGCAGCCCTCGAACACAACCTGCTCAGCCGGAAGCTCGAGGGGTTCAAGGTGGCGCCGCATCCGGATTTCCTCGCGGGCCGTGTGCCGGTGTTGTTCAACTCGGATGTCATCTTGTCGCTCGCGGCGCCTGCGGCGAGCATGGCGGAGGACGTGTTTTACAAGAACGCCGACAACGACGAAGTGCTGTTTGTGCACGAGGGTTCGGGGACGCTGCACAGCATGGTGGGGAACATCGCGTTCCGGCCGGGGGACTACCTGGTGATCCCGCGGGGGCTGATTTACCGGATGAGCTTTGACACGGCGGCGAACCGGTTGTTGGTCATCGAGAGCGCCTCGCCGGTTTACACGCCCAAGCGCTACCGCAACCACTTCGGGCAGTTGCTCGAGCACAGCCCGTTCTGCGAACGCGACATGCGGCCGCCTTCCGAGCTGGAAACCCACGATGAACTCGGGGAATTCACCATCCGCATCAAGAAGGAGGGCTTCTTGCACGACTACGTGTACGCGAGCCATCCGTTCGACGTGGTGGGGTGGGACGGGTTTCACTTCCCGTACGCCTTCTCCATCCACGACTTCGAGCCCATCACGGGGCGGGTGCACCAGCCGCCGCCCGTGCACCAGACCTTCGAAACGGACGGTTTCGTGATTTGCTCCTTTGTGCCGAGGCTGTACGACTACCACCCGCAATCGATTCCGGCGCCGTACAACCACTCGAACATCGACAGCGACGAGGTGCTCTACTACGTGGAGGGCGACTTCATGAGCCGCACCGGCATCGACCGCGGGTACATCAGCCTGCACCCGGCGGGCATTCCGCACGGGCCGCACCCCGGCACCTACGAAGCGAGCATCGGCAAACAAGGCACCGAGGAGTTGGCCGTGATGGTCGATACGTTTAAGCCTTTGAAAATCACCCAACAGGCCCTGGACATGGAACATCCGGATTACTACCGATCGTGGTTGGAACCGGGGATGTGATGGGTTGTAGATTTGGACGACAAAAACAAGCGAAATGAACGCCTCACCTGAATTGGAAAAGGTCATCCCCGAAGCGGAGGACTTCTTGCCCCTCTTGGGCACCGACCACATCGAACTTTACTGCGGCAATGCCAAGCAGAGCGCGCACTACTACATGACCGCATGGGGCTTCCAGCCGGTGGCCTACGCCGGCCTCGAAACCGGTGTGAAGGACCGCGTTTCGTACGTGCTGCGACAGGACAAAATCACGCTGGTACTGACCACTTCACTTGTGTCGGGCGGCCCCATCAACGAGCACGTGAGCAAGCACGGCGACGGGGTGAAGGCGGTGGCGCTTTGGGTCGATGATGCGGCCGAGAGCTGGCAGGCCACAACGGAGCGCGGCGGCGTGAGCGTGTTCGAGCCGAAGGTCATCGAAGACGGCGACGGGCGCGTGGTGCTCAGTGCCATCGAGACGTACGGCGAAACCATCCACGTGTTCGTGGAGCGGAAGGATTACAACGGGCCGTTCCTGCCGGGTTACAAGGCGTGGAACCCCGGATTCCGCGCGCCCGAGGTGGGGCTGAAGTTCGTGGACCACATGGTGGGCAACGTGGGCTGGGGCGAGATGAACAAGTGGACGGAGTTCTACGCGAAGGTGATGGGATTTGCCCAGTTGATTTCCTTCGACGACAAGGACATTTCCACGGAATACACGGCGCTGATGTCGAAGGTCATGTCCAATGGCAACGGCCGCATCAAGTTCCCGATCAACGAACCGGCGGAGGGCCGGAAGAAGTCGCAAATCGAGGAGTACATCGACTTTTACGAAGGCGCGGGGGTCCAACACATTGCCGTGGCGACGGACAACATCATCGAGACGGTGACGGCCTTGAAAAACCGGGGCATCGAGTTCTTGCAGGTGCCCGCGACGTACTACGACACCGTGCTCGACCGCGTGGGCCACATCGACGAAGACTTGGAGCCGCTCAAGGAGCTCGGGATCTTGATCGACCGCGACGACGAGGGGTACCTGCTGCAGTTGTTCACGAAGCCGGTGGTCGATCGGCCGACGATGTTCTTCGAAATCATTCAGCGCAAAGGCGCGAAATCCTTCGGGAAGGGCAACTTCAAGGCCCTGTTCGAAGCGATCGAACGGGAGCAGGAGAACCGCGGTACGCTTTAAGGCATGGCGGGGCAGACGGTGCTGGAAGTGCGCGGGCTGACCGTGGCCTTTGGGGACCGTCCGCCTGTGACGCATGGGGTGGATTTGGGGTTGCGAGCGGGGGCGACGACCGCGCTCGTGGGGGAGAGTGGATCAGGGAAGAGCGTGACGTCCTCGGCGATCATGGGGCTGCTGCCGGCCGGTGGGCGGGTGGTGGCTGGGGAGGTGGTGCACGGGCCGTCGGGGGTGGATTGGCTGAAGGTGGGGGCGCCGCGCGGGCGCGGGGTTTCCATGGTTTTTCAGGACCCGATGTCGTCGCTCAATCCGTCGATGCGGGTGGGCGCGCAGGTCGCGGAGCCGCTTGAGGTGCACCGGGGCTGGGGACGGAAGGAGGCGCTGGCGCGCGCGGTGGAGCTGCTGGGCGAGGTGGAGCTGCCGGATCCGGAGCGAACGGCTCGGAAGTACCCGCATGAGTTGAGTGGAGGCCAAAAGCAGCGCGTCATGGTGGCGTTGGCGCTCGCGAGCGACCCGGACGTGTTGA
>CBFHPD010000035.1:0-8502 GCA_965657495.1 uncultured Flavobacteriales bacterium
CATGGAAGGAGCGATTCAGTACCCGGTGTTTCGGAAGTTGCAAGGCGGGGCGGTGTGGTACCGCATCGAAGGGCCGGCGCGGTGGACCGAATTCCAACGGGTCGGGAGCCGGTGGCTGCGACACGACGTGGTGGCGGTCCAGCACCCCGAGCGGATGACCTTGCACGACCTGCGCCACGATGTCGAGCGGTACGTGCCGGTGGACCGCGCGGAATGGGAGGCCGTAATGGGGGAGGGGGGCGCACCGCCGCCGCGCCCCGTCGAGGCGAACTTGGCCCCGCGGACGACGTTTGGCGTGCCTGCCCGCGCGGCCCATTTGATCGAGGCGGATTCCGAGGATGCGGTGCGGGCGGCCTTGGCTTGGCGCCCCGAGGGCATGCCCTTGCTCGTGCTCGGTGGCGGGTCGAACATGCTGCTTCACGCCGATTGGCCGGGCCTGGTGTTGGCGGTGACGGTGCCGGGGGTGGAGGTGGTGGCCGACGACGGCCGGTTTGTGGAGGTGGTGGTCGGGGCGGGGGAACCGTGGCACGGCTTTGTGATGCGGACGGTGGAGGAGGGCTGGGGCGGGTTGGAGAACTTGGCCCTCATTCCTGGGCGGGTGGGGGCGGCGCCCATGCAGAACATCGGGGCGTACGGCGTGGAGATCAAGGACCACTGCACGTGGGTCGAGGCGGTGGCCATTGCCGATGGCGGGGTGCGGCGGTTTGCGGCGGACGCGTGCGGATTTGGCTACCGCGAGAGCATTTTCAAGGGCGCCGAACGCGACCGCTGGGTCATCACGCGCGTCGCCTTCCGGCTCGATCGGCAAGCGCCGCTTCACACGGAGTACGGCGCCATCCGCAGCGAGCTCCCGCCGGACCGGGAATGGACGGCGCGCGACGTGGCCGAGGCCGTCATCCGGATCCGCCAATCCAAGCTCCCCGATCCCGCCGTACTGGGCAACGCGGGCAGCTTTTTCAAAAACCCGGTGCTGTCCGCCGAGGCGTATGCCCGCTTCGCGCAGGACCACCCGGAGGCACCGCATTATCCGCAGCTGGATGGCACCGTCAAGTTGGCGGCCGGCTGGCTCATCGACCGGGCGGGGTGGAAGGGCCACGACCGGGGGACGCACGGGGTGCACGCGCAGCAGGCCTTGGTTTTGGTCAACAAAGGCGGCGCTACGGCAGGCCAAATATGGCAACTGGCCCAAGACATCCGCCGGGACGTCCTGAGCCAGTTCCAAGTCCACCTCGAACCCGAGGTCAACCAAATCGGCCTTTAGAAGGATACGCAGGGCACTGCGCGCGGCACGGTCGGCCGGTTGCGGCGGTCGTGGTCCCACAGGCAGCGCAGCACGATTTCGTGGCTGCCGCCCGTCGTGCTCAGCCCCAGCGTGGACACCGTGATGTCGTAGCTGTAGCCTAGCTGCCAGTCCTTTTCACCGTAGCCGATGATGAAGGACAACGCATCCACGTCGTGCCCGCCTTCGACCGTGTGGCCGATGGGCAGTCCGCGCCACCAGAGTCCTACGCTCAGCGGGCTGAGGTCGTAATACATGCCCACGTCCATTTGGTCAAAGATGCCTTGCTTCATGTAGTTGAACGCCACCACAAAGTCCGCTTCCGAACGCGAACGCGGGTTGTTCGCCCCGATGTCCATCCGGAACCCGCCGTGGGCGGAGTGCTTCACCGGCAGGAGCTCTGTGTAGCCCTCGTACAAGCTGGCGTTGGGCGTGTTCACGTGGTCCGCGCTGTAGCCGAGCCACATGTGCGGCCCGATCAGCAAGCCGCCCGCGGCAAAGTCGAGGTAGCTGTTCGAAGCGCCGATGGGGCCTTCGAGGGACCCCGACTCGTCCTCGCGGATGAGCTGGTCGCCGAAGATGAGCCGGCCCATGTCCACGCTGCGGTTCGCTCCGCCGAGCTGCAGGGAGGGGCGGAAGCTCCAGCCGCGGCCGAAGTTCGCATCGTAGGCGTACTGGACGGCGATGCGGGTGGTGCTCAAGGCGCCCGCTCCGGCCTGCTCCTTCGAGAACAGGACGCCGAAGCCGCTGTTGACGTCGCGGTTGTACCAGTCGTAGCCCACGTGGTAGCCCACGAAGCCATTGGGCATGCCGCTCCACTGGTTCCGGTAGATGCTCGTCAACCGGGCGCGGTCCGTGATGCCGACGTATGCGGGGTTGACCGCGGTGGGAATGGCGTTGTATTGCGTGAACCGCATGTCCTGCGCGGCGGCCTCTTTGGGGCCACCCACCCACCCCCATCCCAAGGAGGCCAGCAACGCGAGGGAACGAAGAGATTTCATATTCGTAGGCATTTCTTATCAGTTGATGATGAGGGTGAAGTCACCCGATTCGGTCAAACGGCGGCCATCGCTGAAACGCGCTGTGGCTTTCCATACGTAGGTGTTTTGGGGAGCGAGGAGGCCGTTGAGGTAGCCGTCCCAGCCGATCATCGGATCCTCCGAATGGAAGATCATCTCGCCCCAAATGTTGAACACGGAGAGCTCGTAGGTCTCGATGCCCGCGTGGTGCGGGTGGAACACGTCGTTGTCCAGGTCGCTCATTCCGTACGACCCGTCGGATGGTCCCGTCAGGTCCGGTGTGAAGGCCGTGGGGAAGATCATGAACCCGCCCGGCTTGGCCGTGATGGCGTCCGTGTACGTGTGCGTGTCCGTGCATCCGAAGTCGTTGCGCACGCTCAAGGAGATGGAGTACAAGCCGGCTTCCTCGTAGCTGTGCCGCGGGTGCTGCTCGGTGCTCGTGTTGCCGTCGCCGAAGTTCCAGAGGTACTCCAGGACGTCATCCGAGGACAAATCGATGAACCGGACCTCCTCCGTGGGGGCGATGACTTCGTACGGCTCGAACTCGAAGAGGGCCGTGGGTGAAGGCAGCACCGTGACCACGGCGTGGTGCACCGTTTCGGTGACGAGTCCTTGGTGACCGGTCACGCGGAGCGACACGTCGTACACGCCGGGCTGGGCGTACTGGTGCACCGGATCAAACTCCGTGCTCGTGGCGCCGTCCCCGAAGTCCCACAACACGCTCGCAGCGTATTCTGATGCGTTCGTGAAGGCCACGTCCACGGGCGCGCACCCCTCGGCTTCGCCCGAGAAGTCCACGGTGGGGGCCGGTGGGTGGATCGTCACGGTTTGGGTCACCGCGTGGTCGCAGTAGCCGTTGTCCACGTCGAGCGTCACGTCGAAGGAGCCCCAGGTGCCGTAGTTGTGCACGCCGGGCGCGAAATCGTTCGTGCTGCCTCCGTCGCCGAAGGTCCACGTGTGCACCGCTTCGGCACCGCTTGTGCTCAAGTTGGTGAAGGCCACGCTCGTGTTCGGGTACGTTTGCTCAAGGGGCGTGGCGAAGAAGTTCGCTTCCGGTTCGGGGTGAACCAGGACGCCGACGGCCAACGTGTCGATGCAGCCGCCGCCGGAGACCGCGACGAGTTCCACCACGAAGGTTTGGTCGTAAGGCGTGTCGTTCACCAGCGTGTGCGTGGGGTTTGCAGCCGTCGACGTGGTGCCGTCACCGAGGGACCACATGAAGCTCGTGGCGCCTTGGGTTTGGTTCACCACATTGAGCTCGATCGGCGTGCAACCTTCCTCGACCACGTCGAATTGCGCGGTGAGTTCGGGCACGACTTGGATGGGGGTGCTGGCGGTGGCGGTGCAGCCGTGCTCGTTGGCGACTTCCACCGTGGTTTGGACCTCCACCGGCTGATCGTACGCGTTGAAGAACGTGTGGGTGTGGGCCAAACCACTCTCCTCCACCGGCTCCTCATTCCCGTGCGTCCACACACTGCTCACCCCGCCCGTCGCTTCAAACGTCGCCACCACCGGGTAGCAGCTCGTCACACTCGTCACGGCCAAGGTCGGCGCAGGCGTCCCAAAGACGGTCACTGCCTGCGTCGAGGTGTCCGCGCACCCGAAGCCATTCGTGGCCACGAGCGTCACCGGCACCTCCACATCCTCCGCTTCCGCGTTCGTAAAGGTGTGGAGCGGGGAAACGTCGTTCGTCACCACCCCGTCGATGTTCCATTCAAAGGCGTCCGCGTCCGCGCTCAGGTTCACCAGCAGCCCGTCGAACGGCGCGCACGCACCCTCCGGCAGCCCGAAGTGCGCTTCGGCATCCGGGTACACCGTGTGCGCGATCTCAGCGGTGGCCGAACACCCGGCCGCCGTCGTCGCCGTCTGGGTAATCGTCACCGTCGTCGGATTCGCGTACGGGTTCTCAAAGCTGATCACCTCGCTTGCGGCCTCCGGTTCGCTCAAGGTTGCCCCATTCGAGAAGGCCACCGTCACCTCGTCCGCACCCACCACGGCATGCGTCAACTCCAGCGGCGTCCCTGCGCAGGCCGCATCGGCCTCGAGCGCCAAGTCGATTTCCGGCGTCGCAAAGGCGGTCAGTGGCACGTCGATGCTGTCGACGCACCCATAGGGCGTCGCCACCGTCAGGGCCAGGGTGGACTCCCCGCCCTCGGTGAGGGTGGTGGTGAAGTCGGTGTTGGAGCCGGCTGGCATCCCGTCGAGCGTCCATTGGATTTGGTCCGCTCCACCTCCCTCGTACGCGAGCGACGCTTCGAACGGCGTGCAACCAAACGTCACGCCCGACGCCACGGCCACCGCCTGCGGGAACACCTCGAGGGTGTCCAACTTCTCGTCCATGCAGCCCAGGGAATGGCTCGCCGTCAACTTCACGGTCCGGGCCACCGGATCGCTTTCGCCCTCGAACACGTACGAGTGCGCGCCGCTGATGCCCGTGTTCAACACGTGGTCGTCGCCGTAGTCCCAGTGGTACGCCTCGGCTTGCGTGCTGGTGTTCGTGAGCACCACTTGGAAGGGCGCGCAGCCCGCGTTATCGCTGAGGCTGAAGTCGGCCACCGGCTGCGGCTTCACGTGCACCACTTGGGCGGCGATGTTGCTGCAGCCCCAAGCGTTCTCCGCTTCCATTTCGATGGTGTGCGATTCCAAATCCATGGACGCATTCGCAAAGGTGACCTCGGCCGCGGGGTCGTTCACGTCCGCGCCGTTGTCGAAGCGCCACGTCACCGCGCTCGCTCCGGCGATGGTGGGCGCCACAAATTCAAGGGGGGAGCAAACGGAATCCACGCCCAGCGCGAAGGTGAAGTCGGCTTGCGGCAGGACTTCCACGGTTTGGGTCCGCACGTCGGTGCAGCCCAGTTCGTGCACCGCCGTCATGGTAATGGTCCGGGATTCGGGGGCATCGCCGCCCGCAAAGGAGAATCCTTGGACGCCATCGGCTTGCACGGGGTAGACCAAACCCGCGTCCGTCGAGAACGCATAGGTCGTCCCCAAGCTGCTCGCATTCGTCGCCGTCAATTGCAGCGGGGAGCAGCCCGCATCCGAGCTCAGGGCAAAGTTCGCCACCGGCTGGGGCTTCACGTGCACCGTTGCTTCGTGCGCGTCCGTGCAGCCGTGCACCGTTTCGCCCACCAAGGCCACGGTGTAAGACGCGAGGGCATCGGTCGTGTTCTCAAAGGTGTGCTCGGTTGCCGATCCACCGGCCGTGCTGCCGTCCCCAAAGGTCCACGTCAAGCTGGCTGCCTCGGGCAAGGTCGGCAGCTCCACCGTCATGGGCGAGCAGGCCGAATCCGTGGTTAAAGCGAAGTCGAATTGGGCTTCCGGGTACACCGTCAAGGTGCGCACTTGCGTGTCTTCGCATCCCAGCGGGTGCACCACCGTCAAGTGAATTTCTTCGGTGCTCACGCCGGAGAGCCCGGGCAAGGTCATGTCGTAGCTCTCCGCCGGCGCCATGTTCCAGGTCGTGCCGGTGCCGGTCGCGAAGGTGTAGGCGGCGCCCGGTGAGCTGGTGTTGAGGACGGTCACGTCGAATGGCGCGCAGCCTTCATCGGCGCTTACGCTGAAGTCCGCTACCGGCATCGGCTTGACGGGGATGGCGACGCTAGCGGTACCGGCGCAGCCGTAGATGTTCTCCCCGGCCATGTTCACGGTGTAGGTCACCAGGTTGTTCGTAGCGTTCTCAAACGTGTGGGAGGGCGCCAAGGACGCCTCCGTCATGCCGTCACCGAAGCTCCAAGACGCGTACGTCGCGTCGGCGGGCGTCGTGAAGTCCACCGTGTACGGGGTGCAGGCCGCTTCGAACGCCGACCCCAAGTCGAAGTTCGGATTCGGGAAGACCTCCACCGATTCGGTCCGGGTGTCCACGCAACCCAAGGCGTGTGCCGCGGTCAGCTCCACGTCGTACGGGGTCAACCCATCGACCGCGGCAAAGCTGAGGGCCACTTGTTCTCCCGCCGCAACGGAGAGCGCCTCGCCGGACGTGGTGGTCAGGGTGTAGGTCGTGCCGAGGGCGCTTGCGTTTTGGAACGTCACTTCCAGCGGATCGCAGCCTTCCACCGCGCTGAGGGTGAAATCGGCCTGCGGTTGCGGCTTGACGTGCACTTGGCGCGTAGCCGTGTTGGAGCAGCCGAAGGCGTTGGTGCCTTCAAAGGTCACGTCGAAGGACGCGAGTGCGTCGGCGTTGTTTTCGTAGGTGTGTGCGGGCGCGGTTGCGGTGCTGGTTTGGCCATCACCAAAGTCCCACGTAAAGGTCGCCGCATCCCCAATGACCGGGAGGGTCACTTGCAGCGGGGAACACGCGGTATCCGCAGCCAAGGTGAAGCTGTAGTCCGGCACCGGCAGCACTTCCACATCGATTTGGGCAGAAGCGTCGCAGCCGTTGCTCGCGAGTGCAGTCACGGTCACCGTCTCGCTGATGGGCGCGTCGGTCGCATTGCTGAGGCTGAAGAGCGGCATGGTTTCCGTCGAGTTCCAGCCGTTCGTCGCTTCCCATTGGAGGCTGTAGGCGCCGCTGACCACGGATTCCAGTTGGAAGGCCAAATCCCCGCACGCCGCATCCGGCGCATTCACCACCGCCACCGTGGCCGGTGCTAGCGACGCAATGGCCACGCTCGCCGAAGCCGCACATCCGTTCGAGGATTGCGCCTGAAGCACCACTTCGTGATCGGCCGCCTCGAAGGTGTGCGCGGCATTCAAATCCGTCGTCAAATTCCCGTCGCCGAGGTCCAAAAAGTAGGTACTCGCACCCGTCACCGAACCCGCGAACGTGACATCGAACGGGGCGCACCCGCTCAGCTCTGACGCCGTCAATGCGACCTCGGGGCTGGATTCGATGGTGATGGTTTCGTTGATCGTGTTCGTGCACAAGTTCGTCTCCACCGTCAGGGCCACCGGGTAGGTGCCGGCCTCGGTGAACACGTGTTCGGCCGTCAAGCCGGTTTGGGTGTTGCCATCGCCGAAGTCCCACGAGATGCCCGTGATGTTCTGGCCGGTGGGCACGGAGGCCACGCCTTCGAATTGGGCGGTTTCTCCTTCGCATGCGCTGCCGGTGGCCGCCGTGATGGCCACGGTGGCTTCCGGGTAGATGCTCACAGTTTGCGACAAGGAAACGTTGCAGCCGTTGGCGCCCATGCCGGTCGCTGAAATGGGGTTGGATCCGATGTTGCTGAAGTAGGTCAAGGGCATTTCCATGCCCGTCACGAAGTAGGGTGCCGTGGCGAAGGACCACAACACGTTCTGCAAATCCGCGCCGCTGGCCGAACCCGAAACAAATGTCGGGCCGCAGGATTCCAACGTGGAGAGGGTGATGTCCAATTCGGGCGTGGGTTTGACCAGGATGTTCACCGTGCTGGTGTCGCGGCATCCCACCGGGTCCAAATCGCTCACATAAATGTTCGTAATCGTCGTGGTCCCCGGGTTGTTGAACAAGTAGCTCACCACCCCGTTGCTCGTCGGGATGTAAGTGGAGCCGATGCCAAAGTTCCAGTAGTTCTGACCGCCTCCCGTCCCAGTCTGCATAAAGTTGACGGTGCCACTTTCGCAGACCTGCGAGGCGCTGGCCGTCAGATTCGCCTGGGGCGACGTGATCTCAAACGTGCCATCCACCGTGCACCCCGCAAGGGCATCGTGGATGCTGACGCTGTAGGTGGCATCCCCATCGGGGTACGCGTGCACCAACGGCGCATCGCTTGCGGACCAGTACACCGTCTCGGCCGGACTGCCGTCGCCCCAATTCACCAACACCCCGGACCAATTGCTGGCCGGGGTCACCTCGAGCTCAGGCCCCTCGCTGTAACACGTGGCCCAAGCGGGGGAGTTGGTTGGAGACCCATCAGGATCAAGGACTTGCGGGCATTGAGCAAGTGCCTGCAACTGGGCAAGGACTCCCATCACCGAGAGCGCGATTGCCATATGGAGGGAACGATTCATGCCCCCCTTTACGGAAAGCGGCCTCCTTTAGTTACAAAATCTCGGTTCGTCGAAGGTTTACCTTTTTTCGACTGCTCGCATCACCTCCAGAACGACACCTGCCACCGCGGGGCAGATGGTGGCATTGCGCGCGGTGAGCGGCAAGATGCTGGCGATGTGCTTGCGGTCCGTGTGCGGGTATTCGCGGCAGGCCTGCGGCCGGTGTTCGTAAACGGAACAGCGGTTGTCCGACAGGTCGAGGAAAGGGCACGGCGCCGAACGGAAGACCCAGTCGCCGTC
>CBFHPD010000036.1:0-30683 GCA_965657495.1 uncultured Flavobacteriales bacterium
TGCTGCTTCGGACGAAGTGGCGTACATCATTCCCGACATTCCGCTGAACATCAGCATTTCGGACGATGTCACCATCTGCGCAGGGGATGGGATTTCCGTGGAGGCGACGGCAACGGGCGGCGAGGAAGGCTTCGTCTACTATTGGCCCACCCTCAACGCATACGGCCCGACGCAGTACTTGACGCCCACGCAAAGCCTGACTTATCCGGTGGTGGCGACGGACATTTGCGGTTGGGAGGTGGAGACCGAGACAGCGGTGGACGTGCAGTACTTGTTCAGCCATTTCACCGTCAGCATGCTGTCCCAAACGGAGGCCCAGTTCACGGCGAATCCGTCCCCTACGGAGCCGTTTGAAGGCGCGTTCGATTACTACTGGGACTTCGGAGACGGCTACACTTCCGATGAGCCCAATCCCATTCACCAATACGACGGGCTCCAAGACTACACGGCAAGCTTGGCCGTGACAAGCTGGATCGGTTGCACCGACTCAGCGTACACGAACATCCCTGGGCCGGTGAATTTCTACATGCCGACGGCATTTACCCCCAACAACGACGGTTTGAACGATGCCTTCCGCGCCCACATGACGGGGGTGAAGGATTTCGAAATGTGGGTGTTCAACCGGTGGGGAGAAGAAGTGTTCCACAGCATGAACCCCGAGGAGCCGTGGATCGGTGAGGTCCAACAAGGAGGCCACTACGCGCCCAATGGCATCTACAACTGGGTGGTGCGATTGAAGGGATTCAACACCGACGCCCAAGAGTTCACGGGCACGGTTCAGCTGATGCGCTGATGCGCTGAAACCGTCGGCGGGTGCGCCCGGGTGGATGACCGCCCGGGCGTTCTTGTTGCGGCACATTTCGTGCGGGGTTTGGCGGCTCGTTGGAATTACAAGCGGGTCCAAGTCGTGGGGACAAGGAATCACGGGCTATTTTGCAGGCCATGGAACAGACCAACACATCGCGCTACTTGATGCCGTTCATGGTGATGACGGCGCTCTTCTTCATGCTCGGGTTCATCACGGTTTTGGTGGATGCGCTCATCCCGCGGTTGAAGGAGGTGTTCGAGCTGACCTACCTGCAGGCAGGCTTGGTCCAAATGGCGTGGTTCACCGCCTACGGGGTGTTCTCCATTCCCGGCGGCGGCTTCATCGCGCGATTTGGGTACAAATCCGGGATCATCGCGAGTTTAGCCATGGCCGGGCTGGGGTGTGCTTTATTCTACCCCGCGGCGGATACGCGGACTTACGGCTTGTTCCTGTTGGCCCTGTTCGTGGTGGCCGGTGGGTTGGCCATTTTGCAGGTGGCCATCAACCCCTACATCTCGGTGTTGGGAAGCGCTGGGGGGGAATCGCGGCGGTTGAGTTTGGCCCAAGCCTTCAATTCCCTCGGTACGACCATCGCGCCCATTGTTGCGGCCACTTACCTCTTAAGTGACCAAATCAAGTCTTCAGCCGACATCGAGGCCATGGCGGAATCGGACAAGTTGGCATACTACGCGCAAGAAGCCGGTGCGGTGCAGGGACCGTTTCTCTGGCTCGCCGGTGCGTTCGTTGCCCTCGCTGCTTTGGTGGCGATCATCAAGTTGCCCCAAGTCCTTGCTCAACAGGCGGGTGCGGCTTCGCATTACATCGAAGCGTTCAAGAACCGGCGGCTGCGTTACGGGGCCATCGGCATCTTCGTATACGTCGGGGCAGAAGTGGCCATTGGCAGCTACATGGTGAACTACGGGCTGTCGCTGGAGGTGGCCGAGGCCTTGCGCTCGAATGCCGTGGTGCATGCGCTGGTGGAGTTTGCAGCCACCATCAAGGGAACGGCCGTGGCGGGCATGGATGCCAAAGCCGTCATCGGGGCGTTGTTGACGTTTTATTGGGGCGGGGCCATGGTGGGGCGGTTCCTGGGGTCGGGATTGATGACCCGCATCGCCCCCAACCGGTTGCTCGGCACCTTCGCGTTGTTGGCCTCCGCGATGGTGGTGGTGAGCATCAGTTCGTCGGGAATTTTGGCGTTGGTGGCGCTGCTCGCAGTCGGTTTCTTCAACAGCATCATGTTCCCGACGATCTTCACGCTGGCCATCGATGAATTGGGCGAAATGAAACCCCTGGGCAGCGGCATTTTGTGCACCGCCATCGTGGGGGGCGCGGTCATCCCGCCTGCGGTTGGAAAGCTCGCGGACCTTTCAGGTGGTTTCGGTTGGGCCTTCGTTTTGCCGGCGTTGTGCTACCTCTACATTCAGTTTTATGCCTTTCGGGTGGCCCGGCCCAGCGGGGTGAACTAACCGACTGGGGTGCTGCGGTTAGGGGGGACTTATCGTGTCACATGTACACTATTTGCAACATTGAGTTGTGAAATTGCACAAAATTGCCTAACATTTCGCCAATTCTTTTGCACAAAAGGAACGTTTTCGTCCTGTATGGTGTTCATTCGTATAAGTAACCACGGACGGACTGTCCCGCCCGCGAGAAAGATTTACTACGATGGCTCGCAAAAAGCAAGAGAAGGAACTCCAACCTAACATCAAGGTCCGCTTGGATCGCCGTACCGTGATCACCGTTCGCGACCGCGAAAAACTGGAGTTCTGGAAGTCGAAGTACCCCGCTTTGGAGGTGCTTGAAGGTTAAGTCCGAACCGAATCAAGTCGGTTCTCAATAAAAAAGGCGAATCAACCGATTCGCCTTTTTTCATGGGTTACCATGTGATCCGCTGCAAGGTGCTGCGTCAAGCCACCTGCGACGACTTGACCCAGGGCGCGTGCGCGAGCTGCTGCCGCCCACTTTTCGTCAGGGTGTAACCGTTGCGGTTTTGGACCAAGCCATCGAGGTACAAGTTGGTGATGCGTTCTCCGATGCGCGCCTGCCCCACGTTCAAATCGGTGTCGGCTTCGATGCGCTTCCAAAAGTTCCGTTCAAGCACCGCCAAGCGGATGTTCGCGTTGAATTCATTCTTGTGCGACTGAACGATGTCCAAAATCATGTGGTCATACTTATCCAACTGCTGCATGTGACTTGTTTTTATTCCAAACTTGTGAGGGCAAATTAGGCAGTCATCCGAAGGCATTGAGGGGGCGCTTGGGGGAGATGTTCACCCTTTGTTCACGAAATCGCCGAAGTTGTGGATGAAATGTTAATAACCCTCGCGCTCTGCTGCAAGTGCCGCTTCCGACGGCGGCGGGGTGGTGGTTCGGCCCTCGAAGTAGGACAAATACCGGCACACGTGTCCCACAGATCGCTCGGCGACGGGACCGGGATGAAAGGGGCGATGAACCGAAATGACCCGGCGCCGGGCATCGAAGCCAACGCAGCTCAACCAGGGAATGCCGGCCCCGGCTTCGGTCAATTGCTCGGCCAAGGCCTTGGGCCCCTCCCCAGCAGCCAGCCGGACGATGCGCCCCCGATCGGGCAGGCTCCACCAGAAAACATGCCAAGCAAGGCGCTCAGGCCAAGATTGGAAGACCGGTGTGACCAGGACAAGGGGGCGAAAATGGCCGCCCAGTTGTCCCTGAACGGTCCAACCAAGCCGGTGGAGGGCACGCTGCATGGCCCGCTGAACGGGGGAGAAGGCTTGGGCGTGGTGGCGGGTCATGGCTGATGCAAGGGCCAGTGCGGCGGTGCTAGTGCGGTCCAAGGACCGCGCAAGGACGGCGTCTTTTCAACCCAACTGCGCAGGTCCCGCATGAAACCTTCCCGGGGCTTGGTCACCGCGCCCAGGGACATCAGATGCGGGTTCTCGATTTGGCAATCAATGGGGCTGAAGCCATGGTGGCGAGCGAAATCGACCAAGTAAACGAGGGCAAATTTCGAAGCATCCGTGGCCCGCGAAAACATGCTGTCACCAGTGAATTGCCGGCCGATGGCGACTCCGAAGAGCCCCCCCACCAACTCGTCGCCGCGCCACGCCTCAAAGGAGTGTGCAAAACCCAAGGCATGCAGCGCTTGAAACGCCGCTTTCACCTCCTCCGTGAGCCACGTTTCTTCCCGGTCGCCACAGCCGTCCAGTACGCCGGCAAAGTCCGTGTCCATTCGGAGTTCGTAGCCCCGGTTGCGCAGGCTGCTGCGCAGCGATTTGCTCACCTTCAATTGGTCGTGAGGGAGGATGCACCGTTCTACTGGCGCCCACCAGATGATGGGGTCGCCCGGCATGTACCATGGGAAAATGCCCTCCTCGTAAGCGGCGAGCATCCGGGGCACCGACAGGTCCCCGCCCACCGCCAAAATGCCTTCCCCGACGGCTTGGTCAACGGGCGGGAAATGCAATTCGCCGCCCGGTTCGATGATGGTCAGTTCATACGCGCTCATGGACCCGATGAAGGTAGGGCACGACCGCCGGGATTGCATCCCTTGTCCGAACTTTGTGCCATGCCGCATGAGGAATCGACAGGTTTTCAGCAGCGCGTCCGCCACGCATTGACGGGGCCGGCCGTGGTGCGTGAGGGGCGTTACCAAGCTGCACCGGGGGGGCGGTCGAGCCGATTGCAGGCGGAGGCCTCCGGCCAATCGATCCGGTACGCCGCCGTGTTGTTGGCCCTCGTCCCGGCGGCCGGCGGATGGTCCGCGGTCCTCATGGAGCGCACCCCGCATCCGGGCGTGCACGGGGGCCAAATCAGCTTCCCAGGAGGCGAAGTGGAACCGGAGGATGCCGATCGGCTTGCCACGGCACTCCGCGAGTTCGAGGAGGAAATGGGGGTGGCGGTGCCGCGCTCGGCGGTTCTGGGGCACCTCACGCCGCTGTTCATCCCCCCGAGCGGGTTCGATGTGGAGGCGTTCGTGGCGGTGCTCCCCGAGGCGCCCCGATGGCATCCGGATGCCCGGGAGGTCGCTGCCGTGCTGCACCTGCCCCTTTACCCGCGCCCCGCATTGCAGCCTGCAGCGGTGCAGGCTGGTGCGGTGCGGCTCCGCGTACCTTCCTACGCCTGCGAGGGGAGGACGGTCTGGGGAGCGACGGCGATTTTGCTCACAGAACTGCTGGAGCTGATGGATTGGGGCCGGGCTTCCACCTAATTTTGCACCATGGCAAAATGGAATGATTTGTTCAGCCCCAAGGAGGAAGTCGTGCTCGACGCCATCCAAGTGGCCGGTGAAGTCGGTACCGTAGAATGGGTGCGCCCGTTGTTGGAAGCCGTCCGCGACCACCCTTCCGAAACCGTAAAGCAATCGGCTTCCAACGTGCTGAGCACGCTGAAAATCTCAGCTGCAGAAGACGTGCTCGCCGATGCCTTGAACGATCCGGAATTTGAAGGGCTGTCGGCCGACATCATCACCTTCTTGTGGAGCTGCGGCTTCCATTCCGAAGAGCTCCTGCCGGACGTGGTGCGGTGCGCGGTAAGCGGGGACTTCCGAGCGGCGATGGAGGCCTTGACGTGGGTCGAACAAATCGAAGCGATCAGCGGCGAACACGATTTGTTGGAGTCCATTTTGGTGGTGCGCGGCGGCCTCGAGGACGACAGCCTCAAGGACATCCACGGGTTGCTCAATCCGTTGTTGGACCACCTCCACCTCCTTGAGCGGGGGCAGTGATCACGTCTGGATGACCCCGGGATTGAACGGGCGTTCGGACGGGGCCGCATTGGCCGCCTCGATGCCCGTGGAAATCCAAGAGCGGGTCGCCTGCGGGTCGATGATGGCGTCCACCCACAGCCGCGCCGCTGCGTAAACCGGCTCGGTCGCTGCATCGTACTGCGCAGCGATGCGGTCGTACAAGGCCTGTGCTGCCGCTTCGTCCACGGGCTGACCTTGCTTTTTCAGGGCGCTGACTTCGATTTGCTGCAGCACTTTGGCCGCTTGAGCGCCCCCCATGACGGCGAGCCGCGCGGTGGGCCAAGCGACGATGAGTCGGGGATCATAGGCCTTTCCGCACATCGCGTAGTTGCCTGCCCCGTAGCTGTTGCCCACGATGACCGTGAACTTGGGGACGACGGAGTTGGCCACCGCGTTGACGAGCTTGGCTCCGTCCTTGATGATCCCGCCGTGCTCAGAACGCGATCCCACCATGAAACCTGTGACGTCTTGCAGGAACACGAGTGGCACCCCTTTTTGGTTGCAGTTCATGATGAACCGGGCAGCCTTGTCCGCGCTGTCGGAATAAATGACCCCGCCAAACTGCAAGCCTTCCTTCTTCGATTTCACCATGTTCCGCTGGTTTGCGACGATGCCCACGCTCCACCCGTCGATGCGCGCGTAACCGGTGAGCAAGGTCCGCCCGTACTCCTTTTTGTACTCCGTGAACGAGCCTGCATCAACAAGCGCCTCGATGAGTTCGCGCCCCTCATAGGGTTGGCTCCGTTCGGGCGGGAGGATGCTGCGGATGTCGCGGCCACGCGGTGCTTCAGCGGCTTCGCGGCGGTAGCCTACAAGTGGTCCAGGGGCCTTCACATGGCGAATGAGCTCGCGGATTTTCTTAAGCGCCTCGCGGTCGTCTTTGCACTTGTAATCCGTCACCCCGCTGATGGCAGAATGGGTGTCGGCTCCACCAAGCGTCTCATTGTCAATGTCTTCCCCGATGGCTGCGCGGACCAAATAACTGCCCGCCAAAAAAATCGATCCCGTTCCTTCCACAATCAAACTCTCGTCGCTCATGATCGGGAGGTAGGCGCCACCGGCCACGCAGGATCCCATGACGGCGGCGATTTGTGGGATGCCCCGGCTGCTCATCACGGCGTTGTTCCGGAACATCCGTCCGAAGTGCTCTTTGTCCGGAAAAATCTCGTCCTGCATGGGCAAATAGACTCCGGCGCTGTCCACGAGGTAGACGATGGGCAGCCGGTTTTCCATGGCGATTTCCTGCGCCCGCAGGTTCTTCTTCCCGGTGATGGGGAACCAAGCGCCGGCCTTGACGGTGGCGTCGTTGGCCACCGCGATGACCAGCCGGCCGTGGACCCGCGCGATTTGGACCACCACCCCGCCGGAGGGACAACCGCCCTGCTCGGCGTACATGCCTTCCCCCGCCAATCCCCCGATTTCCAATGGCGGCTCCCCCGGATCGAACAAGGCCGCCAAGCGCTCACGGGCCGTCAACTTCCCGAGCGCGTGCTGCTTGTCGATCCGCTTCTGTCCGCCGCCAAGGGCCACTTTCGCTTCCAACCGCCGCAGGTCCGACAGCAGCATGCGCATGGCGTCGTCGTTGCGGTTGTATTCCAATTCAGGGCTCATTTCCTCTGCCATGCCTCAAAGATAACGGACGGCCTACCTTTGCGGCATGCTGAATGGACGGACTTTGTGCGCAATTGCCGTGTGCTGGGCAGGATGCGGGGAACCGGCGGAGGTGCCGGTGCCAGCTGTTGAGCGGGAGGAGCCCCGGTGGGCCGAGCAGTTCCATTGGGAAGAGGGGGGACGGGTGCTGGTGTTGGATGGGGGGATGCGGGTGGTGCATGGAGCGCCTTCACAGGACGAGGTGTCGGTGGGAGAGGCGGCGCAACTGGCCACGTGGAGCACCACGCATGTGGCGTTGCTCGAGGCGTTTGGGGGGCTCGAACACTGGGCCGGGGGGACGTCGCTGGAATATGTGCAGTCAGCAGCGGCGCAGCACCGGGTGGCGTCGGGCGATGCCACGGACTACGGCGCCGACGCCAGCAGCGCCCTTGAGCAACTGCACCGCCACCCGCCAAGCGCCGTTACAGTGTTTCCGTTCTACGATCCCTTCGAAGGCATGGTGATGCCCGCGGACCTGCCCGTGCTGCCCATCACGGAATACCTCGAATCGCATCCGTTGGGGCGTGCCGAATGGATGCGGGCATTCGGGTGGCTGGTGGGCATGGACGACGAGGCGGACGCCGCGTTCGAGGCGGTGGAAGCGCGGTACCTCGCGTTGGCCGAAGCGCCGCGTCAGCGGAATTGGCGCGTGTTCACGGGCAGTTTGGACGGGGATGCGTTCTGGGCACCGTCTGGCAAGAGTTTCATCGCCCAGTTTCTGGCGGATGCCGGAGTGGAGTATGCGTTTGCTGCCGACCGCCGCGAGGGGTCGATTCCGGTAGATTTCGAGGCGTTGATGGCGTTGAATGCGGAGGTCGATGCATGGGGGCTGGTGTGGCACGATCCGGATTCGGTGACGTGGGCGGAGGTGGCGGCGGCGCATCCGGTGTACGCGGGGTTGCAGCCGCGGAAGGGGGCCATTTTCGTGGCGAACACGCGGACGTGCGATTACTTTGGCCAAATGGTGGCCGCCCCAGACCGGCTGCTCCACGACCTCGTGCAGCTCTTCCACGGCCAAACCGACGAGGCGGGATGTTTCCAATGGGTAGCCGCGCCATGAATGCCCGCGCGCTTCCATGGGCCATCCTCTGGGCCGCACTCGCCGTGCTGCATGTCCGGTTCGGTGAGGTCGGCGAGGCGTGGCGCCTGGCCTGGGAGGGCGAGGCGCTGGGCCGCACCATCTTGTGGGAGTTGCGGGGGTTGCGCGTGGCACTTGCTTCGGGCGTGGGGGCGGGGCTCGCCTTGGGGGGATTGCTCTTGCAAACGTGGTTTCACAACCCCCTCGCAGGGCCTTCGGTGCTCGGCATTTCATCGGGAGCGACGCTCGGCGTGGCGGCGGTGGTCTTGGGCGGCGCCACCGGGTGGGGCGTGGCCGGAGCGTTTTCTGGGGCGCTGGTGGGCAGTGCCGGTGTGATGGCGGTGTTGTGGGTGGTCAGCCGCCGGTATGCCAATCCCGTGACCTTGTTGGTTTTTGGCCTGATGCTCGGTTATGTGGTGGGCGCGCTGGTGACCGTGCTGCAAGTGGAGGCGACGAAGGAGGCGTTGCAGGCGTTCGTTTTTTGGGGCATGGGGACGTTCAGCCGGGCGTCGGCCGCTTGGGCGTTTTCCGCGCTGGTCCTGGCCGTGCTGGCGGGGACCTGGGCGTTCCGCCATTGGCGGGGATTGGATGCGTGGACCCTCGGGGCCTTGACGGCGACGAGCATGGGGGTGTCGGAAAAGGGCCTGCGCTCGGGGGTGGTGTGGTGGACCGGCGCGTTGACGGCCCTCGCCACGGCGGCCTGCGGCCCCATCGCTTTCCTCGGGGTGGCCACGCCGCACCTCGTGCGGATGACCCAGCCGGGCCGCAGCCACCGGGTGATGGTGCCGACCGTCTTGTGGGCGGGGGCGGCAGTGGCCTTGTTGGCGGACGGCTTGGTGCGTTGGTCGGACGGGGCGTGGCCCCTCAATGCGGTGCTTTCCATCTTGGCCGGACCGCTGCTCGTTTACGTGTTGTTGCGCAAAACCTGGGCGGCATGAAGGAGGCGTTGCGAGCGGATCGGGTGCAAGCAGGTTATGGGCAGCGGGCAGTGGGGCCGGTGTGTGATGTGGATTTGGCCAGTGGGAAATTGCATGCGTTCATCGGGCCAAATGGCGCAGGGAAAAGCACCCTCGTGCGCACCCTTGCCGGCCTGCAGCGCCCCCTCAGCGGACGGGTCCACATCGGGCCCACCGACGTCCACCTCGCCCGCGCAGCAGCCCGCGCCGAGCGCGTGGCCTTCGTGGCGAGCACCCCACCGGCGGCCAGCGGCCTGACGGCCGGGGAGGTCCTCAGCTTGATGCCCGGAACCGAAGCTTCGCATCGCGACGCCTTGGCCCAAATGGGCGAAGCCGCCTGGTGGGACCAGCGCCTGTCCGAACTCTCGGACGGCCAGCGCCAGCGGGTCATGCTCGCGCGCGCCTTCCTGCAACGGACCCCGTGGATCGTCCTCGATGAGCCCACCGCCTTCCTCGATGCGCGCACCCGGTCCTTGTTGTTCCGGCACCTGGATGCCCTCGCCGCCCGCGGAACGGGCATCGTCCTCACCACGCACGACCTGCACCTGTTGCACGGTCAGCCCCACCTCGGCAGCGTGCTCGCCGTGGGCACGGCCCTGACCGCCCTCGCACCCGATGGCACGGTGGCGGCTTGGGAGGCCGCCTGCTGAGCGCGTTTTGTCACTTTTTCACCGTTGCGCCGTGCAGGGCTGACGTATTTTTGCGCCATGCCTTCGCTCACCCGCATGCTCGTCACGTTTGCCGTCCTCTCGGCTATCATCGCTTTGGTCGAATGGATGGCGTACCGCTCGGTGTCGCGGACGTGGGGCGATGCGGCGGTTTGGCCCCTTTTGCGGAAGCTGTGGGTAGGCCAAATGTGGGTCATCAACGCGCTGTTCCTCATCAACAGCCTGACCTGGCGGCAGTGGCGCCTCCACTACCCCGAACTCTTCACGTTCCTCGCCGCCTTGTTCATCGTGACGGTCATTCCGAAGGTCATCCTCATGGGGTTCCAACTTGTCGAAGACGTCCGCTGGGCCCTCGCGCGCGGCGCCCAACAGGTCACGCACTCGGTGCGCCCCATCCCGCGTGCCACGTTCTTGTCCTACCTCGGTCAGGGCACGGCAGCCTTGGCCTTCGGTTCCTTCCTGTACGGCGTTACGTGGGGCAAATACGCCTACCGCGTGGAGCGGCACCGGCTGGGCATCAAGGGCCTGGGGTCAGGGATGAGGGGGGTGCGGGTGGTCCAACTGAGCGACGCCCACCTCGGATCGTTCAATGGCACCCCGGAGCCGGTGTTGGATGCGTTGCGCAAGGTGCAGGCGCTCGAGCCCGATTTGATCGTGTTCACGGGCGACTTGGTGAACTTGATGGCGGAGGAGGCCGAGCCGTGGGTTGAAGCGTTTGCCGCGCTCCACGCGCCGCTGGGCAAATTCAGCATCATGGGCAACCACGATTACGCCGATTACGGGGACATGTCCGAGGCGGAGCGCAAGGCGAGTGTGGACCGGCTGCATGCCATCCACCGCGAAATGGGGTTCCGGTTGCTGCTCAACGAGCACGCAGTGTTGGAGCGCGGGGGCGACGATTTGGCCTTGATCGGGGTGGAGAATTGGGGGGTGGGCTTCCGCCAAAGCGGGGACCTGCAAGCCGCCTTGCAAGGCGCCCGCGCGGAGGAGCGTCCGGCCATCTTGATGAGCCACGACCCCACGCACTGGGAGAAGCAAGTGATGGGTGGCAAGGCGCCGATTGAACTGACGTTGAGCGGGCACACGCACGGGATGCAGATGGGGCTCGAGATCCCGTGGCTGGGGGTGAAGTTTTCGCCGAGCAAGCTGCGCTACAGGCGGTGGGGAGGGCTGTACCAGGAAGGGGCGCAGCTGCTGCATGTGAACCGGGGCTTTGGGGTGTTGGGATTCCACGGGCGGGTCGGGATGCCGCCGGAGATCACGTTGCTCGAATTGGAGCCGGCTGAAGCGACCATGGCGTTGGAGGGCACGGGGCGAAGTGGGGATTCGGCGGCGGTGGTGTAACTTCGCGGGCTGAGGCGGGATGGGGTTTGGCCTGCATCCTCGCCGAAGAACCAAACCGCACAATCCCCACCATGGCAGACGATAAGAAGGTCATTTTCAGCATGCACCGGGTGAACAAAGTCACCCCGACCGGCAAGCACATCCTCAAAGACATCACGCTCGGCTTCTACTACGGAGCGAAAATCGGCATCCTCGGCCCCAACGGTGCCGGTAAGTCGACGGTGATGAAAATCATCGCGGGCCTCGACGAAAGCTACACCGGCGATGTGACCTGGTCACCTGGGCTGAAGGTCGGCTACCTCTCCCAGGAGCCCCAACTCGACGAGAGCAAGACCGTTCGCGAGGTGGTGGAAGAAGGGACGCAGGAAATCGTGGACGTGCTCAAGGAGTACGAGGACATCAACGCGAAGTTCATGGACGAGGAAATCCTGAACGATCCCGACAAGATGGAGGCGCTGATGAACCGCCAAGCCGAGGTGCAGGACAAAATCGATGCGATGGGGGCGTGGGAGCTCGACACGAAGTTGAGCATCGCGATGGATGCACTGCGGTGCCCGCCCGATGACGCGAAGATCGGGGTGTTGTCCGGGGGGGAGCGGCGCCGGGTGGCGCTGTGCCGGTTGTTGTTGCAACAGCCGGACGTGTTGCTGCTCGACGAGCCGACGAACCACTTGGATGCGGAGTCGATCGATTGGTTGGAGCAGCATTTGGAACAGTACCCGGGGACGGTGTTGTGCGTGACGCACGACCGGTATTTCCTCGACAACGTGGCGGGCTGGATCCTCGAACTGGATCGGGGCCAAGGCATTCCATACGAGGGCAATTACGCGTCGTGGCTGGAGCAAAAGTCGAAGCGCCTCGCCCAGGAGGAGAAGCAGGAGTCGAAGCGCCGCAAGGAACTCGAGCGGGAACTCGAGTGGGTGCGGCAAAGCCCCAAAGGCCGCCGCGCGAAGAACAAGGCCCGGGTGAACAACTACGAGCAGATGCTCGCCGAGGGCACGGAGGAGAAGGACGCACGCTTGAGCATTCCGATTCCGAACGGCCCGCGCCTCGGCAACGTGGTCATCGAGGCGGAGCACATTGCGAAGGGCTTCGACGACCGGTTGCTCATCGAAGACCTGAGCTTCTCGTTGCCGCCGGCCGGCATTGTAGGCGTGATCGGCCCCAACGGTGCGGGTAAGACCACGTTGTTCCGCATGATCATGGACGAGGAGGCGCCCGACGCTGGCTCGTTCAAGGTCGGTGACACCGCGGTGGTGGGCTACGTGGACCAGCGCCACGCCGAAATCGATCCGGAAAAGTCGGTGTGGGAAGTGGTCAGTGGCGGGAACGACCAACTCGAAATCGGGGGCAAGTTGTTCAACAGCCGGGCCTACGTGTCGAAGTTCAACTTCAACGGTTCCGACCAACAAAAGAAGTGCGGCGTGCTGTCCGGCGGTGAGCGAAACCGCTTGCACCTGGCCATGACACTGAAGACCGAGGCGAACGTGTTGCTGCTCGACGAGCCGACGAACGACATCGACGTCGATACGCTCCGCGCGTTGGAGGAGGGCATCGAGTCCTTCGCCGGTTGCGCGGTGGTCATTTCGCACGACCGGTACTTCCTCGACCGGATCTGCACCCACATCCTCGCGTTCGAGGGGGATTCGCAGGTTTACTGGTTTGAAGGAACGTACAGCGAGTACGAAGAGAACAAGAAGAAGCGCTTGGGCGACACCGGGCCGAAGCGGGTGAAGTACCGCAAGCTTGTCCGCGGATAAGGTCATCGGGCGGTTTGCGCCGTCGCCCACGGGGCCGTTGCACGTGGGGTCGATGGTGGCGGCAGTGGCCTCGTGGCTCGACGTGCGGGCGCGTGGTGGGGAGTGGTTGATCCGGATGGACGACCTCGATCCGCTCCGCGAAGTGCCGGGGGCTGCGGAGGGGATTTTAAGGACGTTGACACGGTTCGGATTGGAGCCTGACCGCCCCGTGGTGTACCAAAGCTCCCGCGGCAAGGCCTATGCCGCGGCGCTGGAAAACCTGTTTCGAGGTGAAAACGCGTTCGGTTGCAACTGCACGCGGGCGCAATTGGCGGGCGCTCGGGTGTATCCCGGAACGTGCCAGGATTTGGCGCTCGGCGCAGCGGCCCGGGCGGTGCGGTTCCGCATGGGAGCCGGGTCCATCGCCTGGACCGACCGGTTCGCCGGCCGGTGCGCGTTCGATGCGGCTTCGGACGTCGGGGATTTCGTCCTGAAGCGGGCCGATGGCTACTGGGCCTACCACTTAGCGGTGGTGGTCGACGACGCGGACGCGGGCGTGACCGATGTGGTGCGCGGCGCCGATTTGTTGGACTCAACCGCCCGTCACATGGCGTTGCAGCATCGCCTGCAGTTGCCTACGCCGCGCTATGGCCACCTGCCCGTCGTGGTCAATGATGCAGGCCAAAAACTTTCCAAGCAAACCCTCGCGCCCCCTGTCGACGACCGCGCTCCCACTGAAGTGCTCGGCGAAGTGCTCGCCCACCTGCACCTGCCCGAGGTGGGGCCAGCGCCCCCGCGCGACATGCTCGAAGCAGCCATTCCGTTGTGGCGGGCGCGGTATCTTCACGCCCCATGAAGTGGATTTTCCCCCTGGCCGCTATCCTCTTGCCTTGTTGGGCCACCGCGCAATGCCCGGCAGCAGGCAGCGTGCGCTTTGATGGATACGATTACCGCGTCACTTCGGTGGGCGGTCAATGCTGGTTTGCCGAAAACCTGCGCACCACCCATTTTGCCAACGGGGACGCCATTCCGGTTGTGGACGACCCGGACTTGTGGGATGCCGGCTGGCCGGCGAACGGGCCTGCCGTGGTCCGGGCGGGGACGCCGCGCCGGAGGGAGGACCTGCGGGCGCGTTACGGGTTGTACTACAACGGGCATGTGGCCGTGGACGCCCGGGGCGTGTGCCCGACCGGTTGGCACGTGCCGAGCCACGAGGAGTGGATCACCTTGGAGGTTGCACTGGGGTGCGGGGAGGAAGTGGCACGCGGATTCGGGTTCCGTGGGGGGAACCAAGGGCTGTTGTTGCGCATCACCGACCCGGAGTTGGAGCAGTGGGTGGGGCTGGATGCCTTCGGTTGGGGGGCGTTGCCGGGCGGCTTCCGGACGGCCGACGGGGAGGATTTCAACTTGGGGGACAGCAATTACTTTTGGTCGTCCACCAGCCGCAGTGCCAAATCCCTCTACGTCAGGGGAATGACGGGCCACCGTGACGACCTGTACAGCTCAGAAATGTACCTCGCCCAGGGCTGCTCCATCCGCTGCCTCCGGGACTGAGCGCTAATCCTTCAGCAGGTCGCCGATGGCCGCCACCATGGCGTCGAATTCCGCCGGATCATACAGCCGCGTCAAGCATCGGATGGTGCCTTCCCGGTCGATGACCACGTTGCGCGTGACGCCGGACTTGGGGGCGGCGATGGAATAAAAGGTTTGGCCCGCGGGATCGGGGGCGATGGGGTAGGTGATGCCGGTGGATGCGGCAAAGGCGGCGACCTTTTCCACCGGTTCGTCGAGGTCCACGCCGAGGAGGAGGAAATCTTCGCCCGCAAAGGCTTGGTGGACGTGCTGCTCGAGTTCGGGCATTTCTTGGCGGCAGACTCCGCACCACGAGGCCGTGAATTGCAGGACCACCACCTGGCCGGCGGTGGAGGCATTGGTGTGCACATTGCCGTTGAGGTCTGTGAGTTCAAAGGGCGGCATGGGGTCGCCGACTTGGACGATGTAGCCGCGGTCATCTGGGGTTTGGGCCCAAATCGCCAACGGGAGAAAAACGAGGGCAAGCAAGATCAATCGCATGGAAAGTGGTGGGTTCGTTCGCATGGTGAATCGGAGGGATGGTGATGGATCGCGGAGGGAAGGTGCTCGCCGCGGGACGTGCGCAGAAGGAAGTCGGCGAGGGCGTCGAGGGCGGCAGGGTCCGTCATGGCGGAATTGCAGACTTCGTGGCCGGCACCATGGAAGGCCCAGAGGATGGCGGTTTGGCCTGCCGCTTCCCAGCACCGCTGCAAGGCGCCCCCTCCCTGCAGCACGAAGGCGCCCGGCGCATCGGCCGCGCACTGCCGGTGAACCGATTCATCGAAAGGCACCACCGCGTCGCACGTGCCGTGGAACGCCATCAACGGCGGCTGCAATGCAGCGCCCGGTTCCCGGGCCCCGGAGAAGCTGACCACGGCATCCACCGGCTGGGCTCCAGCCAGCAGGAGGGCCGCTTCCGCCCCGGCCGAGGACCCGCCCACGGCGAGCCACTTGGCCCCGCGCGCCTGCACGGCACGGCACGCGGCACTGAGGTCTTCCGCTGCCCAAGCCATGGCTTCCCGCTTGTCGGCCACAGGCACATGGCATCCAAAGCCGACCCCCCGTTGCCGCAAACGGTAGGAAATGGAGGCGACTGACACCCCGCGCGCCGCGAGCCCTTCCGCAAGGTCCACCACAGGAGCGGCCTCCCGGCTGCCTCCACTGAAGCCCCCGCCGTGGGCGAAGACGAGCCAAGGAGCGTCGGCATCCTCAGCGGCGTAAAGGTCCATGCGCAGCACGGTTTTATCCCGTTCGGCAAAGGGAACCGCGCGTTCCACCCCATTGGATTTCATGCCGAGGAGGGCGAAAAGGACGTACTTTGGCCACATGATGAACATGTTGGTTAAGGTACGCATTTGGCGGACAGGTGTGCTCGCCGCGGCGCTCTTGTGGGCGGCCATGGGGTGGAGCCAAACCTCTTCAGTCACCGGCACGGTGGTCGACGTGGACGCCCGGTTCCCGCTTCCAGGAGCCACCGTGGAGCTGTTCCAGTCGGGAGCTGAGGTGCAGTTGGTGGCTACGGATACATCGGGGCAGTTTGCATTCGAGGAGGTACCGGTGGGCCGTTGGTCGTTGCGGGTGGGGTTTGTAGGGTATGAGCCGTTCGTGCAGGATGCAGTGGAGGTCAACAGCGGGCGGCCGGTGACCGTGGAGGTGGCGCTGCAAGAATCGCTCGTGGCCCTCGGTGCAGCGGAAGTCCAAGCGGCCGCGGAATCGGATGGGCTGATGAACGAGATGGCCACCGTCAGTGCCCGTTCGTTCACGGTCGAGGAGACGGACCGGTATGCCGGATCGCGAGGGGACCCCGCGCGGATGGCGAGCAACTTCGCCGGCGTGCAAGGCGCCGACGACAGCCGGAATGACATCGTGGTGCGGGGCAACAGTCCGAGCGGCGTGTTGTGGCGGGTTGAAGGCGTGGATTTGCCCAACCCGAACCACTTCAGCATCCCAGGAACAGGGGGGGGACCGGTGGCCATCCTGAACAACAAGGTCCTGGCGAACAGCGATTTCTTTACGGCGGCGTTCCCGGCGGAGTTCGGGAATTCCACGGCGGCGGTGTTCGATTTGCGGATGCGGAATGGCAGCACGGACCGCATGGTGCGGAGTGCGCAGTTTGGATTCCTCGGTGCGGAGGCCATGCTGGAAGGGCCCATCAACCGAGAGAAGCGCTCCAGTTTTTTGGTCAATTACCGGTACAGCAGCGCGGTCATTTTCTCCAAACTCGGCATTGACATCGGCACCAGCGCGGTGCCTTATTACCAGGACGGTAGCTTCCGGCTGTTCTTCCCGCAAGCCCATGGCGGGGCGTTGGCCTTTTGGGGCATCGGTGGGGTGAGCCAAGTGGACATCATGATCAGCGAGCAGGAGCGGCCCGAGCGGAACATATACGGGGACAACGACCGCGACCAGTTGTTTGGGTCCGGCACGGGCATAGTCGGGTTGACCTACACCCGGCCCGTGAATGAGCAGACGTACCTGAAGGCCACGTTGGCGGGCAGCCGCGACCGGCAGGACAGCGAACACAATTTGGTCTACCGCGAACTCCGTGCCGATAGCACCTACCGGCTCGACAGCGTGGTGGACTACATGCGCTACCACTTTCACAACAACCGGCTGAGCGCGGCCTTGCATGCTACGACCAAGCGCGACGCGCGGACGACCTGGCGGTATGGCTTCAATGTGGACGCGCGGACAGGCGTGTTCAAGGACAGCATCCGCATCGAAGTGGATTCCCTGGCGGCGTTGCAAGGGTGGGAGCGGCGCTGGGATGCGCGCCAGTTTTCGGCCCTCGTGCAGCCGTTTGTGCAATGGAAGTTCAGGCCCAACGCGAACTGGACGGTTTCGGCCGGCTGGCACCTGCAATACCAGAGCATTTCGGGGGACTTTTCTTGGTTTGAGCCGCGGCTGGGTGTGCAGCATACGCGGGGAGTCAATCGGTTCACGGGAGGCCTGGGCATCCACAGTCAGGTCCAAGCGAGCTACCTCTACGCGTCGAGCAACGGCGAGGCGGCGAACGGCGAATTGTCCATGCCCAACGCGGCCATGGGCATGACGCGCAGTGGCCATGCGGTCATGGGGTGGAGCCGCCCGCTCGGCGAAGTGTGGTCGATGAAGGCCGAGGTGTATGCCCAGCAGCTTTGGAACATCCCCGTCAGCCAGGAGCCCAGCGCATTCTCGCTCATCAATTCAGGAGCGGGATTCAGCCGGCTCTTTCCCGACACGCTCGTGAACGAAGGAACAGCGCGCAACCGGGGGGTGGAGTTGACGGTTTCGCGGGCGTTTCGTGATCGGTGGTTTGTCCTGCTGACGGGCAGTTTGTTTGAGTCCAAATTCACCGGCAGCGACGGCGTTGAGCGGAACACCGACTTCAATGGCGGTTATGCCTGGAACGCCCTCGCGAGCAAGGACTGGCGGTTCAATTCCGCTTGGAGTTTGGTGACGGGGGTGAAGGTGACCATGGCCGGGGGCAGGCGCTACGGAACCCCGGATGTGGCCGCAAGCAACGCCGCGCGGGAATTGATTTACCTCGATGAGGGATTCAACGAACAGCAATTCGATCCGTACTTCCGTTTGGACCTCAAAACCAACGTCACGTGGAACCGCCCGGAATCCACCCACCAATTGGGCATCGATTTCGTGAACCTCACCGGCCAACAAAACGTGCTGAAACTGACGTACGCCCCCGATGAGTCCGGGGACCCGGAGCGCAGCATCCGGCAAGAATACCAACTGGGCTTCCTGCCGATCTTTTTTTACCGGGTGGATTTTTAACGCTTCGTCCGCTCCTTCGGCGGGGCGGCGTTGCCGCTGCGCGGGTGGAACTGCGTGACTTGCTCCCGCAAGAACCGGCGGTCCAAATGCGTGTAGATTTCGGTGGTTGCGATTTGGGCGTGCCCGAGCATCACCTGCACGGCGCGCAGGTCCGCCCCCGCTTCCACGAGGTGCGTTGCAAAGCTGTGGCGGAAAGTGTGCGGACTGACGTTCTTCCGAATGCCCGCTTGGATGGCTAACCGGCGGATCATGGTAAAGGCCATCTGCCGGCTTATCCCCCGGCCTTGCCGCCCGAGGAAGAGGGTGTCTTCGTGTCCCGACGCGGGCGTCAAACCGGAGCGGTAATGGCTCAGGTAGTCGTCGATGGCGTTCATGGCGGTGCTGCCGATGGGCACGATGCGTTCCTTGTTGCCCTTGCCGATGATGCGCACTTGGCCGTCGATGAGGTCCACTTGGGACATTTTGAGTTCCACCAATTCGGTCACCCGCAGGCCGCAGCTGTACATGGTTTCGAGCATGGCCTTGTTCCGAACACCTTCTCGGCGGGACAAATCCACGCTGTCGATCAAGCGCGACACTTCCTCCACGCTCAACACATCCGGGAGTTTGCGCTGGGCACGGGGGGATTCGACCAACTCCACGGGATCGCCCTCCATGAGGCCTTCCAACCGCAAATACTTGCAAAAGCTCCGCACGCCACTCAGCATACGGGCTTGGCTGTTGCGCGCCAAACCGCGGTCGTACAAGCTGCCCATAAATTGCTCCACCGTATCCAAGGTGATGCCATCCGGGGTCTTGATGGATTCTTTCAATTCAGCAAATGCCGAAAACTGTTCGATGTCGCGGATGTACGCCTGAACGGAATTGTGGCTCAAACCACGCTCCAATTCGAGGTAATTGCGGAAGCCGTTGATGGCTGATTTCCAGTCGGTGTGATTTTCAGCCATCAGGGAATCCATTGTTGTTGAGCGCGCACAAGGGCTTCTTGTACGGTGATGCGTTCTCCCGCGTCGTAGGCGGTGACGAACGGCCCAGGGAATGCGTATCGTGCAGCGAGTTGTTCGCGGTGGTTGCGCGCCAAAGCGTAGGCGTCAAAGCTGCCCGTGGTGTACTTGATCCAATCTTCGTGCGGTTCCACGTCGACGGTGGAGGCGTAGCCGAACCGTTTGTTGAACCACTTGCCATCCACGTGGGTGTGCGCGGCCAAAACTTGCACGCGGAAAGAAATGCCCCGGTCTGGCGCCGGAACCTCAATGGCCACGGGCCCCTCCTCGGGTTCGGGCGCTGCCGCGGGTTCGGGCACTGCCGCGGTCAAAGCCGGGGTTTCCAACCACCCCTGCGGATCTTCCACTTGGGACCAGTCGAACGCGGGCAAGGCGGGGGCGTGCATGGTTTCGCCCACGGCGAATTCTGCATATCCCTGGATTTGGGGCAAACACGTCATGAGGTCGCCCGACAGGCGGTAACTCACTTCAAAAGTCCCCGACCGGGGCGCATTGTGCCACTGGAAGGCAATCTCCGACTCTTCGCACCGCAACGATGCGCCCATCAGCACGTCGCGCTCGGTGATGCATCCCTCGGGCAGTCGATCCACCAACCGCAAAAACCGGTGCTTGGGATGTCCCGTCACGGTGAAATTGACCAAAGCGACCTCGGGCGCTTCGATGACCACCGTGCGGATAACTTCGAATTGGTCCGGGTCGAACGGCGGCAACACCTCGGGCACGGGGGCGGGGTCCAAACCTTCTACGAACCACTCTTTCGGTTCGGGCATGAGCGGATTCCCAGCCAAACTCGCTGAGGCGGAAGCGATGTAGGCGGAGGGGAGCGCCACGTCTTGCCGTTTCCCATCGGAGATGAACGACCAGAGCGGTTCGAAGCTGCCGCCCGCGAAATGCATTTGGGCCTCCATGCTCAATTTCACCTGGAACACATCAGTGTCCGGGGCGTCCAGCCAGATCAGCTTCACGACGCCGTCGCGGTATTCAAAAGAGGCTCCTGCGGTTTCGATGGGAGTGAAGTTCAGGTGCTCTGGAACGCGCATGTGCAACCGCGCAAAGCCCCGGGCATCACCCTTGTGGATGGTCCATGTGCCAGTAGCGGTCTCGCCCGCCGCCAGTTGGCTGGGAAGGAAGCTTTCTGCATCGATGTGGTTGCCCATTCCTATAAATGCGAACCACGGTTGAAGCAAGAAAAACAAGAACATGTGAACCAACTGCATGGGCGGGCTTTTGCTGAATCGCAAGCTACAGGCAAGAAGGAGGGGCGTGGGGAGGGGCAGGGTGCACTTGCAAACATCGAATTGTGGACGTTCAAGGGCGCTGGATCAGGTGCCGGGCAGTTGCTCGACAAATACGAGGGCGAAAAAGTAAGGGCAAAAAAAAGGGCCCTGTCCCAGCGTTCTGGGACAGGACCAACTTAACCAAATTATCACTTGATGCTTAGCTTGTGCTAAACTCACTTAAAACCGAGCGCAAGGTATGTGTTGGAAGAGGGTGGTGTTCCGGGGCAGGCGTTAATGTTTTGCACATTGACGTGTTGGTTTTGGTGAAAAGACTTCTTTTGTGGCCACTTGGCATGCGGATGTTGGAAGTAGGGGGAAATGCACTATCTTTGCCGACCAATTCAGTGCTACCATTATGAAGCAAGGCATCCACCCCGATAATTACCGCATGGTCGTTTTCAAGGACATGTCCAACGACTACGCGTTCTTGAGCAAGTCCGCAGCCAACACGAAAGAGACCATCGTTTGGGAGGACGGTAACGAGTACCCCCTCATCAAAGTGGAGGTGAGCCACAAGTCGCATCCCTTCTACACGGGCAAGGCGCAATTTGTGGATACTGCAGGCCGGATCGACAAGTTCCGCCAGAAGTACGACAAGTTCAAAAAGAAGTAATTCCCGCGGGAACACTTTGAAGAGACAAAAAAACCGCTTCCGAAAGGAGGCGGTTTTTTTGTGTCCCGTCGGGCGAGGTACCCGGGCTGAGTGGCGCGTGGCTCAAGCCTTCGCGGCAGGGGCCATCATCGGAGTCAGCGGAATGGTTTCCACGATTTCCAGGCCGTAGCCGATGATGCCGCGTTTGCGCGGGCGATCGGACAGAAGTTCCATTTTCTTGACTCCTGTGGCGCGGAGGATTTGCGCGCCGATGCCGTAGTCTTTGGAATCCATCGGTGAACTTGGGGCTTGTTCAGCATTGAGTGCTCGCAAACTCGCGAGGAGGTCGGAGCCGTCTCCAGGGAGTTTGTTGATGACCACGACCACGCCCTTGCCGCGCTGTTGCATGTACTCCAATGAAGCCCGCAATTCGCGCCCGCGCCCGCCATCGAGGGTCATGAACAGGTCGGAAATGACATCGGTGTGGTGCACCCTAACAGGGACGGGTTCGTCCGGCTCCCAAGTGCCCATGCTCAAGGCCAAATGCACCACGTCGTTCGTGGTTTGGCGAAACGCGCAGACCTGCAAGGTGCCGTAAGCGGTGCGCACGGTTTCCGTATGCTCCCGCTTAATCAAGGTGTCGTGCTCCAAGCGATAGGCAATGAGGTCAGCGATGCTGACGAGCTTGAGGCCAAACCGATCCGCCAATTCCCGGCAAGCCGGGAGCCGTGCCATCGTGCCGTCCTCGTTCATGATTTCCACAATCAACCCGGCGGGTTCAAAACCTGCCAACCGCGCGAAGTCAATGGCGGCTTCCGTGTGGCCAGCCCGGCGCAGGACCCCCCCACGCTTGGCCCGCAAGGGGAAGATGTGCCCCGGTTTGCCCAGTTCCTCCGAGCGGGTGCCGGGATCGATGAGTGCTTCCACCGTCTTCGAGCGGTCGCTCGCGGAGATGCCGGTGGTGCAACCGTGGCCGATCAAATCCACGCTCACCGTGAACGGGGTTTCGTAGGCCGCGTTGTTGTGCGACACCATCAATTCGAGCCCCAATTCGTCGCAGCGGTCTTCGATGAGCGGCGCGCAAATCAAGCCGCGCCCGTGCGTGGCCATGAAGTTGATGACTTCCGGGGTGACGTTGCGCGCAGCGGTCAGGAAGTCGCCTTCGTTTTCGCGGTCTTCGTCGTCCACAACGATGATGATTTCGCCGTTGCGGATGGCGTCGATGGCTTCTTGAATGGGGTCGAGCAGGCTCATGCTGCGAAGGTAGGTTAAACGTGATGCGCGGCGCGCCGATGTGGACGGATTGGGTGGTAAATTCGCCCCATGATTTTACCAGTGGTTGCTTATGGAGATCCTGTCCTGAAGGCGGAAGCCGCGGACATTGAGCAAGGCCAAAACGGATTGGAAGCGTTGATCGCCAACATGTGGGAAACCATGTACGCCTCCGAGGGCGTCGGTTTGGCCGCTCCGCAGATCGGTGAGTCGATCCGGCTCTTCATCGTGGACGCGAGCCCCTTCGCGGAAGGGGAGCACGGGGATTTGGCCTGCAAGGATTTCAAGCGGGTCATGATCAACCCGGTGATTTTCGAAGAAAGCGAGGAGGAAGACGGCATGGAAGAAGGGTGCTTGAGCATCCCCGGCATCCGGGAGAACGTGCAGCGCCCGGTGGCCATCGGAGTGGAATATTACAACGAGCAGTGGGAGTTGGTGGAAGAGCGGCTCGAGGGCATTCCCGCGCGCGTTGTGCAGCACGAATACGACCACGTTGAAGGCGTGCTCATCACCGACCACATCAGCCCGATGCGGCGCCGGTTGCTGCACGGCAAGTTGCGCGACATCACCAACGGAAAGGTCAACGTGGACTACCGCATGCGGTTCCCAGGGGTGCGCGGGCGATGAAGTGGCAGGTAGGAGTGGCCTTGTTGCTGGTGGCGTGCGGAACTTCGGGGCCGGCGGTGGAGGAGCCGGGTTGCGGGGAGCGGCTTGAGGGCATTGCGGGCTTGGAGGCGCAGTTGTTTGAGGACGACGCCGTGGCGGGCGAGGTGCGGACCGCGTTGATCCGGGCGTACGCCGATTTTGCCAACGCCTGCAACGGGGAGCCCGAGACGGCGGAGATGCTCTTCCGTCGGGCGGATTTGTTGCGGTCGCAAGGCGCCTTCGAGGAGGCCATGACCCAGTTGCGGGATGTGCACGACCATTTTCCGCAGTACCCCCATCGGGCGCGGTGTGCCTTCCTGGTGGGATTCATTGCTGAGACCGAACTCGGGGACCGGGAACAGGCCCGCCTGACGTACCGCCAAGTGCTCGAAGTGCACCCGGATTCGGAGGAGGCGGAGTGGGCCCGTATGTCGTTGGTGCAGTTGGATTTGCGCGGAGAAGAATTGCTCCGTAATTTCCAACACCATGACGCAACATCGACTCCTTAATTGGCGCTGGGCGCGGTACGCGTTTTCCTTGACCATTCCATTGGCCGCGGCGGCTTCGTTCTTGTTAGAAGGGGGGTGGGCATTTTTTGCCATTGCTTACGCCTTCGGGGTGTTGCCTTTGTTGGAGTTGGTGCTTGCGCCAAACGGGCGCAACTTGGGGCCGGACGAGCGCGAGGCGGTGGCGCACGACGGGCGGTTCGATGCGTGGCTGTGGGCCATGATCCCGGTGCAGTGGGGCATGTTGGCGTGGTTTTTAACTGCGGTGGCTGACGCGGAGGTGGGCAGCGTGACGTGGTGGGGCTGGGTGAGCGCGATGGGGCTGTTGTGCGGGGTGTTGGGCATCAACGTGGCGCACGAATTGGGGCATCGGCCGGGGCGGAAAGCGGCGTGGGGGGCGTATGCCCTGCTGTTGACTTCGTTTTACACGCACTTTTATGTGGAGCACAACCGGGGGCACCACCGGAATGTGGCCACGGCGTCTGATCCGGCCACGGCGCGGCGAGGGGAATGGGTGTGGTGGTTTTGGCTCAAATCGTGGTGGGGAGGTTGGTGGCACGGGATGCAGCTGGAGGCCCAACGGTGCAAGCGTGCGGGCAAGTCGCCCTACGGTTGGCACAATGAAGTGCTCCGTTGGCAGGTCATACAGGGGCTTGCCTTCGCTGTGGTGTACGCAAGTTGGGGGGGCGCGGTGGCGGGGTCCTGGGTGTTGGCCGGGGCGATGGGGGGCTTGTTGCTGGAGACCGTCAATTACATCGAGCATTATGGGTTGACGCGGGAGCGGGTTTCGCCCCACCGGTATGAGCGCGTGCAGCCGGTGCACAGTTGGAATTCGAACCACCCGCTGGGGCGGTTGGTGCTGTTCGAGCTCAGCCGGCATTCGGACCACCACGCGCGGCCTGACAAGCCCTATGCCCAACTCGATCACCTCGATGATGCGCCGCAGTTGCCCACGGGTTATCCGGGGATGATGCTCTTGAGTTGGTTGCCCCCGCTGTATTTCGCGGTGATGCACCCCTTGCTGCGGACGGAGCGATGAGGGGGTGAGGGGCGCGTTGGATTTCGCGGTAAATTTGGCCCCAAATCAAAACCCAAATGAGCAGCAAATTCCGCGCAGGCGTCCTCTGGGGCGAAGAAGTACGAGCCGTTTTTCAAGATGCCCAAGCGCATCAATACGCATTGCCAGCCGTCAATGTCATTGGCACCGATTCGGTCAATGCGGTGATGGAAACGGCCGCGAAAGTGGGGTCGCCCGTCATTGTCCAATTGTCCAATGGCGGAGCTTCGTTTTATGCAGGGAAAGGACTGAAGACGGAAGGCCAACGCGCCGCGGTGTTGGGCAGTGTGAGCGCGGCGTTGCATGTGCACACCATGGCCCAAGCTTACGGCGTCCCGGTCATCCTGCACACCGACCATTGCGCACGGAAGTTGCTCCCTTGGATTGACGGCCTGTTGGACGCGGGAGAAGCGCATTTTGAGCGGACCGGTCAGCCCCTGTTCAGCTCCCACATGATCGACCTCAGCGAGGAGCCAATTGAAGACAACCTCGACACCTGTGTGACGTACATGGAGCGCATGGAAAAGATGGGCATGTTCCTCGAAATCGAACTCGGGGTCACCGGGGGCGAAGAGGATGGGGTGGACAACAGCGACGTGGACGCGAGCAAGCTTTACACCCAACCGGAAGAGGTGGCGTACGCGTACGAGCGCTTGAAGCGCGTGAGCGACCGGTTCACCGTCGCAGCGGCATTTGGCAACGTGCACGGTGTCTACAAGCCGGGGAATGTTTCCTTGCAGCCCAAGATTTTGGACGCGAGCCAGCGCCACATCGAGGAGAAGTTCGGTACCGATCCCAAACCCGTGGACTTCGTGTTCCACGGCGGAAGCGGTTCGAGCGTAGAAGAGATCCGCGAGGCCATTTCCTATGGGGCGATTAAAATGAACATCGACACCGACATGCAGTGGGCCTTCGCCGCGGGCATCCGCGACTACTTCGCGTCGAATGCGGCGTATTTGCAAAGCCAAATCGGCAACCCGGAAGGCGCAGAAAAGCCGAACAAAAAGTTCTACGATCCGCGGGTTTGGTTGCGCGCGGGTGAGGTGACGTTCGTGGAGCGGTTGGAACAGGCGTTTGCAGACCTGAACTGCATCGGCCGCAACAACTGATTTCCATGTTGGCATCCCATGATCCCTTGAAGCTTCCGGCATTCGCGAAGCTGGAATCCCTGCGCGCTGCCTGGGAGCAGCGCACCGTGGCTGAGGCGTTTGCTGAAGACGCGGGAAGGTTTGAGCAATTGCATTTGGCCCTGCCCGGTTTGTTGTTCGATTATTCGAAGCAGCGCCTCGATGCCCAAGTCATGGAGGCTTTGGTGGAGTGGGCGCAGCAAGCAGGCGTGGAAGCGGCGCGTGATGCGCAGTTCGGGGGTGAGGCCATCAACGCCACGGAAGGGCGGGCGGTCTTGCACGTGGCCCTTCGGGGAGAAGCAGGCGACGCCTTCCAAGTGGGCGGGAAGCCGGTCATGGAGGAGGTCTTGGCGGTGCGCGATCGGATGCTGGCGTTTGCCGAACAGGTCCGTGCTTCGGACGAGATCACGGATGTGGTGAACATCGGCATCGGGGGGTCGGATTTGGGGCCGGAGATGGTGGTGCGCGCCTTGCGGAAGTTTGCCAATGGTCCGCGCGTGCACTTTGTGAGCAACGTGGACGGGGCGCATTTGGAAGCGACGCTGGCGGGATTGGATCCTCAGAAGACCCTGTTCATTGTGGTCAGCAAGACCTTCACGACGCAAGAAACGATGACCAATGCGCGCGCCGCCCGGGAGTGGGTGGTGGCGGCGATGGGGGAGTCCGGCGTGCAGGAGCGCTTCGCAGCGGTGTCGTCGAATGTGCCGTTGGCCCAAGATTTCGGCATTGCGCCGGAACGGGTGTTCGGATTTGGTGACTGGGTCGGTGGACGTTATTCGCTGTGGGGCCCGGTGGGGCTGGCCATTGCAGTGGCGGTGGGACGCGAGTCCTTCACGGAACTCTTGCGGGGTGCCCGCGACATGGACCGCCATTTCCAACAGGCGCCGTTGGCCACAAACGCGCCTGTATTGGCCGCGTTGATCGGTTGTTGGAACGTAAACCTGTGGGGCTTCGCGAGCCACGCGATTTTGTGCTACGCCCAGGATTTGTCCCGATTTGCGGCCTATATGCAGCAAGCGGACATGGAATCCAATGGCAAGTACATCGGGCGCGACGGCCAACCGGTGCGCCACGCGACTGGCCCGGTGGTTTGGGGCGAGGCCGGAACGAATGGCCAGCACGCATTCTATCAACTGCTGCACCAAGGGACTTCCGTTCATCCGGCTGACATCGTGGCCTTCAAGTCGCCGCTGTCTGAAAGCGTTGATCACCACCGGAAGCTGCTCGCCAACGCCATCGCCCAAGCGGAAGCGTTCATGCGCGGAAAAGACCGGGCGGCCGTGGAGTCGGACATGCGCAAGTCGGGAAAAAGTGAGGACGACATCGCACGGATCGCGCCCCACCGGGTGTTTGAGGGCAACCGTCCGACGTCGTTTTTCCTGTTTGATCGGCTGGATCCCCATGCGCTTGGACAGCTCATCGCCCTGCACGAGCACCGCATTTTCGTGCAAGGGGTGCTTTGGAACATCCTGAGTTTCGACCAATGGGGGGTGGAGCTGGGCAAGGCCTTGGCGTCATCGGTGTTGAAGGAGTTGGAAGGCCAAACCCCGACCCCACACGATGCCTCCACGGCGGCCCTCATCAAGGCGTGCACAACGGAGCGTTGAGAATCAAAAGGTGCGGGGTTGTAAAAGGACAGGATTCCCTTTAACTTGAGCGCAGATGCGGCAACCGGGCGTGTGTCCGGTCGTCCAAATGACAGACTCAACCAACCCAACCCTACACCATGAGATTTTCCTTGCTCGCAGCTGCATTGAGCCTGCTTACACTCAACGCGAGTGCCTCGTTTACAGGCATCACCGTTGAGACCACAGCCACGTCTGAGTTTGGCACGACCTACCGTTTTTATGCCAATTTTGACTCCCCCACAGACGAATTAATTGCAGTTTACGGAGAGCAGAGCGTATCGTTGAATGCGCCACTCCAAGTCACCACGTCCACGACGTTCTACCAGGATCCGCTCGGGGTGTTTCTCGGGCAAGGCATCCAAGAAGCGTTTTTCGGTGTGGTGCCCAGCTTGGCTTATGACTCGTGGTTCACCATCGGTTCGGCCAATTCTAACGGTTCCGGTGGCGTATCCCAGTTGGGTTTCGAGCCTTTTCAGGCCGGGTTTGAGTCAGGCAATGGGTTCATTGTCGACAACCAAAATGGCGCTTCGTGGTATGCCGTCCCCGGGTCTTCGGTGGACGCCCTCGCGGGCGACGACGGCCAGGTCCTGATCGCCCAACTGACCACGACCGGGGTGATGTCCTTGGTGTGGAACTTGCAATACCGCGACGGCGACAACGTCACCTTCAACGAGGAAGGCCTCGAAATGACGTGGCCACAACTCGAGGCGGGCTGCATGGATGAAGCGGCTTGCAACTACAGCAGCACAGCGGAGGTGGATGACGGCTCGTGCTTCTCCATCGGAGATGCCTGCGATGACGGCGACGCCAACACCGCAAGCGATGTGGTGGACGAATCCTGCAACTGCACCGGCGTCCTTATCGTCACGGGCTGCATGGACGAGACGGCGTGCAATTACAACCCAGCAGCCAACACGGAAGGGGTGTGTTTGACGGTGGGTGACGCCTGCAGCGACGACGACCCCAGCACCGTGAACGACGTGTACACGGCTGACTGCACTTGCGAAGGTGAAATCGCCGTCAGCGGTTGCGATGATCCCGCCGGGTGCAACTACGTCCCTAATGTGAACCAGCTCGAGGTGTGCTACTACTCGAACGATCCATGCGATGACGGTGATGCGAACACCATCAACGACGCGTACAACGCGGACTGCATGTGCGCCGGTACGCTCTTCATCGAAGGGTGCACGGACGATTCGGCGTGCAACTACGATGCCACGGCCACCGATGACGACGGTTCGTGCACGTACGCCGCTCCAGGGGAAGATTGTGCAGGGGAGTGCCTTTCTGACGCCAACAACAACGGCGTGTGCGACGACTTAGAAGTCTTCGGCTGCACGGCTGAGACAGCGGACAACTACACCCCTGAAGCGACGACCGACAACGGCTCTTGCAGCTGGGCGGGCGGCCTCATTGAGGGCATTTCCTACGAAGTGTACGCGGAGGATGGCGTCACGGGCTACACCACCTACCGCATTTTCGCGGACTTCTCGTCTGCTGACCTCGAAGTGGTCGCAGCCTTCGGATACGACACCGCCCCATGGACCATTTCGTCCACGGGTGACATTTACCAGGACGAAATGGGCGGCGATTACGCTGCTGATTTGAACCCGGCATTCTTTGGCTTCTTCCCGAGCATGGAATTTGACACGTGGTTGGCCTTGGGGGCCGCCCCGGGCGCGGATGACAACTCCACCTCATTGGGTATGGAGGACTTCATGCTCGATTTCAATGCCACGGATGAGTTGAATGTTAACACGTTCACGGGCGGTTCCATCTACTTGGTGCCGGGCGTTTCCTCGCAGGCGGTTCCGGCGGATGGCCGGGTCTTGTTGGGCCAAATCACGTCAAACGGCGTGGTTTCAGTCAACTGGAACATCCAAATCCGGGACTTCGACCTCGTGACCTACCAAGGCACGGGCATGGCCTTGACGTTCCCCCAAGACGACACCGGCCTCGGATGCACGGACCCGCTCGCCGACAACTACGATCCGGCTGCGACGTTCGATGACGGTTCCTGCGAATACCCCGAGCCGAGCTACACGGGCCTCACTTATGAGTTGGTGGCAGAGAACATGCCCACAGAGGGTTTGCGCACCTACCGGGTGTATGCCAACTTCGACAACCCGGACGATCAGCTCACTGCCGTCTTTGCTCAAGAAGGCGACCCCATGAGCATCACCACGACCACGTCGTTCTACCAGAACGAGTTGGGCGGTGCCTTCGCCAACGAGGTTTCTCCCACGGCTTTGATGGTCGACCCCGACCTGGCCTACGATTCGTGGTTCACCGTCGGGGGAGAGGATTCCGAGGTCAACCTGACCACGGTCGGTGTGGGTGCGGCAGCCGCTGAATTCGAGGCTGGAGGGGCGTTTGCGATTGACAATGCACTGGGAGGAAGTTGGTTCGTCTTGCCGGGCTTGGAACCTTTGGCCTACCCCGATGAAAACGGCCGGGTGCTCATCGCGCAGCTGACGACAGACGGCGTGGTGAACCTGTCGGTCAACCTGCAATACCGAGCGGAAAACGGATCGAACCCGCAGGAAATCGAGCAAACGCTGGAGTTCCCGGTCGTCATCCAAGGTTGCACGGACGACCAAGCCTGCAATTACGACTTCGAGGCGGAGGTGAACGACGGGTCGTGCGTCTACCCCGAGCCCTTCCGCGATTGCTTCGGTAACTGCTTGAACGACACCGATGGTGACGGCATTTGCGACGAACTTGAAGTGGCGGGTTGCACCGATTCGGCAGCGGCCAACTACAATGCAGAGGCGACCGATGACGACGGTTCATGTGAATTCCCGGGCTGCACGGATCCGGCTGCTTGCAACTACGATGCGACTGCTAACACGAACGATGGTTCGTGTGAATTCCCAGAACAGTATTACGACTGCGATGGGAACTGCATCAACGACACCGATGGGGACGGGGTGTGCGATGAATTGGAAGTGCCGGGCTGCACGGACGCCGATGCGTCGAACTACAACGCGCTCGCAACGGATGACGACGGTTCTTGCGCATTCCCAGGTTGCACGAACCCCGACGCGGACAACTACGATGCCACAGCGAATGTGGACGATGGCAGCTGCGTCGTGGGCGGCTGCGGGTATGCCAACGCGAGCAACTACGATCCCGCGACGACCTACGACGACGGTTCGTGCGCATGGGAGGGATGCACGGATGCGGAGGCTTCGAACTACAACCCCTTCGCCACCACGGACGACGGTTCGTGCGCGGACGATGTGCTCGGTTGCACGTACA
>CBFHPD010000037.1:0-3009 GCA_965657495.1 uncultured Flavobacteriales bacterium
GAGAGGAAGATTTGGTCGGTGCGGCAGACCGGCAGTTGCGCGGAGCGGCCGGCGGTCCCGATGGGCGTTCCGGTGGCGTCGTACGAGTGGGCCGGCGGAATGGCGGCGCGGCGGCGGCGTTCTTTGCGGTCGGCGAGCGGGCGCCACTCTCCGAGGTCGTGGGCGTAGCCGAGCCGGATGACGTGGTCGGGCTGGCCGGTGGCCGAGAATTCCAGTTGGTAACCGAGGGTCAAGCGGTCGTCCTTGCTGAGGCGGAAGTCGGCATCGACGCGGTTGCGGAGGTTGCTGTAGGCCAACACCTGGTGGGTGCCACGCCAGATGCCCTCCGTGCTGACGCCGAGGCGTACCGCGCCCCACCACGGGGCGGTGTAGGACAGGCGGCCCCGGAGGGCGACGCGGCCCAGGGGTCCCGTGGCCCATTCCGGGGCGACGAGGTAGGGGCGGGCCTCCTGCGCCATGAAGCGGGCGGTGAAGGGGCCGGCGGTGCCGTTGAGGCGCAGGGCCAGGCGGTACTCCGGGGCGTAGTTGCTCGCGCCGTGCTCGAGGGCGGTGCGCCACTGAAGGTCCGCTTCGAAGTGGTCGCCCCAGGTGCGCGCAACGGCCAGGTCCACGAAGGCGGTCTCGTGGAGCGTGTGCAGCTGGCGGCTTTCGAGTTGGGCCGACCACGCCCAAGGGCCGGGGGCCTCGCCCTTGAGGCCGGCGCTGAGCCAGGACCCTTGGGCGAGGGCGGTCAGGGGCAGGAAGAGGAGGGCAACGGCGGTTGCTGCGGACGGGATTTGGCCTGAAACCATGCGTCAGAACTCCTTATATATGCGCAAGGTGTCCAAATCCACTTCCGCCCGGCGCCCGATCACCTCCACCTCACGCACCACCGGCACCTCCGGCGCATCCAAGATCTGCGGCAGGGTGTCCTCGCTGTAGACATACACCGTGTACATCCCCTCGGTCAACCCGTAGAAGGCAAACTCCCCATCGTAATTCGTCGTCACCTTGTCATCCGGCCCCACCCGGTCCCCATACGTAATGAACACATCCACGTCAGCGGCCGGAAAGCGCACCGCTCCCGCCGGATTGGAAATCACCGCGCGGCGCTCCACCTCCACCACCCCGGAAATGCGCGCAGCACCTCCCTCTCCCGCTCCAGGCGTACACGCCACTAAGGCCAACAACGCGCCGATCCACGCCGTGCGCAATTGGGGAAAACTAACTTGATTCATGATGCTGCGAATGTAGGGCTTGAAGTAATTTCGTTCATGTGACCTGAGTCCGCTCCATCGCAGTTTAACCACCACCTAATTCTGCTACAATCCCCCATGGTTCCCCACGAAAACCACCACCACCCCGACTTGGGAGAAGGCCGCATCGAGGTCATTTGCGGTCCGATGTTTTCTGGAAAAACCGAAGAATTGCTGCGCCGCATCCGGCGGGCGCGCATCGCCCGGCAGCCGACCTTGATCTTCAAGCCGGCCACCGACACGCGGTGGGATGTGGACAAAGTCACCTCGCACGATTCGAACCACGTGGACAGTGTGCGGGTGGCCGACAGCGCCGCCATCCGCGCCCACATCGACGGACTCGACCGACCGGTGACCGTGGTGGCCATCGACGAGGTCCAATTTTTTGACGCGGCGTTGCCGCGGCTGTGCACGGACTTGGCGAACGAGGGGATGCGCGTCATCGCAGCTGGGCTCGACCTCGATTTCACGGGCACCCCGTTCGGCTGCATGCCGGAACTGCTCGCCCGCGCGGAGGAGGTCACCAAGCTGCACGCCATCTGCCTCGAGACGGGGCGATCGGCCCATTTTTCGCACCGGATTGTGGGAGGCGAAGCGACCGTGGAACTGGGGGCAACGGACCGTTACATTCCGTTGACGCGCGCGGCCTTTGTGGAGGCGAGGCGGCAAGCGGCCCTGCAAAAGGCGGGCAAGTGACCGGAGCGGACTGGCGCACTTGGGCTGCGGTGGCGGGGGCGCTGCGGGCGGAGGGCCCTGGCGGCGAGGTCCGCGAGCTGTGCCTCGACACGCGGGCGTTGGAGCGCGGGGAAGTGGAGGCCGAGGAAGCCGTGTTCTTTGCCGTGCGGGGCACGTGGCACGATGGGCACGACTTCATCAGCGAGGCCTTGGCGCATGGGGTGCGGCGGTTTGTGGTGGAAGCGGATCCGGGGTGTGCGGGGTGCGATGTGGTGGTGGTGGCGGACACCGTGGCGGCCTTGCAGGGGCTGGCGCAGGCCCAGCGGCGGGCGAGCGGCGTGCCGGTGCTTGGGGTGACGGGGAGCAATGGGAAGACCATCGTCAAGGAATGGACGGCCGCGCTGTTGTGGCGCAAGCGGGTGCACCGGAGTCCGCGGTCGTTCAACAGCCAAATCGGAGTGCCGTTGTCGGTTTGGGGCCTCGCGGAGGGGCAGGATCTCGGGGTGATCGAGGTGGGCATCAGCGAACCGGGGGAGATGGCGGCATTGCGCGCGTGCGCCGGGCCGGAGTGGGGTGTTTTGACGCATTTGGGCGAGGCGCATGCGGCGAATTTTCCGTCGCACGCCGCGCATGTGGCGGAGAAGTTGGCGCTGTTCACGGGGTGCACATGGGTCGCGTTGCCGGGGGATTGCCTCGAAGGGGTGCGCGGCTTACAGGAGCGCGGGGTGCCGGTGCGCACGTGGGGGCCGGAGGGCGATTTGCAGGTGCTCCGCCGGTGGGATCAGGAGGTGGAAATCGCCTTCGAAGGGGTGCAGGCCAAATGCGCCCTGCCCGCACCCGGCGAGCTCACCTTCCGCAACGCCATGACCGCCGCCCTGACGGCCCTGTCCCTCGGAGCCTCCCTCGCTGACGTAGCGGAAACCCTGCCGCATTTGCCCCAGGTCGACCGGCGCATGGAGCGCCTGAGCGGCCCCCGCGGCACCTGGGTCCTGTCCGACGTCTACGCCAACGATTGGGGTGCCTTGGCCTTCGCCCTGCGGGACCTCGAACGCCTCCCCACCACCAACCCGCGCGCCCTCATCCTCGGCGACCTGCCCGG
>CBFHPD010000038.1:0-3073 GCA_965657495.1 uncultured Flavobacteriales bacterium
CTGCATCAGCCGGGTGTACAACGGCCGGTTCTCGGTGGTGTAATTGTACACGTCACGCACGACCCAATCTCCGCCCCATTCCACGCCGAGGGTGTTGTCCACATCGTAGGAGAGGTAGGTCAACCGTCCGTCCGTGGTGCGCTGGTACAGGTAGAAATTGTTCTGGTTGCCGATGTAGTTGTCCCAATGCCCGGCGAGGACTTCCGCAGCGGCTGTCCGCAGAAAGCGGTTGACATCGAACCGGTCTTCGAGGGCGCACGGCAAATCGTTGAGCGGCGCGTTGTTGAGCACGTCAATGAAGCCGGCCAGCGCGTCGTAGTTGTATTCCGCTTCGTTGGTTTTCAGCTCGTAAACCGGGGTGGTCGTCCACGGCGGGGCGTACATGTAATCTTCGCCATCCGGACCGTTGTACTGCAAGTTCGCCGGGTACGTGCATTTCCACAGGTTGCCGTGGGCGTGGGGCAGGCGCTTTTCAAGCCACTCGCCATCGATGTGCTCAACGTTGGTGTACAGCCCGCGATAGGTGCCGTTGATGTACAGCCGCAGGTGGCTTGCCCGGCTACTCGCTACACCGGATTCGTTGAAAAACGTGTGCACGAGCCGCGCCCGCATCATGCTCACGTCATTGTGCTCGCCGTTGAGGTTCAACTTGTCCAAACCCCGCCACTGCCCGTCCGCTTCGTACGTGTCGAAGCTGACTTTGAACGACTTTTTGCCCGCGTTCCGGGACGTGTTGCCCCGCAATCGGAACCCTACGTCGTGCAAGGTGTCCGCGATGCCCTCGGCCGTGTAGACAAAGGTGGCGGCGTGTTCGAAGTTGGACCACGTGCTGTCTGGGTGGAACAACGCGTCGTACGCTGCAGCGGGCAGCGTGATGTCGATCCGCGCCAATTCGTCCTGAAACGGCACATCGGCGGGCGGTGTTTGCCACTGCCCCCAAGCCGCCCCCAGCCCGCCGACCAGCCCCAATCCAAGTGCCGCGATCCGCCTCATTCTTCGATCGAGTCAGGGGAAAACGAAAACAGCTGCGCCGGCTTGTGGAGCACACCCGTTTGCTTCTCGTCCAGCGGCACCACGTGGCTCATGCGCTTCACGTTCTTTCGGAAATTCCGCTTGTCGAACTTCTTGTTGAGCACCACCTCGTGCAGGGTTTGCAATTGGCTCAGCGTGAACTTTTTAGGGAGCAATTCGAAGCTGATGTAATGGCTCTCCAGTTGCTCCCGCAGCGTATCGAAGGCGCCACTCACAATCTCGTTGTGGTCGAAGGCCAAATCCGGAAGCTCCCCCACATCCACCCACTTCGTGCCCCCCGCAAACGACGCCGGCTCCGGTGTGTGCTCGTGCAAGCTCACGAGTCCGTAGTACGCTACCGTCAACACGCGGGCTTCCGGCTCCACCCGGAACGACTGCAGCCACACCTGGTCCTTTGGTTCACGCACCCGGCGCGGATCCCCAAACGCGTGAAACTGCTTCATGTATATCCCTTCCAACCGCGTCAGCTCAAACAGCACGCGCTGGGCCGCATCGTCCAGGCTCTCGTCTTGCAAAATCAAGTCCCCCGGCAGCGCGTGTTGGATGGACATGTTCGGCGCGGCCTGTGCCGCCTCCGGAGCGCGTTGTTCGATGAGCAGGACCTTCAATCCGTCGTCGTCGTAACCGAAGATGACGCAGTCCACCGATACTTGTAAGTGTGCGGGATTCATTGGGGTCAAAGGTACACAAATTTGACTGAAAAGTGTATTGCGTACACTTAGTGGTGGCGTGCATGGATTCCGTGCTTAACTTCGCGCCGCATTCGGGCCAAATCCCGGTGCATTCTAAACGACAAATGAAGAAAATCGCAGTGCTGACCTCGGGCGGTGATTCGCCGGGCATGAACGCCGCCATCCGCGCGGTGGTTCGGACAGCCGTGTACCACGGCAGTGAAGTTGTAGGGGTGTTCCAAGGGTACCAGGGGCTCGTGGACGGCGATTTTAAGCGGTTGCACGTGCGCAGCGTGGCGAAGATCCTCGGACGGGGGGGGACCATCCTGAAGAGCGCCCGGTGCGAGGCGTTCCGCACGGAAGCGGGGCGCGCTGAAGCGCACGCAAACCTGCTCCGCCACGAGGTGGACGGCTTGGTCGTCATCGGCGGGAACGGCACCCTGACTGGTGCGCTGCATTTCAACAAGGAAACGGGCTTCCCGGTGGTGGGGCTGCCGGGCACGATCGACAACGATTTGGCCGGCACCGATTACACCATCGGCTTCGACACCGCCACGAACACCGTCACCGAGGCGGTCGATAAAATCCGGGACACGGCAGACAGCCACAACCGGCTCTTCTTCGTGGAAGTGATGGGGCGGGATTCGGGCTTCATCGCCCTGCAAACCGGCATCGCGACCGGAGCGGTGGCGGTGATGACGCCGGAGACGGGCATCAGCATTGAAGACCTCGTGGGCATCCTCGACAAGGGCCAGGCCTCGAACAAGACGTCGAGCATCGTCATCGTGGCTGAGGGCCACCCGGAAGGCGGTGCCTTCGAGATCGCAAAGAAGGTGCACGCCCTCAACAGCGGCTATGAAATCCGGATCACCGTGCTCGGCCACCTCCAGCGTGGAGGCGACCCGAGTTGCTTCGATCGCGTGTTGGCCTCCCGCTTGGGCGTGGCGGCCACGGAAGCCCTCCTCGGGGGCAAAACCAATGTGATGGCAGGCTTCGTCAACGACGATGTTGCCTTCGCTTCGTTCGAAGAAGCCATCGCAAACAAAACCCAGTCGCTTCAAGACGAAGTGCGCATTGCTCAAATCCTTTCCATCTGATTCATTGAACCCAAACCTCTATAGACCATGAAACGCATTGCCATCAACGGATTTGGCCGCATCGGCCGCCTCGCCTTCCGCCAACTTCAAGGACAAGAAGGAGTTCAAGTCGTCGCCATCAACGATTTGACGGACGTCAACACGTTGGCTCACTTGCTCAAGTACGACAGCATCCACGGCCGCTTCGACGGCGACGTCAGCGTGGAAGGGGGGAACATTGTGGTGAATGGCAACACCATCTCCATTTCGGCGGAGCGCAACCCGGCGGAATTG
>CBFHPD010000039.1:0-52532 GCA_965657495.1 uncultured Flavobacteriales bacterium
CGGGGAACGGCGCACCGTGGCCGTGACCATGCGCACCCCGGGCGCGGATGCCGCACTGGCCTGCGGGTTTTTGTTCACCGAGGGCGCCCTCCATTCGCCTGACGATGTCGTAGCCATCGAGGCCCGAGAATCGGTGGTGGACGTCCACCTCGCCGACGGCTTGCAACCCGACTGGGGCCGCATGGAACGGCATGTCTACATGAGTTCTTCGTGCGGGGTCTGCGGCAAAACCTCGGTCGCCGCCGTGCAGGCCGCATGCCCGGTTTCCACCCATGATTTCGCCCTCGACCCCGCAGTCCTGCGGGCCTTGCCCGACCGACTCCGCAGCGCCCAAACCGCCTTCGAGGCCACCGGTGGCATCCACGCGGCCGGTTGGTTCACCGCCACAGGCACCCTCCTCGACCTCGCCGAAGACGTGGGCCGCCACAACGCGCTCGACAAGCTCATCGGGCGGCAGTTTCAGGCGGGTCATGTACCGATGGGCAAGGGCATCCTCCTGCTCAGTGGGCGGGCCAGTTTCGAACTCATCCAAAAGGCGCGCCTCGCCGGCATCGGCGCCGTGGCCGCAGTGGGTGCCCCGTCCAGCCTCGCGGTGGAATTGGCCGCTGACGGCGACGTGCTACTGGCCGGATTTGTCCGTAACGACCGCTTCAACATCTACTCCGGCGCCCACCGGATAACCCCTGAATTTGCATGAAAATCCGCATCAAAGGCGCTTCGGTGCGCCTCCGTTTGACCCAAACCGACGTGCGCACCTTCGCCACCACCGGGCAATGCCTCGAGTCAACGCCTTTGCTCGGCGGGACCTTCACGTACAGTTTGGACCGCGGAACGACCTACGCCGCCCAGCTGAACCATGCGCACATCGCCGTCGAAGTGCCTGCTGACGAAGCAGAGGCGTGGACGTCCACCGACCAAGTCGGCCTGCAGCACAGCCTCGAACTGCCCGATGGCACCGAGGTCAAATTGCTCATCGAGAAGGACTTCGCCTGCCTCGCGCCCGACCGGGATGAGGACGAGAGCGACATGTTCCCCAACCCCAACCCGCACTGCTGATGGCCTCCGACCGCAAGCACCCGAATCCCGAGCCGCCCGAGGAGCTGCTCGACCTGAAGCGCACCGCCCCCGCCGATGCGGCTGCCGGGGCCGAGGGCGTGGCCGTGGCCGTTCAGCACGTGTTCTCCGAAATGCCGGTGGCGCGGGGCGTGAAGTCCTTGTTCTCGCTGAACCAGCACGGCGGCGTGGATTGCCCGGGGTGCGCTTGGCCCGATCCGGATGACGAGCGGTCCCGGCTGGGCGAGTACTGCGAAAACGGGGCAAAAGCCATCGCCGAGGAGGCCACGAGCAAGCGGCTCACCCCGGACTTTTTCGCCGAACACAGCGTGGTGGAACTGGCGAAACTGAACGATTATGAGATCGGCAAGAAAGGCCGCATCGCCCAGCCGATGGTGCTCGAAAAAGGCGCCACGCATTACACGCCCATCCCCTGGGACGACGCGTTCGCCCGGATTGCAAACGAACTGAACGCGTGCGCCACGCCCAACGAGGCGCTGTTTTACACGAGTGGCCGGACGAGCAACGAGGCCGCGTTTTTGTACCAGCTGTTCGCCCGCGCTTACGGGACGAACAACCTGCCGGATTGCAGCAACATGTGCCACGAGTCGAGTGGGGTGGCGCTGGGCGAGTCGCTGGGCATCGGCAAGGGCAGCGTGAAGTTGGAGGATTTTTACGAGGCGGAGGCGATTTTGATTTTGGGCCAAAACCCCGGCACCAACCACCCGCGGATGCTGTCCGCCCTCCAGAAAGCCAAGGACAACGGCGCGGTCATCATCAGCGTCAACCCGCTCGTCGAAGCCGGCCTCGTCGCCTTCAAAAACCCGCAGCAAGTGCGCGGCGCCATCGGCCGCAAGGCGAAGCTGACCGACCTCTACCTGCAAGTGCGCATCAACGGCGACCTCGCGCTCATGCAGGCCCTGTCCAAGCTGCTCCTCGAGTCGCCCGACGCCATGCTCGACCCTGAGTTCATCGCGGAGAAAACCCACGGCTTCGAGGAATGGAAGGCGCACCTCGCTGCCGCCTCCCTCGACGACCTCATCGCCGACTCGGGCGTGCCCCGAGAGGCCGTCATGGAGGCCTTCGAGCTGCTCAAGGGCCGCAAGCGCATCATCGCCTGCTGGGCCATGGGACTGACCCAACAACGCAACGCCGTGGCCACCATCCAAGAGGTGGTGAACCTGCTGCTTGCGAAGGGCAGCATCGGCAAGTCCGGCGCCGGAACCTGCCCCGTACGGGGGCACTCCAACGTGCAGGGCGACCGCACGATGGGCATCTTCGAGAAACCGCCGGCAGCCTTGCTCGACGCGTTGACCCGTGAATTTGGGTTCGCCCCGCCGCGCGCCCACGGCTACGATGTGGTGGACGGCATCCGGGCCATGCACGCAGGCCAAATCCGGGTCTTCTTCGCCCTCGGCGGCAACTTCCTCAGCGCCACCCCCGACACGCACTACACCGCGGCAGCCCTCGAACGCTGCGCCCTGACCGTCCACGTGTCCACGAAGCTCAACCGGTCCCACCTCGTCACGGGCGAGGAAGCGCTCATCCTGCCCTGCCTCGCCCGCACGGACGAGGACCTCAACGCGCAGGGCGAGCGCCAATTCGTGACCTGCGAGAACTCGATGGGCGTGGTGCAGGCCTCGAAGGGCAACCTGAAGCCCGTGTCGGACCAACTGCTCAGCGAGCCGGCCATCGTTTGCCGGCTGGCCGAAGCCGTCCTCGGGCCGCGTACGCCGGTGAAGTGGCGGGCGCTCGCCGAGGACTACGACGCCATCCGCAACCTCATCGAACGGACCATCCCCGGCTTTGAGCGGTACAACGAACGGGCGCGGGAGCGCGGCGGGTTCTACCTGCCCAACTCCGCCCGGATCGGCGAATTTCCCACCGCCTCAACGGGCAAGGCGAACTTCACCGTTTCCACCGCCGAACCGCTCGACCTCGAGGGCCACGCGTTCGTGATGATGACCGTCCGGAGCCACGACCAATTCAACACGACGATCTACGGGCTCGACGACCGGTACCGCGGGGTGCGGAACGAACGGCGGGTCGTGTTCCTCAACGCGGATGAATGCCGGGAGCGGGGGTTGAAGGAGGGGGACTTGGTGGATTTGGTCAACCGCAGCGACGGACGCGAACGCATCGCCCGGCTGTTCATCGTCATTCCGTACAACATCCCACGGCAATGCGCGGCCACCTATTTCCCCGAAGCGAACGTCCTGGTGCCCATCGACCGCGTGGCGCGCAAGAGCAACACGCCGACCTCGAAATTCGTGCCCATCAACGTCGTGCCGCACGCGCACTGCTGATTCACACTTCCACCCACTCGAACTCGAGCTGCCGCTTCGCGAGGTCCGCTGCCACCACCTTGACGTGCACCCGGTCGCCCATGTGGATGACGCGGTTCGAACGCAACCCGGTGAAGCACACCAAGTCGTCGTTGTACACCCAGTGGTCGCCTTGCGGAAGGAGGTCCTTCGCGATCATGCCCTCGCACTTGTTCTCCTCGATTTCGACGAATACGCCGCGCGTCATCATGCCGCTGACGATGCCGGTGAACGTCTCGCCGATGCGCGTGCTCAGGAATTCCACCTGCTTGTATTTGATGCTCGCGCGTTCGGCGTCGGACGCTTGCTTTTCCATGTTGGAGGACACGCGGCATTGGCCCTCAAGCGTGCCGGGGTCGGGGCTCGGCTTGCCGTCGAGGTAATGTTGCAGCAGCCGGTGCACCATCACGTCCGGGTAGCGGCGGATGGGGCTCGTAAAGTGCGTGTAAAAGGGGAAGGCCAAACCGTAGTGCCCAATGTTCTGAACGTTGTACTCCGCCTTGGCCATCGACCGGATCGCCATCGTCTTGATGACGTTCTCGCCCGCGTTCCCTGCCGCCGCTTGCAACAGGTTCCGAATCGCCTCCTCCGCGTTCGCCGCCGTCGGTTTTTCCATCTCCAGGCCAAACCGTTCGACGAACAACCGGAGCTGGGCGAGCTTTTCCGGGTCGGGTTTGTCATGCACACGGTACACCGCCGTCCGCCGCCCCGATCCCGGCACGGTCAACTTCTTTGGATCGGCTAAGAACATGGCCACCCGCACGTTCGCGAGCAGCATGAAGTCCTCAATGAGCTTGTTCGACTCGCGCATCACCTTCACCACCACGCGCAACGGCGTGCCGTCCTCCGCCAACTCGAACTTCACTTCTTCCGTATTGAAATCGATGCCGCCGCGGCGGAACCGCTCTTTGCGCAGCTTGACCGCGAGGTCCTGCAACGTCCCGATTTCCGCAGCGTAGTCGCCCGTGCCCGTCTCAATGCGCTCCTGCGCCTCCTCGTACGTGAACCGCCGATCGGAGTGGATGATGGTCCGGCCAAACCACTCCTTCACCACCCGGGCCATGCTGTCCAACTCAAACACCGCGCTGAACGCCAGCCGGTCTTCGTGCGGCCGCAGCGAACACAGGTCGTTCGACAGCACCTCGGGCAGCATGGGAATCGTGCGGTCCACGAGGTACACTGACGTCGCCCGCTGCCGCGCCTCCGCATCAATGACGCCGCCTTCTTTCAAGTAATGCGTCACGTCGGCGATGTGCACGCCCACCTCCACGTTGCCGTTGTCGAGCCGCTGCAACGACAGCGCGTCGTCGAAGTCCTTGGCGTCCTTCGGGTCGATGGTCAGCGTCGTGACGCCCCGCATGTCCCGGCGCTTCTTCAGCTCGTCGGCCGTCACTTCGCGGTTGACCCGCTGCGCCGCTTCCTCCACCTCCGGCGGGAATTCATAGGGCAAACCAAACTCCGCCAAGATGGCGTGCATTTCCACCTCATGCATGCCCGCCGGGCCCAAGATTTCCACCACGCGACCGATGGGATTGTCCTCCCGATCCGGCCAATCGAGCAGTTCGATGAGGACCTTCTCGTCGTTCTTCGCGCCGCGCAGGTGGCGGGCAGGGATGAAGAAATCCGCGTGGATGCGCGTGTCGGCAGGGTGGCCAAAGGCGTAATCCCGCACTTGCTCGATGGTCACCACGTAAAGCTCGCGCTGCCGCTTCACCACTTGGTGCACATAAGGAAAAAACCGCTTGCCGCGCCGCTTCCACCGCACTTCGACCCGGTCGCCCCAGAAGGCATCAGCCGTGGCGCCCTTCGGCACGCTCAGCTCCTCGCCGTCGTCCTTCATGACGAAGCCGCGGCCGTAGCGCGTGATTTGGATGGTGCCCTCGACGGGCGCTTCTTGCACCGCTTTGAGCGCGTATTTGCCGCGGCCCACCACCTCGAGGATGCCGTCTTCGGCGAGTTCGTCCATGAGGCGCATGACCAACTGCTTCGCATCGTGGTTGACGATGCCAAGTTTGGAAGCTACTTGTTTATGATTGAGGGCTTTACCGCTCGCCTTTCGGAAGGCGCCGCGGATTTCGTCGCGCAAGGCGGCGGGATTCGTTCGAGAAGACATTGGGAGCAAAGATGCGCCGAATCGGTCGGACTTCCCGAACTTTGCCGTTAACATGTCCCAAGACCTTACGAAACGCTGGTGGCCCGAGCAGTGGAACGGCTACGAATTATTGGATGCTGGCGATGGCGCGCGCCTCGAGCGGTGGGGCGATTACGTGTTGGACCGGCCGGATCCGGCGGTGATTTGGCCGGCTGCATCGGGCGTCGAGGAGTGGAATGCTGCGGATGCAAGGTTCGAAGCGACGGCAAAGACGAAGGGGTTTTGGCATACCAACCGAGGCCGCATGCCCGAGAGCTGGGACCTCACCTACCAGTCCGACCGCCTCCGCTTGCGGTTCAAACTCGCGCTCACCAGCTTCAAACACGTCGGCCTCTTTCCCGAACAGGCCGTCAACTGGGAATACATCGCGGAACGCCTCCAGCCCGGCGACACCTTCCTGAACCTGTTCGCCTACACCGGCGGCGCGTCCCTCGCGGCCCGAGCGGCCGGAGCCGACGTCACCCACGTCGATTCCATCCGCCAAGTGGTGGACTGGACGCGCGAAAACATGGAGCGGTCCGGACTCGACGGCATCCGCTGGGTCGTGGAAGACGCCCTCAAATTCGCGGAACGGGAAGTCCGGCGCGGCAACCGCTACACCGGCATCGTCCTCGATCCGCCCACCTGGGGCCTCGGCACCAAGGGCAGCAAGTGGCGCCTCGAGGACCAAATCCGCCCCCTTTGCGAAACGGTCGCCCAGCTCGTCCAGCCCGGCGGCTTCATCATCATGAACACCTACAGCGGCATCTCCCCCACCGCCCTCGAGCAGCTCTGGCGCGCGACCATGCCCGAAGCGTCCATTGCATCCGGCGAACTGTGCCTGCGCACCCGCCACGGCGACTGGGTACCGACGGGAAGCCTCGTCCGCATCAACCCCTGAACCATGGCCAGTGAATCCCCCATGCTCGGCTTGCGCCTGCCCACCGACCCCCGCTGGGTCAAACTCGTGGAATCCAACGTCAGCGAAATCCTGACGGACCACGCTTGGTGCGAACAAAAAGCGGCTTCCAACGCCATCACCCTGATGGTCAACAACCCGGACAAGATGGAACTGGTGGAGGCCATGAGCGCACTCGCTCAAGAGGAGTTGCAGCACTTCAACATGGTGGTCGACCGCATCAAGGAGCGGGGTTGGGAACTCGGTCCCGAGCGCAAGGACGACTACGTTCGCGAGCTGGCCAAGTTCATGAAGGGCGGCGGCTCACGCACTTCACAACTCATTGACCGCCTGCTTTTTGCCGCGATGATTGAGGCGCGTTCCTGCGAACGGTTCCGGATGCTTTCCGAGCGCGTATCCGACCCCGGGCTGCGGGAATTTTACCGAGAACTCATGATCTCCGAGGCGGGGCATTACACGCTGTTCTTGAAGTTCGCCCGGAAATACGCCACCGAGGACATCGATGTGGATGCGCGGTGGCAGGCTTTCTTGGATTACGAGGCGGAGTTGATCTCGCGCTACGGGAAGAAAGAGACGATTCACGGGTAAATAACATCGGTTAATCCGTATATTGTATGGATGAATCGTTTTTTGATTGCTGTGCTTTTCGCCGCATGGACTGCCGCAGGGATGGGGCAGGCGGCCGTGACGTGGACGCTCGATTTGAACGGGGAGCCGCCAAGTCCAGACGGAATCTTCCTGGTGGGCGGATTCAATGATTGGACCACCGGGGTGGACCAGCTGATTCAATCTGACCTGAATCCGAATTACTATCACATTACGAAGGAGTTGCCCGCTGGATTGAACGAGTACAAATTCGTCAATGGCCTCACGTGGGACGGCGTTGAGCCCGTGGCAGCAGCCTGCGCGACGGGGCCGACCGGCAACCGGTGGGTGGAGGTGCAACCGGAGGACACGGCCTTTGAACTCTCCTACTGCTGGGGGCGTTGTGCCTCGTGCCAACTGACATCGGTGTTGTTCCGTGTGGACATGGGTGAAACGCCCATCCATCCTGCTGGGGTGCACGTTGCGGGCGATTTTCAAGGTTGGCAAGGGAACACCACGCCAATGGCGGACGCGGACGGTGACGGGATTTGGGAAGCGCTCTACAGTTTTGATGTGGCCTGGCTCGAGCTAGGGAACGAGACGCACTTCAAGTTCCTGAACGGCGACACGTGGGACACCGCCGAATGGATCGAGGGAGATTGCGGGGACGGCAACGGCAACCGATCGTTGCTGCTGGACTCGGGGACGGATATTGTGGTAGGAGTGGGAACGCAGAGTGCGGACGCCAGTGCGGTGCCGTGCTTCGGTGAATGTGGGGCGTGCGCCCCGGCGACGGTGACGTTCCGGGCAGATGTTTCAGGACTGGACCCGGATGCGGTGGGGCCGATCACCATCGGGGGATCTTGGAACGGCTGGAATCAATTCGAGACGCATTTAGCACCTACGGGGGAGAATGGGATTTGGGAAGTGACCCTGGAATTGACGCGCAACACCACGCACTCCTTCAAATTCGCGAGCGGCGGTTCCTACGAGTTCCAAGGCATCAACTTCGAATGCGACATCTTCGACGGGAGCACCTACAACAACCGCTTCGTGTCCACGGGCGGGGTGGGTTCGAGCGTGGTGTACACGGGCTGCTTTGACAACTGTGTCGGTTCCGCAGAACCGCACCTGAACTGCGCTGGGGAGTGCTTGTTGGATGCGGACGGTGACGGCATTTGTGACCCGTTTGACGTCAACGAATGCACCGATGAGGCTGCCTGCAACACGGGTGATTGGATGTATGGAGACAGCCCGTGCGTGTATCCGTTGGTGGCGGGGGATTGTGCGGCGGGGGCAGCAGCTTGTGGGGAAGGTTTGATCTGGAATGAATCAAGTCAAACTTGTGAAATCGCCCTTGCTATGGACGGCAACTTTGATGGCTGCGTCGGGACTTCCGATCTGCTGATGATGCTTGGGCAATTCGGGGTGTGTTTGGAGTGATCTGCACGGGAGTTTACCCGTAAATTCGGATTATTTCTCCACGATATTAGGGGTAATTTCGTGAGTTTTTTCGCGAAATTACGGGTATTTCATTGGTCCCATGTACCTTTGTTCTATGTTCTCGAGAACCATCCAGAAGGAATTAGAGGCTTGGCACGCCCGACCCGATCGCAAGCCGCTGATGCTACGAGGGGCGCGACAAGTGGGTAAAACCACCGCCGTTCGGATGTTCGCTCAACAGTGCCGTTACTTCATCGAGGTCAACCTCGACCGTCCCGATCACCACGCATTCTACAAGGATTTCTTAACCATGGAGGACTGGTTCAGGGGGCTTTTCATGCTGCACGAAGTGCCATGGGCTGATCGATCCAACACCTTGATGTTTATCGATGAAATCCAATCCGCTCCCACCGCCATCCACGGGCTTCGCTACCTCAAAGAACTTTTGCCAGAAATCCCTGTCATCGCAGCGGGGTCTGCCCTTGAATTCGTACTCAAAGAGCTGAGCGCTGCCCCCGTAGGGAGGGTGGAGATGCTCGTCTTGCGACCACTCAACTTCCGCGAATTTTTAACGGCAACCGGCAAAGGCAGCTTGGCGACCTCACTGGACTCCATCGCCTCCAGCAACGCCCTTTACCGGCTGTTGCAACAGGCGTTTCAGTCCTATTTGAAGGTCGGAGGAATGCCCGAATTGGTCGTGAATGCCGGCGATTCCGCACGCGTCGCAACCCTGGCTAGCGACCTCATTGCATCCTACCACGACGATTTGGCCCGTTACGCCACCCCGAAGACCACCTCGGCTTTGCGCGAATTGTTGATGACCTCCTTCCAACGCGGCGGTGAACGCATTCAATTTGAAGGGTTCATCGATCGGCATGCGAAAAGGGACGTGGTTCGAAACGGATTGAAAGTACTCGAAGACGGGCGCGTCATCGAACTCGTCTACCCCACCTCGGACGTGCAACTACCCCTCATACCCAATCCCAACCGGCGGCCACGATTGCACCCTGTGGACTTCGGTTTGATGGGGCACCTCATCGGCATGTCTGGGGCGGGAGGCCATGACAGCCACCGGGGAGCGATTGCGGAATTGGTGGTTGGACAGGAATTGCTTGCTGCGTCCTTCAGCCCCTTGAATCGGCTGCATTTTTGGACCCGGGAAAAAGCACGGGCGCAGGCCGAAGTGGACTACCTGCTCCCGGTCGCTGGCCGAGTGATTCCGATTGAAGTGAAGAGCGGCGCCGTAGGCCGCTTGCGCTCGTTGCACCAATTCATGGAACGGTCTGACGCCCCATTTGCCATCCGCGTGGGCGATTTGCCGTATTCCGAAGAGGTGGTTTCCTTTTCAGACCAAACCCCTTACCGCCTGTACAACCTGCCCCTCCACCTTGCCGGCGAAATCCCGCGACTCGCCGCTTCGTGGGTCACGGAAAGCGACTGACCCCGCTCACAAACTCACTTCGATGAGCGAGTCCAAGTAGGCAACCGAGCCTTCCGGATCGAAGCCCATGCCGCGGTCGATGATCTCGCCATACGGGCCCACCAAGAACCAGGTGGGGTACGCCCGGACAGGCCAAGCAGCGGGGAGGCTGTCGAGGACGAGCTGCGGCAGGTCGATGTCCCGGCGGCCGAGGTACCGGGAGATGGTGGCGGCGTCTTGGTGGGAATTGGCGCCCACAACGTTGAAGCCGCGGTCGCCGTACTTCGTTTGGAGCTCGGCAAGGTGGGGCAGGGCTTGCATGCAGGGGCCGCAGCCGATGTACCAGAAGTCGAGGAACGTGATTTGGCCTGCAAAATCTGAGAGGGCCAAATCCGAGCCATCCAACGCCTTCCCGCGCAACGCCGGAGCCAACCCCGCGGGCAAAGCCGCCATCGTCGCCGCATACCAGTCCTCCTCCTCGTCCACCTCCTCGCGCTCCACAGCCGGCTCCCGCGCCCACTCCGGCTCGGACCACGCCACCGGCGCCTCATTCGTCCACGCCCACGTCACCGTCAGCTCCCGACCATACGCCAAATCCCCGCGGTACCACACGTCCTCGAACCGCAACGGCAGCCCCGTCTCCGCATCAAACGTCCACCCATCCACCGACCGCGTCTCCGGGTGGTAGTCCTCCGCCGACCGGTCGTATGCTGCGTGCGTCGTAAAGTTCATTCCATCTTGAACCAACGTGGAATCCCCGGCCAGCGCGGTGAACCAAGCCGTGTCCTGCAACATCGGCGGAATCAGCAGCCCCGTGTAGTAGTTCGGGATGACGTCACCCGCCGGATCGACCTCGCTCACCGTCCGAATGCTGTCCGCCCCGATGTGCGTGAGGGCCGTGCCCGCGAGGTGATACATCGCCGCCACCGCATCCGACGAGTCCTCAAAGACCGTCAACGTGAAATCGTCCGCAGCCCACCAGTCGAGGAGCGCGCGGCGGCCGAATCGGCTGCCATCGGCTTCCGTGTAAGCCGACAAGGTCGCCTCCGCATGCAAGGCCTTCGCCTCAGCCTGGGCCGTGCGCACGTCCTGCAGCGTTTCCAAAGGCTCAGACCCGCATGCCGCAAGCGCGAAGAGCCCGACCCAAGGCCACTTGTTCATCGGTTCATCAACGCTTCGATGTCGTCGGCCTCCAGCGGGATGTGCGCCATGAGGTCGATGAAGCCGTCTTCGGTGATGAGGATGTCGTTTTCGAGGCGGATGCCCAAGTTCTCCTCCGGGATGTAAATGCCCGGTTCGACGGTGAACACGTGGCCGGCCGCGATGGGCTGGTGCCAGTGGCCCACGTCGTGCACGTCCAGGCCGATGAAGTGCGAGGTGCCGTGCATGAAGTACTTCTTGTACGCGGGCCAGGCGGGGTCTTCGTTCGCGATGTCCTCGCGGGTGATGAGGCCCAAATCCACGAGCTCCTCAGTCATCAATTCGCCCACCTGCTTGTGGTAGTCGGCGAGCATGACGCCGGGACGGAGCAGCTTCATGGCCGCGCGCATCACGCGGAGCACCGCGTTGTAGACGGCGCGCTGGCGGTCGGTGAAGGTGCCGGAAACCGGGACGCACCGCGTCATGTCGCTGGCGTAATTGCCGTACTCCGCACCGACGTCCATCAGGATGACCTCGCCGTCCTTGCACTCCTGGGAGTTTTCGATGTAGTGGAGGACGCAGGCGTTGTGGCCGCTGCCGATGATGGGCGTGTAGGCGAACCCGCGGGAGCCCCGTCGGAGGAACTCGTGCATGAACTCGGCCTCGATTTCGTACTCGGTGACGCCGGGTTTGACGAAGCCGAGGACGCGTTCAAAGCCGGCGCGTGTGATGTCGCAGGCCCGTTGCATTTGATCGATCTCTTCGGGCGATTTCAGGGCGCGCAAGCCGAAGAGGATGGGAGCGGACCGGTGGACCGGGTAGTTCGGGTATTTCGCGCGGAGGGCGGCGTTTTCGCGGTCGGTCCGCGTTTCAACTTCGATTGAAGCCCGGGCATGCGGGTTGTCGTTCAGGTAGAGGCTCGAGGCCTCGGCGAGGAGGCGGTGGAGGGTGCGCTCGAGGGCGGTCGTCCACTGGATTTGGCCTATCCCCGTCTCCGCGCGCGCTTGCTCCTTCGTCAGCTTGGCTCCTTCCCAAATCGCAATCGTCTCGCTCGTCTCGCGCACGAACAAAATCTCGCGATCCGCCGGATTCACCGCATCCGGGAACAGCACGAGCACCGTCTCCTCCTGGTCCACGCCCGTCAGCCACATCATGTCCGCGGCCTGCTTGAACGGCAGGGTGCCGTCCGCACTCGTCGGGTAAATGTCGTTCGAGAAAAAGAAGGCGAGGCCGCCCGGTTGCATCGCCTTGGCGAAGGCCGCTCGGTTGCGAACGTAAAGGTCCGCGGGAAGTTTCGAATAGCGCATGGCCCGAAGATAAGGAGGCGCGAACCGAATCGGCCTGCCGGCTGTTGCCCTTCGTAACTTGCACCCCATGAGCGACCGCATCAACACTTCGAACGCCCCCAAACCCGTGGGCCTGTACCCCCACGCCCGCCGCGTCGGCAACCTGTTGTTCCTGAGCGGAGTCGGTCCGCGCACGGCCGGCACCGGCCCCCATGACAGCGGCGTTCCCGGCCTCGAACTCGACCACAACGGCAACTTCAAGGCCTTCGACTTCGAAGCCCAGGTCCACAGCGTGTTCGCCAACGTGAAAGCGGTGCTCGAGGCGTCCGGCAGCGACTGGTCGCAACTCATTGATGTGACCGTGTTCCTGGTGGACATGCACCGCGATTTCCACACGTTCAACCGCATTTACGCCGAGTACTTCAAAGAGAACCAGCCGTGCCGGACGACCGTCGAAATCAACCGGCTCCCCACGCCGATCGCCATCGAGTTGAAGTGCATCGCGACGGTGGATTGATGGCATGACCTTTGCCGGGTGAGCGCCATGCGCGCCCTATTTTTCATCGGTTTGTTCATGAGCCCTGCACTGCTCTGGGGCCAAACCACGCGGCCCCCGCTCGTCCGGCCCGACACCTTGCCCGTCCACTCCCTCCCCGCCCCTTCGGTCGTGGGCACGGCCTTCGCCCCCGGCGAGCACCTCGCGTACCGCATTCGCTTCGGCCCCATCGAAGCAGCCACGGCAACGGTCGGGGTCCACGATGCCGGCCTGTGGCGCGGGAGGCCTACGTGGGAAATCCGGGCAGAAGGCCACACCGGCCGGGGGTTCGACTGGATTTTCAAGGTGCGGGACGCCTACCGCAGTTACTACGACCCCGCCCTGCAAGCGCCGGTTCGGTTTGTGCGGGACGTCCACGAAGGGGGCTATGAAATCCACCAGGACTACCTCTTCGATTGGGAGCGCGGGTGCGTCGAGACGGAGTGGCACCGCAAGCGCGGACAGGGCGAGGCCTTCGCCGTGGAACCTGGCACACAGGACATGGTCAGCGCCTTTTTCACAGCCCGGAACTGGGACCTCACCGGCCTGTCCATCGGCGACACCTTGACGGTGCCGTGCCTCGTTGACGGCGAGCTCTTCCCATTGACCATCCGCTACGGCGGGCGCGACGAGGTGGAGGTGGCCGAAGGTACGTGGCAAGTCGACGCCTTTCATCCGGTGATCCTGGCGGGGCGCGTATGGGAGCGGCCGGACGATTTAACCGTGTATGTGAGCGCGGATGCGAACCGGATTCCGGTGCTCGTGCGGACGCGGGTGTGGGTCGGTTCAGTTGAACTTGAACTCACCTCGGTGGAAGGTTTGCGAAATCCCCCTTCGCGTCAGTTCTAAGCGGCCGGAGTTTTCCGAACTTGCCGCCATGCCTGAATCACGACATTTCGACGACGCCATCCTGCAGAAGTTGGGCGAATTGGAGGACAAGTTTGCGGCGATGGGACAGGACCTGTCGGCCTACCTCGACGGCCTGCTTTACGCAGATTACCTGACGTATTGGGACTACATCCACCTCGACACCCTGTTGAGCTTGCAGAACCCGAAGACCCCGTTTCCGGACGAGGAGATCTTCATCATGTACCACCAAATCACGGAGCTCTACTTCAAGCTGAGCCTCCACGAGTTCCGCCAACTCGCCGCCGAAAAGCCGACCGCCGCGGCGCCCTTCCTCAAACGCATCAAGCGGGTGAACCGCTATTTCGAAGCACTCACCCACAGCTTCGAAGTCATGGTTGATGGCATGGATCAAGAACAGTTCCTCAAATTCCGCATGTCCCTCCTGCCCGCGAGCGGCTTCCAAAGTGCGCAGTACCGGATGATCGAGATCCACAGCACATCCTTCGATCGGTTGTTGCACACCGATCACCGGGCAGCTGCGGGCGACCACGCCATGGAGGACATCGAGGCGCTGTTCCAGCACATTTACTGGAAGGCCGGCGCCGTGGAACTGGCCACGGGCAAGAAGACGCTGACCTTGAAGCAGTTTGAGGTGAAGTATGGGGAGGCGTTGTTGGATTTGGCCTACGAATGCTGCGGCAACAACGCGCGCAGCCTGTGGCAAGGGCTTCCGGCGAGCGAGCAAACAGACGAATTGAAGGAGCAACTGCGTTGGTTGGATGTTAATGTGAACATCAATTGGCCGCTCTCCCACTACAAATCCGCCGTGCGCTACCTGCAAAAAGACCCCGTGGACATCGCGGCGACAGGCGGCACCAACTGGCAGAAGTACCTGCCGCCGCGCTTTCAGAAGCGCATTTTTTATCCCGAACTTTGGAGCGAAACCGAATTGAACGAATGGGGAAAAGGTTGGGTACAACGGGAAGTGTTTGGGCTGCGCTGATGGCGCTGGTGCTCTTCGGGTGCAATCCTGAAGGCAACCGGGATGCTTCAAATCAAAACGAAACAACTGCAGCAGACGAGGTTGCAGTTCCGGAGCCATTGGTTCGATTTGGATTGAACTGGGAGGCGTTCGAAGTGGACTCCGGCAAGGTGGCTGCGGGGCAGAGCCTTTCCCATTTGCTGGGGAAGGCGGGAGTTTCCTCGGGGACGTTGTTTGAATTGGTGCAAGCGGCCGAGCCGGTGTTCGACGCTCGGCACATCCGGGCGGAGCGCCCTTATTGGATTTTGAACCGGGCACCATCGGATTCGGTGCGCGTACCGGAGTGGTTTGTTTATCAGCCCAATGGCCGCGAGTACATCCGCTTCCACTTGTCGGATTCCCTCTATGCGGTAGCGGAGTCGTTCCCTGTGGACACGGTGACGCACCGGATCACGGGGACCATTACGCAGTCGCTTTCAGCCGACTTGGAACGGATGGGTGCGCCGTTCACCCTCGCTTTGTCAATGGCCAATGTGTACGCTTGGACCGTTGACTTTTCGAGGCTTCAGGACGGGGACACGTTCGATGTGTTGTACGAGCGCGAACGCGTGAATGGGGACCCGGTGGGCATGCCACGGGTCATCGCCTGCCACTTCAAGCACAACGGGCGCATCATTCCCGCGTACCGATACGACCAAGGCAACGGCCACGATTACTTCGATGACGCCGGCGGGAGCTTGCGCAAAGCCTTCCTCAAGGCCCCGGTGGAGTTCAGCCGCATCAGCAGCCGGTACAACCTGAAGCGCTTTCACCCTGTATTGAACCGGGTCAAGGCCCACCTCGGCACCGACTACGCCGCCCCGCATGGCACCCCCATCATCGCCGTGGGCGATGGCGTTGTGACCAAATCCGGCTACACTTCCGGCAACGGCAACTACGTGAAAATCCGGCACAACAGCACCTATGAAACGCAGTACCTCCACATGTCCAAGCGCGCTGTGCAGGTGGGCGAGTCTGTTCGGCAAGGGGAAGTCATCGGCTATGTGGGGGCTACGGGACTGGCCACCGGCCCCCATGTCTGCTTTCGGTTTTGGAAAAACGGCAAGCAGGTCGATCACCTGCGCGAGGAATTCCCGCCTTCCGAACCCATCGAAACGCAACACGCCGCCGATTTTGAGGCGACTGTAAAAATGTTAAAAGCAGAACTCGCAGGCAGCTGAAGCAACCCTTTTTGAACGCCTGGTGTTTTCCGAATGCAACCCTGTTGCAGAAAAACGAACCGGGCCGAAGAACCTAAGACCTGCAAGTACCTGGATTGTAGGCCTGGTCATGGAACCCCCTCCGCTCGAGGGGGTTTTTTCATGCTTGCTTGGCTTGGAAGGCGAGCCCGAAGTACTTCATCTGCTTCACCATCGCCAGCAGGCCGTTCGCCCGCGTGGGCGACAAATGTTCCTTCAGCCCAATGCGATCGAGGAACCACAAGTCCGCGTCCACCACGGTGGCGGGGGTGAGCCCGTCGAGCACGCGGACCATCAACGACACCATGCCCTTGGTGATGATGGCGTCGCTGTTCGCCCGGTACCGAACGGTGCCGTCCCCGGCCATCGACGCATCGAGCCAAACCCGGCTTTGGCACCCCTTGATGAGTTGGTCATCGCTGGTTTCCTCCATCGGCAGCTCGGGCAACTCCTTGCCCAGCTCGATGATGTGCTCGTATTTGTCCATCCATTCATCGAAAAGGGCAAACTCTTCGACAACTTCGGCTTGGCGTTGATTGAGGGTATCGGTGTTCATGAGAGCATGGTGATGGCGCGTTTCAATGCGCGGTGAAACAAATCCACTTCTTCGGCGGTGTTGTACGCGGCAAACGAGGCCCGGACGGTGCCCGGGATGCCCAAGTGGTCCATGATGGGCTGGGTGCAATGCTGCCCGGTTCGGACCGCGATGCCTTGGGCGTCAAGCAGGGAACCCAGGTCATACGGGTGGATGCCGTCCACATTGAAACTGACCACCCCTGCCTTGCCCGGTGCCGTGCCGATGAGGCGCATCCCCGGGATTTCTTGCAGCAGTTCCGTGGTGTATCGGCCCAGGGCCTCTTCATGCGCGGCAATGCCCTCGATGCCCGTGGATTGCATCCAATCCAAGGCCACCCCCAAGGCGATGGCCCCGCTGATGTGCGGCGTACCTGCTTCGAACTTGAAGGGGGCTGGGGCGAAGGTGGTCCCGTTTTCCAAGCTCACTTCGGCGATCATCTCCCCGCCTCCGCGCCACGGGGGCATGGCATCGAGGAGGGCGCGCCGGCCGTAGAGCACGCCGATGCCGGTGGGGCCGTATGTTTTGTGCCCGCTGAACACAAAGAAGTCGCAGCCCAAAGCTTGCACGTCCACGCGTTTGTGGGGCGCGGCTTGGGCGCCGTCGATGAGGACCACCGCTCCGGCGGCGTGGCCGGCTTGCACAATGCGCTGGGCATCGTTGACGGTTCCCAGGGTGTTCGACACGTAGGTCATGGCCACCAACTTGGGTTCGTGCTTCAATCCCTCTTGAAAGCTGTCCCAGTCCAAAGAACCATCGGGCAAGAAGTCCACCACATCGACGTGCAGCTCCCGCTCGGCGGCGAGCATTTGCCACGGCACGATGTTCGCGTGGTGCTCCATACGGCTGATCAGGATGCGGTCGCCGGCGTGCAGGTTTTGGCGGCCCCATGTCTGGGCCACGAGGTTGATGCCGTCCGTGGTGCCTTGCGTCCAAACGATCTCCTCCGGCTCGCTTGCGTTCAGGAAGGATTGAACTTGGCGGCGCGCCTGTTCGAAGGCATCGGTGGCGCGTTGGGACAGGGAGTGGACGCCCCGGTGGACGTTGGCGTGGTCGTGGAGGAGGTAGTGGGACTGGGCCTCGATGACGGCGATCGGTTTTTGGGCCGAAGCCGCGCTGTCGAAGTAAACAAGGGGCTTGCCGTGCACCTGCTGATCGAGCACCGGGAACTGGGCGCGAACAGCAGCGGGATCCAAGGTTTGCAGGTGGTCCATGGGAGCGAACTTACAGGGATTCAGCTGAAGGAAACCTCAGCCACATCAGGTATTCAACGTTGCCATCGCCGCCGGTGACCGGGGACACCGAACGGCCGGCGATTGCTGCTCCGAGCGCAAGGGCCGCGAGTTCCACGCGGTCGACGGCTTGATCGCGGAGCCGGGCGTTGCGGACGATGCCGTTGCGGCCGAGGCCCGTGGGGCCGACTTCGAACTGGGGTTTGACAAGGAGGACCGCCGAGGCGCCGGGCTTCAGCAAGGGGGGCAGGGCGGGGAGCAGGTGGGTCAGGCTCACGAAGGAGGCATCCACGACCGCGAGATCGGCGAGGGAGCCAAACGGGGTGAGGAGGGCGGCCGGTGCGAGGTCCAGGACGTTGGTTTGTTCGTGGAGCGCGATGCGGGGGTCGGAACGGAGGGACGGGTCGAGTTGGTCGCGGCCGGTATCGACCGCGCAGACCCCCCGTGCCCCTGCGGCGAGGGCGACCTGGGTGAAGCCGCCGGTGGAGGAACCCACGTCGAGGACAACCGCTCCTTCCGGGCGCGTGGCTGGCCATTGTTCAAAGGCCGCGAGCAGTTTGAAGGCGCCACGGCTGACCCATGGCATGTCTTCGCCAAGGGGTTCGAGGTGGGCATCCAGCGGAACGCGCTTGCCCGGTTTTTTGATCACCTCGCCGTCGACGCGGATGCCGAATTCGGTGATGAGGCGTTCGGCGCGTGGACGGGATTTGGCCCATCCCTTCTCGATGATGAGCTTGTCCAAGCGCTCGCGGCTCATCCCTCCAAGCCCGTCAGCCAGCCCCGGCGCGCCGCAAACAAATGTTCCACTTCGGTGCGCACTTCCTCCACGCCGATGCCCGCAACCACCTCGCTGATGAAGGCCTGTACGAGCAACGCATGGGCGTCGGACGCTGAAATGCCGCGGGATTGCGCGTAAAAAACGGCTTCGTCATCAAGTTGCCCCACGGTGCATCCGTGGCTGCACTTGACATCGTCCGCGTAAATCTCGAGTTCGGGCTTCGCGTGGATGGTCGCTCCTTCATTCGCCAGGATGTTCGCACTTTTCTGGTACGCATCGGTGTGCTGCGCGTCCGGTCGGACAAAGACCTTGCCGTTGAACACGCCGTTTGCTTGGTCATACAACACGCTGCGGTAATCCTCCTCACTGCGGCAATGGGGTACCCGGTGGTCGACCGTGGTGTGGTGGTCAACGAACTCCTCTCCTTGGGGAAGGGAGCAACCGTGGAGCACCGTCTCGGCGTGTTCGCCGGTGAGGCGGATGCGCAGGTCGTGCCGGGTCCAGTGGACTTGCGGACTGACCGAGTGGATGCGGAAATGGCTGTCACTCCCTTGTTCGATGCATGGGAAATGCACGAGGTGCACCGGGCCTTGCAGCGCTTCGATTTGGTCCAAACCGCAATGCGCCCGATCCGCCACCGCCACGTCCCACCGATCCACTACCACACCCGTCGACTCCGCCGCCGCACTGTGCCATGCGATCAGCTTCACCTCGGCCCCTTCGCCCACGCGCACCACATGGCGGGGAAAAGCCGCTACCTCCGTGCCATCCACGATGTGGTGGACCAAAATGGGCCGGTCCACCACCACGCCGGGCTGCACCTCGAGGAACATGCCGTCCTGCTGGCACGCCGCGTGCACCGCCGCAAACCAATCCTCCCGGTGCACCCCCGCCACCAGCGGCTCATCGCCCACCAGCGGCCGGCACTTCACGCCCTCTGCCACCGGCAAATCACTGTGCTCCGGGACAAACCGCCCGTTCACAAACACAAGGCGGTACGCCTCCAACCCCGGAACCGGTTGCACCGCCACCGAGGACTGCTGCGCCTCCTGCACCGTGCAGTTCATGCGCAACAAAGCACCCACCGGCGTGTGCTTCCAACGCTCCAAACGCCGGTGCGGAACCGGCAAGCCCAAGAGCGCTTCCTCCGATGCGCCCAACCGTTCAGCCCACGCCGCCCCCTGGGCTGCCACGCCCGCCGGCGCCGGAGCCACGACCAGGCGGTTGCGCACTTCGTCCCAAAAATCCACGGGCACCGATGAAGTATCCTGTTGCATCACGCGACCACTTCCTCTTTGATCCAATCGTATCCCCGTTCCTCCAGCTCCAGGGCGAGTTCCTTGCCCCCCGTCTTCACGATGCGGCCCTTGTACAGCACGTGCACGAAGTCCGGCACGATGTGGTCGAGCAGGCGCTGGTAGTGGGTGATGACGAGGAAGCTGCGCTCCGGCGAGCGCATGGCATTCACCCCGTTGGAAACGATGCGCAAGGCGTCGATGTCCAAGCCCGAATCGGTCTCATCGAGGACGGCGAGTTTGGGCTCGAGCATCGCCATTTGGAAAATCTCGTTCCGCTTCTTCTCGCCGCCGGAAAAGCCCTCGTTCACGGAGCGGTTGCGGAGGCGGCCATCCAATTCAACCAATTCCGAACATTCCTTGACCTTCGCGAGGAAATCCTTGCCCGAAATGGGGTCGAGCCCTTCATGCTCGCGCTTGCCATTCAAGGCGGCGCGCATGAAGTTGATGTTGCTTACACCGGGGATTTCAACGGGGTATTGGAAGGCTAGGAACAAGCCGCCGCGGGCCCGATCGGTCGCATCGAGGTTGAGCAAGTCTTCACCTTCAAATGAAATTGAACCCCCTGTGACTTCGTATTCCTCGCGGCCGGCGAGCACCGAGGCCAAGGTGGATTTCCCCGAACCATTGGGGCCCATGATGGCGTGCACTTCGCCCGGACGGACGGTCAGGTTCAAGCCCCGGAGGATTTCGTTCTCCTCGATTTGGGCGTGTAAGTTCTTGATTTCAAGCATCTGACAAGGGGTTCATCAACCGACACTTCCTTCGAGGGAAATGGCGAGTAGTTTTTGAGCTTCCACGGCAAATTCCATGGGAAGCTTGTTGAGGACTTCTTTTGCGTAACCATTGACAATCAGGCTGATGGCCTGCTCTTCGTCGATGCCCCGTTGGAGGCAGTAGAAGATTTGGTCTTCCCCGATCTTGGAGGTGGTGGCCTCGTGCTCCACGCGGGCCGTGGGGTGTTGGATGTCGATGTACGGGAAGGTGTGGGCGCCGCTGGTGTCCGTCATCAACAGGGAGTCACACTGGGAAAAGTTTCGGGCGTGCGCAGCGGTGGGCGCCACGGAGACCTGGCCGCGGTAGCTGTTGTGGCTGCGGCCGGCGCTGATGCCTTTGCTGATGATGGTGGAATTCGTGTGGCGACCGAGGTGGATCATCTTGGTGCCCGTGTCCGCCTGTTGGGCGTTGTTCGTCACGGCGACGCTGTAGAATTCGCCCACGCTGTAGTCGCCTTTGAGGATGCAGCTGGGGTACTTCCACGTGACGGCGCTGCCGGTTTCGACTTGGGTCCAGCTGATTTTGGAATGGTCGTGGCAGATGCCGCGTTTGGTGACGAAATTGTAGACGCCGCCGCGGCCCTCCGAGTCGCCCGGATACCAGTTTTGGACGGTGGAATACTTGATCTCTGCGCGGTCCAACGCCACGAGCTCCACCACGGCCGCATGCAACTGGTTCTCATCCCGTTGCGGCGCCGTGCACCCCTCCAAGTAGCTCACATAACTCGCCTCGTCCGCCACCACCAACGTCCGCTCAAATTGCCCCGTACCCGCCTCATTGATACGGAAATACGTGCTCAATTCCATGGGGCATTTCACGCCCTTCGGAATGTAGCAGAACGAACCGTCAGTGAACACGGCAGAATTCAGGGCCGAAAAGAAATTGTCGCGCACCGGCACCACGCTCCCGATGTACTTCCGCACAAGCTCCGGGTGCTCCTGGATGGCCTCGCTCATCGAGCAGAAAATGATGCCCAACTCCCCCAATTTCTCTTTGAAACTTGTGGCCACCGACACGCTGTCCATCACAAAATCCACCGCCACACCGCTCAGCCGCTTCTGCTCCTCCATGCTGATGCCCAACCGGTCCATGGTCTTGCGCAACTCGGGATCCACCTCATCGAGGGAGGCGAGCTCCTTTTTCTGCTTCGGGGCCGCGTAGTAGCTAATGGCTTGGTAATCCGGCTTTTCGTACTGCAAATGCGGCCATTCCGGCTCGGCCATTTTGCACCACGCGCGGTACGCCTCCAACCGCCACTCGAGCATCCACTCCGGTTCTTCCTTCTTGGAAGAAATGAGGCGGATGATGTCCTCGCTCAAGCCGGCAGGCGCTTTGTCCGATTCGATGTCCGTCGTGAAGCCAAACTCGTACTCCCTCCCCGTGACTTCTTCGAGGGTGGGGTCTTTTGTATCGTAGGCCATTAGAGGGAAAAGCTTTCGCCACAGCCGCAGGTGCGGTTGGCATTGGGGTTGTGAAATTCGAAGCCCTTGCCGTTGAGCCCGCCGGAATACCGCAACTCGGTGCCGACGAGGTACAAGAAGCTTTTGCGGTCGACCACGACCTTCACATCTCCGTCTTCAAAGACCTGGTCGCCATCTCGCATTTCGTGGTCAAACTCGAGGTCGTACATGAGCCCCGAGCACCCGCCGCCCTTGACGCCCACCCGGACGAAACTCGTGTCAGGGTGATCCGTGTCTTGCAGGAGTCGGCGAATTTGTTTGCGTGCGCTATCGTTAACCGTGATCATGAAAAATACCTTGAATAGGGGATGCAAAGGTACGTTGTTTGGACTGATTCTAAACAAGTGCCCCGGGCGGTTGGTTCAAAGCGCTGCCAGTCGTTGTAAGTTTGATGCGAAATTTGCACCCATGGCCGCTTCTGCCGCACGTTCGAACTGGACCACAACGCTCTCCACCGTGGTGGGCATGACCTTGACGCTGACCCTGATCGGGCTGCTCGGGGCGCTGCTTTTCATGGGCCAACAAGCGGAACGGACCCTGCGCAGCGAAGCCCGCGTGCAGGTGTACTTCCAGCGCGAACTCGACGCCACTTCCTTGCGCATCGCCCAGGAATCACTCCGGACCGATGAAGCCGTCGCGGAAGCCCGGTACTTGGACCCCTCGGAAGCGAGTGCCGAGCTAGAACAGGAGCTGGGGGAATCCTTCGTCGACTTCCTCGGCTACGTGCCGCTGCCCGACGTCATGGACCTGCAAATCCATCCCGAATACGGAAACACCGAAGCGCTCAGCGAAGCCATCGCCCGGTTCGAAGGCGTGCCCGGGGTGGCGGACGTGGTGTGGCAATCGGATTTGCTCGCTGGATTGGAGGCCACCCTCGACCGGCTGGTCTGGCCGCTGGGTGCGCTGAGTGTGCTGTTCTTGCTCGTGGCGGTGGCGCTCATCAACAACACCATCCGCCTCACCGTTTTTGCCCGGCGGTTCATCATCAAGACCATGCAACTCGTGGGGGCTCATCCACGGCTCATCCGCCGGCCCTTCTTGTTGCAGGGCGGTGGGTTGGGGTTTGTTTCAGGCGCCTTCAGCTTTGCCTTGGTGACTGCGTTGTTCGCAGCATTGCGGCCCATCGGGGGCACGTGGATGGAAAGCCTCTCCCTCGTCCACCTCGGCATTGGAGGAGCGGCGCTTGCGGTGTTGGGCACCCTCATCGGTTGGATCTCCACGGCGCTCGCGGTCAATCGCTACTTGAATTTGCCCGAAAACCGCCTCTACTGATTTCCGCCTTACTTTTGAACCATGGCCAAACAGCTTTCCTCCGACGATTCAAAGCAATCTGAATTTGCCTTCACGAAGCGCCAGTACCAATGGTTGGGCATCGGTTTGGGCGTTGTAGCACTCGGCTACATTCTGATGTCAGGAGGAGGGTCCGACGATCCCGCGGTGTTCAGCGAGGACATTTTCAATTTCCGTCGAATCACGTTGGCGCCCACCGTGGTGCTCGTGGGGTACGCGGCGATTTTCTATGCCATTCTGAAACGCGGATGACCGTTTGGCAGGCGCTGGTTTTGGGCCTGGTTCAAGGGCTGACCGAATTCTTGCCGGTGAGCAGTTCGGGGCATTTGGAAATCGGCAAGGCGCTTTTCGGAACCACTGGGGAGGACTTGACGTTCAGTGTGGTGGTGCACGGAGCGACTGCGCTGAGTACGTTGTTCGTGTTCCGCAAGGACATCGGCGCACTGATTGCGGGTTTCTTTCAAGGCGCTGACTTGGCCGACTCCAACCTCCCGGCCCGCTCCTACATCGGATGGCTCGTCCTTTCCGCCGTCCCTGCTGCTGCCATCGGCCTCACCCTTCGTGACGCCCTGGAAACCGCCTTCATCGGACATCCCGACCGGGTCGGCGCGATGCTCATCCTCACGGCGGGGGTCCTCCTGTTGGCCCAGCGGCTGCCCGGGCGGAGCAAGCCCCTGAACGCGCCGCGGGCGCTGCTCATCGGTTTGGCCCAAGCGTTCGCCATCCTGCCGGGGATCAGCCGTTCCGGCTCCACCATCAGCGCGTCGCTGCTGCTCGGCATTTCGCGGGAGGAGGCGGCACGTTTCAGTTTCTTGATGGCCCTTGCCCCCATCCTCGGAGCGATGGTGCTCGAGCTGCCCGACCTCAGCAGTGGCGGCAGCACCCCCTGGTCCGTTTATGCCATCGGCGCCACCGCCGCATTCGTGAGCGGCACCCTCGCGTGCCGGTGGATGATCCGGCTGGTCAAAGCAATGAACCTCGGTGTTTTTGCGTTGTACTGCGCCTTGGCCGGCATTGCGGCCCTGGTGTTCCTTTGAAATAGAACCCATGAACTTCCTTCGAATCCTTGCCCTTGTTGGGCTGACCGCCGCGGTAGCCGCGGGGTGTTCCACGGTGACCTTTGAAGAGCCGATGCCGTTGAACCGCCGCGATTTGCCTCGGTTTCCGAAAAACTGGCGGGGCACGTGGCTCGACGACAACGGGGACACCTACTTCATTGCCGAGCACCACTTCACTGACGGCGACAGCACAGAGGTGTACATCCTTGGGGAATCGAACCGCTTGCGCCGTTACCGGGACTGCTTGGTTTTTAATAATTTGAATGACAACGGAGGATGGAACGTCATCCTCGCACGCCGGCGAGGCGGGGTCATTCAATTGTACCATTTCGACGCATCGGACGAGGCGAAAGTCGCGCTGTGGAAGGCGGAACTCAACGGCAGCGATGGCGCGGGGTTGACGGCGTCCGGACCCGCAGCCAAGCAGAGCTACCATTTGGACCCCGAAAACAACGCGGCCTGGCGCCACCTCGTGCGCAACGAAGCGCTGAGCCCCATGGGCACGCTCGTCAAGCAGGCGCCCTGATCAGGCGAAGTGGCTGGCGTACTGCTGGCCGACGATGTCCCAGTTGACCAAATCCAGGAAGGCCGCAATGTAGTCCTTCCGCCGGTTTTGGTAGTTCAAGTAATACGCGTGCTCCCACACGTCCATGCCCAACAGCGGTGAGCCCGGTTGCGCCACCAGCTGTGCCATGAGCGGATTGTCCTGATTCGCCGTGCTTGTCACCTCCAGCCGGCCAGACGCATCCATGATGAGCCATGCCCAGCCGCTGCCAAATCGCTTCGCACCCGCCGCCGCGAACACCTCTTTGAAGGCGTCGAACGATCCAAACCGCTCATCGATGGCCTGCGCCAACATGCCCTGCGGCGTGGCCGCCCCGCCCGGCTGCATCACCCGCCAGTAGAGTTCGTGGTTGTAGTGGCCCCCTCCATTGTTGCGGAGCGCTGCATCTCCCGCTTTCAAACCGGCCAACAACGCCTCGAGGGGCAACTGTTGGCGCGCTGCATCGGATGCCAGTGCGGCGTTCAATTTGCGGACGTATCCGGCGTGGTGCTTGCCGTAGTGCAGTTCCATGGTCGCCGCATCGATGGCGGGCTCCAACGCATCGAAGCCGTAGTTCAGTGGTGATTGAACATGGCCCGTGAACGGTTCCGAAGGGGCTGGGCTCGTCGCTTCAGGAGCAGACGAATCGCCGCATCCTACCAGCGGTGAAACCATCAGGCCCGCGCCGGCCATGCCGGTCAATTTGAGGAAGGTCCGTTTTTTCATGTGTTAAAGTTCCATCATTCACGGCGAAATGTGGACATCGCCCGTCAATAATTCAAGCAACAACCCGTTGCAACCTGTAGTTTCGATGGTCATGATTCCGCTCCCTATTCGCCGCATGTTTTGGGCGCTCCTCGGCTTGGTGCTGTTGGGGGTGGGCGCCCTTGTGGCGGTGCTCACACAGGGCGATGCGTTGGAGCAGGCGGTGTTGGGCCAAATCGGCAACTCGCTCCTCACCCGCGGGCACATCACCGCCATCGACCTCAACGTGTGGGACGACTTCCCGCTGGTGAGCCTTTCATTGGAGGACGTGTGGGTGGCGGGCAGCGGAACGGGTGGGCCTGGGGCAGGGCCGTTTTCGGGAGACACCTTGATGCGGGCGGACCGCATCGGGCTGACCTTGGATGCACTGTCCCTGCTTTCGGAACGGCCCGAGGTGCGGGCGCTGACCCTGGAAGGGGCGACCTTGGTGGTGGCAGAACGGGCGGACGGCGCTTGGAACACCGCGGTTTGGCGAGCGGGTGATGACGCGGGCGCAGTGGCCTTTGCGGTGGATGCGGTGCGGCTGCGCGATGTGCGCCTTCAAATCGGTCCGACCCCCGTTTTCGTCGCCGACGCCCAATGTTCCGGGGAGTTGGACGAAGCGGGGTTGCATGCCCAAATCCGTTCCGACTTGACGGCCTATGGCATCCCGCTCGAAGCGGCAACCCGTTTGGACCAAAGCGGTGACCGGTGGGACTTCACGGAACTCACGGCACGGGCTTGGGGGGCGGAAGCGACGGGGACGTTGCGGGCGGATGCGGGTGGGGTGCAGATGGATTTGGCCTATGAAGACTTGAAAATCAACCGCTTGCAAGACGCAGGCATCGTGCCCAAATCCAGCGACTGGTCCACCCAAGCGCCCCTCCGCGGGCACATAGAATGGGACGGAACCACCTGGAAAGGCCACGCCAAATGGGCCCAAGCGGCAGTCGACCTGCCCAGTGGCCTCGCCTCGTGGGTGGAGGACGCGCCCGCGTTGCCCTTCGAAGCGACAAGCACCGGAACATGTTGGTTCCGTTCGGATCCCAACGGTCTGCGCCTCGACGTACCGCGCCTGCTGGTGAACGCGCCTGGATTGGGCAGCGAAGGTGAACTCCACTGGACGGCAGCATCGGTGCAATGGGAAGGCTCGGTGCGCCTGCAGCCCACAGCTCTCGTAGCGCTTCCGAGCCTCCCGGACATCACATGGAACCAAGGAGCCGCCCAAGCCGCTGTGACCGTTTACGCAGACCGAGATGAGTGGGGCGTAACCGGTAATTTCGAACTCATCGACGTCACCGGCGAAGCGTCCGAAGTCCCCTACAAGATCTCCGCACAGGGGCAACTGGGCAACGACCGGCTTCACCTGCTCGCCGCAAATGGCGCCATAGGGGCGATTCCATTCGATGCATCCGGAAGCTTGGATCACCCCTTTGGTGGCGGCAGCTTCAACGGTTCGCTGGATTTGCACGTACCTTATTATGCGATGCAAGCATCAAGCGACGGGTCCAACGAACCGTGGTGGAACGCTTGGATCCTGCCTCCGGGGAGCGCATACGACATCCGCTTGAAGCTGGACACCTTGCGCTGGGAAGGCAACACTTGGACCCACCTCGAGGCAAGCGGCAGGCTTCAGCCCAACCGCATGGCGGGCACCGGTCGCGCTGCTGCCTACAACGGTGCCATCCAATGGGGGGCTGAACTCACGTGGTTCCCTTCCGGAGCGCGCGCCGACATCAATTACCAAGCAGCGTCCATTGATGTGAGGCAGTTCTTCCTTCAAATGGCCGACTTTGGCCAAACCACGTTGCGAAGTGATCACGTAACCGGCTTGCTGGACAGCGAAGGCCAAGCTGAAATCCATTGGTTGCCCAGTGGGGAAATCGACGGGCCGGCCCTCCGGTGGCATGGGGACCAAACCCTGCGTGAAGCAACCCTCCAAAACGTCGAAGCCCTGGAGGCCATTCCCGACTACTTGAGCGCACATCGGATGATCGCTCCCCTCGTCAATCCGAGCGATTTGCGCGAAAAAATGCGCTCCATCTCACTCCAAACCGTTTCCACCTCTACAGCATACCTATCGGAAAGGTTCATCCTACCCTTGACAAATGTTCACTCTGAAGATTTGCACATCACGGTGGAAGGCGAGCACACGCTCTCGGGTGCAATGGACTACAGCGTCGGAATCGAAATACGTGAATTCAGTCAAATGTTAGAAAATGACATCGGTGATATTATGGATGACGGGCTAGGAAACCACCTGTTTATCAATATAATAGGGGCGGAAGATGACATTGAATTCGCTTGGGACCGCGAAGCGCAACGCGCACATAGGAGAAGGGAATTCGTCAAAGAACGTGACAAATTGAAAGGGCTCTGGGAAAACATGAGGAATGATAATCAAACACAATGAAATGTATTATCAGCTCAAAAGTTGCGACAAAAGCATGATTTTTGTCGGTGAATTGTTTTTTTCATATAGATTTGGAATGTGTCTGAAAGGACCGACTTGACCAAACTTGTGCGACGCCGACTTGGGACTCCCGGGTCGGCGTGTGCATTGCACCCGGTCGCGTCTCCCCGTAGATTTGCACCGATAAACCTTCAGCCATGCGCGACCTCCTCCATGACTTAGTCCGTCAATTTGAAGCCCTTGAGAACGGGCCCTCCCAACCTGCGGATTGGACCACCTTTGTGGAGCGTGCCCAATCGGTCTACGAACGGTCACTGATCTTGCGCTACAAATCGCTCGAACGGATGCAGGCCGAGGAACCCGCGGAACCGATCGAGGAAAGCGTGGAGCCACCGGTGATGGTTTGGACGCCACAACCCGTCCACGAAGCACCTGAGGCCGCGGCACCAGCGCCTGAAGAAATTGAAGTGCCCGCCCAAGAAGCGCCGACTGAGGTTGCTCCCCATGCGGAGGAACCACCCGCCGAAACAACCCGTTCGCCCAGTGCGCAGCCCGTACCGGGCGAAGGGGTTTCCTTGGCCGAGAAACTGAGCTTGCAACCGTTGAAGAGCATCCTGCCGAGTTTGGGGATCAACGATCGCGTGCGGTTCGCTGGAGCGCTGTTTGGTGGCAACATGCAACAACTGCAAACGGCGTGTGCAGCCGTGGAAGAAGCAACGGACTTCGAATCAGCCATGGAGCGCGTGCAAGCGCTTGCAGCCACGGGGCTCGATTGGAACGACGAGGACGACGCGCCTCACCAGTTCATGCAACTCGTTCAACGCGTGCACCTATGAACGTGGCAGGGTCTGCTGGCTCGTTGACGCTGGTCCCCACACCGATCGGGAACCTGGGGGACATGACGCCGCGTGCAGTGGAGATCTTGCGCGAGGCGGACCTCATCCTTGCGGAGGACACGCGGACCACGGGGAACTTGCTGCGGCACGTGGGGGTGGACCGGCCGATGCGCGCTTTCCACTTGCACAACGAGCACCGGGTGACGGCGGATTTGGTGGGCCAAATCCAAGCGGGTGCGCACTTCGCGCTCTGTTCCGACGCCGGCACACCGGGCATCTCCGATCCCGGCTTCCTGCTCGTGCGGGCGTGCGTCGAGGCGGGGGTGGCGGTTTCGTGCTTGCCCGGGCCCACGGCCTTCGTTCCCGCGCTGGCGGCGTCGGGCTTGCCGTGCGACCGGTTCACCTTCGAGGGATTCCTACCGCACAAGAAAGGGCGAAACAAGCGGCTGACGGCCTTGCAAGGCGAAGAGCGGACCGTTGTGCTATATGAGTCGCCTCATCGCATCGTGCGGCTGCTCGGGGAGCTGAGCGAGCATTTGGGTGTGGAGCGGCAGGTGGCGGTGAGCCGGGAGATCAGCAAGTTGCACGAGGAGGTGGTGCGCGGCACGGTGAGCGAAGTGCTGGGGCACTTCACCGAACACGAGCCCCGGGGCGAATTCGTGGTGGTGGTTGCCGGGAAGGGCTGAGCTTAGAACAGCACCCCGTGGAGGTCGCTGACGCGCTTCACAGGGACGATTTCGATTCCTTCGAAGGATTGGAGGTCCATGCGGCCGTGGCCTGAAACGAGCAGGCGGCGGATGCCCATGCGGGCGGCTTCAGCGACACGTTGGTTGAGCCGGGCGACCGGTCGGATTTCGCCAGACAGGCCCACCTCACCTGCGAACGCCGTGCCCACCGGGAGCGGCACGTCCAGGGCTGAACTGAGGATGGCAGCAATGACGGCCAAATCCAACGCCGGATCCACAATGCGCAATCCGCCCGCAATGTTCAGGAAGACGTCGAGCGTCGCCAATTTGAAGCCCACGCGCTTTTCAAGCACCGCTAAGAGCATGTTGAGTCGGCGGAGGTCGTATCCGGTGCCTGAGCGCTGCGGAGTGCCGTACACGGCTGTGGAAACGAGGGCTTGCACCTCGACAAGGAGGGGGCGAGCGCCCTCGAGCGCAGCGGCGACGGCGGCCCCGCTTTGCAAGTCGTCGTCGGTTTGGCCCAGCAGGACGTCCGACGGGTTTTCCACAGCCGCAAGGCCAGAGCCCAACATCTCGTAAAGGCCCAACTCCGCCGTCGAGCCGAAGCGGTTCTTGTTCGCCCGCAACATCCGATACGCGTGGTTGCGCTCGCCCTCAAACTGCAGCACCACATCGACCAAGTGCTCCAAGACCTTCGGGCCTGCAAGGGCGCCTTCCTTCGTGATGTGGCCCACCATGAGTGTGGGAACGTTGTGCTGCTTGGCCCAGGCGGTCAGCAGGTGTGCCGATTCGCGGATTTGGGACACGCTGCCAGGTGCGGCCTCGACGCTGGGCTGGTACAGGGTTTGGATGGAATCGATGATGAGCAAATCCGGACGGTCCGCCCGCAACGCCTCCACGATCTCAGCTGCATTGGTTTCCGGCAATATCAAGAGGTTCGCTGTCAATTTGCCCAAGCGTTCCGCGCGCATCCGCACTTGCTCCGGGCTCTCCTCTCCCCCGACGTACAGCACCTTCATGCCTTGGGCAGCAAGGGCCATGGTGGATTGCAGCATCAACGTGGATTTGCCGATGCCCGGCTCACCGCCCAGGAGGACGACGCAGCCCGGCACCAATCCGCCGCCCAATACGCGGTCCAACTCCTTGTCGCCCGTGGGAATGCGCACCAAATTCCGGGACTCCACCTCGATGAGCGGCCGGGGAGCGGTCTTCATCCCTTGCGTTCCCGGCATGCGGCGGGCATGGGCCTCCGCAATGACGGCTTCCCGCGACTCCTCGAAGGTATTCCAGTGCTTGCATCCGGGGCACTTCCCGAGCATTTGGGCCGATACATGGCCGCAAGCACTACAAACGAACCGGGTCTTTGCCTTGGCCACCTTGCTCAGCGGAACAACGACACGTCTCCGTGGTACTCCTGGCCATTCGGCAACACCATGATGTACCAGTAGGTTCCTTCCTCCAAATCGGTGGCGAGCCAATCGCCGCTGCGGAAGTCGGTGCTTTCATAAACGACGCTGCCCCACCGGTTGAAGACCTGGAAGATGACGTCGTCGTAGCGGTTCAACCCCTCGATTTCAAAGGCGGGGTTCATGCTGTCGCCGTTGCCCGGCGTGAACACGTTCGGGATGTTCAACACGCACGGATCCACCACGATGTCCCAAACCGTCTCCACACCGCCCGTAGCGCACGGGTTGTAGGACGCTCCCGTGAGCACGAGGTTCGGGTCGGTCTCCCAGCACGCATACGAAATCGCAGAGCTCACCAAATTGATGGCCTCCTGCCCTTCCAGTTCTTCCGTCGTGCCGTCCCCACAGGTCACGGTCCACGTGAATTCCCCGCCAAAGTCCGAGTTCAAATCAAACAGGTTCTCCACTTCCGGGCACAGGAAAATCGTCCCATCAGCCGGGTCCGGAACCGGGTTGTTGGTCGGTGGCAAGCCGAGCCATACGTACGTGCACGAAGTGTTCGTCTCGCATTGATCCGGGTCGGTGTACTGCAAGCAGATTTCCGACCCATCATATGGACCCGCCTCTTCCACCGTCCACGTGGATTCCATGGAGCCATCGGGCCAAACAAACGTGTACCCCGGAGGCGTCGAAGCCGTGATGGTCAAGGTGTTGCCCCCTTCGCATTCCAAGGTGTAATCGTCGAGGGGCGGCGCAATGGGCACGTAAACCAACATCTCCGCACACGCCTCCACGCCCGCGGGGTAGCATTCGTTGGAAACGTTCACGCAGTACGTACCGGTCACGTCGGCGGTCAGTGTGGGGGTGTTCCCTCCCGTCGGATTGCCGTTGAAGGTCCATTCGTAAATGAAGTCGTCCGAATCGTCGGCGATGGGGTCGAGCTCAGCTACACCGCCCTCGCAGAGGTTGGAGCCCTGGAGCTGTGGGTCGGGTTGATTTTGGGCGGTCACCGTTGCCGTGGCGGTCATGGAGCCGCAGGCGTTTTCGGCCGTGACCGTCACATCCTCTGCAGCGCCTGGGTTGAAGATGTACGTGTTCGTCAAGACGTCATCGGTTCCGGGATCCGACCAGTCGGTGGTGGAAGTGCCGCTGGGGTCTTCCACGGTGGCGTTGAAGGTCACTGGGTCTCCATCGCAGGCAAACACCTCGGTTTGGTCCAAGCTGATGGTGGGCTCTGTGGCAATCACCACGTCGTAGCACAACGCGTACTCGCACACGTCATCGGTGAAGCACAACTCGTATTCGCCGTAACCGTCGGGATAGAAGACCGTGTTGTACTCGTCGAGTGACGTAAATGAACCTGTCGGGCCGCCGTTTTGGGCCCATGAACCCGTGGCGGGATCCGCCGTGCACGCGGCCTCTGCGGAATACAGGAGTTCACCCGGGGTCATGTTGTTGAAGGCCGCCGTGTTCTGGCTGCCACAATTGAAGATGGTCACCGATAGGATGTCGGTGTTCGAATTGCCGTCGCTGATGAAATAGACCTCCACAGTGTCTCCCACCTCGATGCCGATTTCGTGCTGCTGGAACGCCATGAACGACGTCAGGATGATGGGGTTGTTGTAATCGCCGTTGAGGAACACCTCGAGGTAGCTGCCGCCGCCCCAACCGAGGATGGAAGAACTTTGCATGTACACCCACAGCGGGCCGTTCTGCGGGCTTGAAAAGCCGCCTTCAAACACGAGTGAATCGGGAATGACGTCGCAGTAAGGGCCGAAGTCCACCTCGGGCAAGAACGGACCGATGGTCTCGATGTTGAAGTACCGCTTGCCTTGGCAACCTTCTTCGTTGGTCACGGTCAGCTCGTAAATCCCCGCCGTCAATTCCGCCTCCGGTCCGTTGTCCGTCACGACTTCACCACCGCCGCCTTCCCAGTTGGCCACCCAGGTGTAATCGTCGTAAAGCGGCTGCTCGTCCGGGTCCACAATGGCCCAACCCGTCTCACCCGGGCACAGCGCATTCGGATGGTCCACAATGGGGTTGAAGAACGGCGTCTGCGTCAGTTCATATTGAATCGTAGAGGAACATTCGTCCAAGCTTGCCGTGATCTCGAACACGCCCCCGTATTCGTGCAAACAGGTTTGCGTCTCGCATCCCGTGGACCACTCGTACGTGTCGAAACCGGGTGCCGCCGTCAATTCCGTCTCTCCGCCCGAACAGAACACCGTTTCCCCCGAAACCGTCAGCTCCGGGATGGACGTTTCCGAAACCACAAAGATGATTTCGACCTCGGTGGTCGCGGCCGGTTGCCCGTTGTCGGTGGCGGTGATGGTCACCACTTGCTCGCCCACGTTTTCCGCCACGCCGGAGAACGTCCCGGCGATGGAGCCGTATTCGCCGTCCTCGGTGGTGTAAGTCCAGCCGGGCACGTCGTTGGTGGTGACGGTGATGATTTGGCCCGTTTCTGGCGCCAAAAAGTCCAACGCCACTTCGTAATCGTTCCCCTGGCACAAGTAAACCGTGTCGCAACCGAGGTTCGCCGATGGCAGCGGTGGCACGTTGCCCGAACCTTCGGTGAGATCCAAATTGAACGTCTTACCGTCCAACCAATCGACCCCGTCTTGGTTCGCGGCATCCGCCCCGTACGGCCCATTGTACGTGTCATCGAGGAGGTTGAATCGGCCGTACTGGATGTGGTCGCCGTTGGTCTGGCTGTTGTCCGCGCCGACCGTGGCCGGAGAACCGCCGCAGCATCCGTTGGTGCCGCCGACGTCGCCGTGGGCCCAGTTCATGTCGAGGTAGCAGAGCTGCGCGTTGGCCGCATCGGGCAGGATGACGCCGTCCTCGGGCGTGATGATGATTTGGTACGAGTTCAACAAGTCTTCGTGCTGGCTGTAGTAACCGACGTTGATGAAGTTGATGTACGCGGCCTCGGGCGTGATCTTGTACTTGATTGCCCCGCTTTCCCGGTAGTCCGCATCGGCCCAAAACCCAGCAATCTGGTTGTACGTCGATCCCGGGAATTCCTCCGGCGTCCAGTCGATGATGTAGTTGCCAAACGAAATGGACCCCTTCGAGTTGATGTAGAATTCGCCGTAGTTCGTGCCGTAGAAGTTGAAATCAAACGGCAAATCCAATGGGCCCACCGAACAGTCCACGTCCGCCCCTGCGCCGCCTGTAAAATCCCAGTCCGTGGTGCCAATGGTGATGTAGCTGCCGTCGGGCTGGACCCAACAATCGCAACCGCCGGTGAGCAACTTGGACATGAACGGCTCGTCAGAAGGGTCGAGTTTGGCCTTACGATCCGCCACAATCCGGCGCGCCTGCGCTTCATCGTAGCCCTCCCACGCCCGCATGACCTCCCACTCTTCCCGGGTCATGTTGATGACAGCGCCTTCGAACGTATGGTATTTCTCGATCAGCGCCTCACCGGTGGTGCGCACAACCATGCGCTCGTGCGCTCCTTGAGGTTGCTGCGCGAAGGCGGTACCGGTGGTCAGGATGGCCGCGAACAGGACGGCGGCCAGGCTTCGAAATCGGATCATGTGGTGCATATGTTGGTTTCCTTGCGGTTACGCAAGCCTCGCAAGTTAATAAATGTGGCGCAAGGCCCGCCTTCTGGTCAGGGCGCTTTTCTACGGAATAACCGCTTTTCAGGCCAAATCGTTGCACGCGAACTTCAGCGAAGCCCCCCTGCACCAAAGCTCCGTCATCCTCCGTATTTTCGCGATTCAATTGCACCGCATGGAACGCATCCGGAATTTTTGCATCATCGCCCACATCGACCACGGCAAGAGCACGTTGGCCGACCGGCTCCTTCACACCACCGGGACCATCACGGACCGCGAACTGCAGGAGCAGACGCTGGACGACATGGACCTGGAGCGCGAACGGGGCATCACCATCAAGAGCCACGCCATCCAAATGCGGCACACCGCCGAGGACGGCTTCGAATACACCCTCAACCTCATCGACACCCCCGGGCACGTAGACTTCAGCTACGAGGTCTCGCGCTCGATTGCAGCGTGCGAAGGGGCGCTGCTCATCGTGGATGCAACGCAAGGAATTGAGGCTCAGACGATTTCGAACTTGTATTTGGCCTTGGAACACGACCTCGAAATCATTCCCATCCTCAACAAGATGGACCTCGATAGCGCCGATCCCGAGGGCGTAAGCGACCAAATCATCGACCTCATCGGCTGCACCCAGGAGGACATCATTCCCGCCAGCGGCAAAACTGGACTCGGCGTGGACGACATCCTGCGGGCCATTGTCGACACCGTGCCGCCGCCCAAAGGCGACCCCAACGCGCCCCTCCAAGCCATGGTGTTCGACAGCGTGTTCAACTCCTTCCGCGGCATCATCGCCTACATCCGGATCCTGAACGGCTCCTTGAAGAAGGGTGAAACCGTGCGGTTCATGGCCACCGGTCGGGAATACGATGCGGACGAAATCGGCATCCTCGGGCTCGACCTGAAGCCCCAAAAGGAGCTCACCGCAGGAAATGTGGGGTACGTGATTTCCGGCATCAAGAACGCCCGGGAAGTCAAGGTGGGGGACACGCTGACCTTGAAGCACAACCCGTGTGGTCATGCCGTGCAAGGGTTTGAGGATGTGAAGCCCATGGTATTCGCAGGCATTTACCCCGTGGACACGGAGGATTACGAGGAACTGCGGGCGTCGATGGAGAAGTTGCAGCTGAACGACGCTTCGCTGGTGTTTGAGCCGGAATCGTCGGCGGCGTTGGGATTTGGCTTCCGATGTGGCTTCCTCGGCATGCTGCACATGGAAATCATCCAGGAACGGCTCGAGCGGGAATTTGACATGACGGTCATCACCACGGTCCCCAATGTGAGCTACCACGCGATGACGAAAAACGGGGAGCACATCATCGTCAACAACCCGTCCGACCTCCCGGACACGAACAAACTCGACTACGTCGAAGAGCCGTTCATCAAGGCCCAAGTCATCACCAAATCTGAATACATCGGGCCCGTCATGAGCCTGTGCATCGAGAAGCGGGGCATCCTGATGAACCAAGTCTACCTGACCGCAGACCGCGTCGAGATGACTTTCAGCATGCCGCTCGGCGAGATCGTCTTTGACTTTTATGACAAGCTCAAAAGCGTGTCCCGCGGCTACGCCTCGTTCGACTACTTCCCCGATGAGTACAAGCAGAGCCACCTCGTGAAACTCGACATCCTGCTCAACGGCGACCAAGTCGATGCTTTGAGCGCGCTGATCCACCGGGACAACGCATTCGATTTGGGCAAGCGCATCTGCCTGAAGCTCAAGGAGCTCATCCCGCGGCAGCAGTTCATGATTGCGCTGCAAGCCGCCATCGGAGCGAAGATCATCGCGCGGGAAACCATCAAGCCCGTTCGGAAGGACGTGACCGCGAAATGTTACGGCGGCGACATCACCCGGAAGCGGAAGCTGCTCGAGAAGCAAAAGAAAGGCAAGAAGCGGATGCGCCAAGTCGGCAACGTCGAAGTGCCGCAGAGCGCTTTCCTCGCCGTCCTGAAACTGGATTAAGCCTCTTTGCGCGGGGCGGCAGCGGCCAGCTCGTTCTTGTTGGCCAATTGGCCGCAAGCGGCATCGATGTCTTTGCCCCGCGAACGGCGCACATTGACCACGAGGTTGCACCCTTCAAGGAAGGCCACGAACGCATCGGTGCGCTCAGGAGACGCCTTCTGGAACTGCCCGTCGTCGATGGGGTTGTACTCGATGAGGTTGATCTTGCACGGAACGTTGCGGCAGAATGCCGCGAGTTCCCGCGCATCGGACAACCCGTCGTTGAAATCCTTGAACAGGATGTACTCGAACGTCACCCGTGAGCCCGTCTTTTCGTGGAAATACCGCAACGCTTCGGCGAGGACTTCGAGGTTGTTGGTCTCATTGATCGCCATGATTTTGTCGCGCTTCTCATCGTTCGCCGCGTGCAGGCTCAAGGCCAAATTGAACTTCACCTCATCGTCTCCCAACCGCTTGATTGCCTTCGCAATGCCCGCCGTGCTCACTGTGATGCGCTTGGGAGAGATGCCCAGACCGGGGGTGCCACAAATGCGGTCGATGGACGCCAGCATTTCGCGGTAATTCAACAACGGCTCCCCCATGCCCATGTACACGATGTTGGTCAACGACGCATCGTAATGGCTCGCCGCCATGCCCTTCAACATCTCCACCTGGTCGTAGATCTCGCCGGCGGTGAGGTTTTTCAGCAGCTTCAGCCGGCCTGTGGCGCAAAAGGCGCACGACAGGGAGCAACCCACTTGGGACGAGATGCATGCCGTCATGCGCTTGGAAGTCGGGATGAGCACGCCTTCCACGACGCGGCCTGGTGCCACCTCGAAGGCCGCCTTGATGGTGCGATCGGAACTGACTTGCTTCTCCTGCAGCGCAATGCGGCTCAATTGGTACCGGGATGCCAAGGCCTCGCGAAAGGCTTGGCTGAGGTTCGTCATTTGGTCGAAGGAACTGGCGGATTTGGTCCAAATCCACTCCTCAAGCTGCTTCGCCCGGAACGGCTTTTCACCCAACTCCACCACCGCAGCCCGCAGGCCGGCGGCATCCAAGCTCCTGATGTCAGGACGGGAATCTGCGGCGTTTACCATGCCGCGAAGATACCTATTTCCCCAACGGTGGGCGCGGCTCGGCTGCCATGGGCGGTTCCCTGCGGCGGCGGCGCTTCGGCCCTTCCACGTCCACCATCAATTGCTCCAGCCGCAACCGCACCTCATCCCGCTTGCGCACCGCCATCGGCACTTCGCTGCCGTCCTTCAACGTCAGGGTGTTCGACCGGTAATTGCACCGCTGCACGCTGCCGAGGTGCACGAGTTGGGAGTTGTGGACCCGGAAAAAGCCCGGGTCGTCGATCAACTCCTCCACCCGTTTCAAGTTCTTCGAAATCGTGATCCGCCGGCCTTCGGTCAAGAAGAAGGTGGAATAACTGCCGCTTGCTTCCACGTTGAGGATGTCGCTCACCTTGACAAAGTGCCGGTGGCCTGACGTCTGCAATTCAATCTTGCGTTGGGGGTCCGGCTGGGGATCCGTTTTGAGCAAGCTGCCCACCCGGAAATGGTCGGAAATGCGCCGCGCACAGGCCTTGAGTTCCTCCGCATCCACCGGTTTCAACAAGTAGTCGAACGCTTGTTTGCGGATCGCCTCCACAGCGTATTCGTGGTAGGTCGTGCAAAACACTACATAAAAATCGCGGTCGGGAAAGCGGTCAAGCAGCTCGAGCCCCGATTCATCCGGCATGCGGATGTCCAAAAACACCACGTCCGGCGCCAACCGCTTGATTTCCCGGTAGGCTTCCGCCGCATTGCACGCCGCATACACCACGTCCAATCCCGGGCAATGCCGCTCAATTTGGCGGTGGATGGCCTGCCGAGCGGGCAGTTCATCGTCCACCACCACCACCCGCAGGCGGTCATTTACTTCTTTCATCGCTTCCAGTTTCACTTGTTATCGATGCAAATAAAAATTTAAGCGACAGTTACGAGCAATTAAAATTTATTTATGAGGGGTTTGGCTTTATAGTCGTTGAATAAGGAGGTCATGAGGCGAGGACGTGCCGGCCGTAATCGATGACGCGGTAAACTTCCTCCGGGATGTGGCGACGCGTCGTGCGCTCCTTGTCGTATCCGGTGCGCACGACCACGAGGTCGAGTGCAGGGACGGCGATGACGAATTGGCCGCGGTGACCTTCCATCACGGCGAACCGGTGCCCGTCATCCGTGTGGCCGAGCCAGATTTGGTAGCCGTAGTGGGTGGCGCTGCAGGTGGGGTCGAGGTCGTGGACCGGGGTAAGGAGGCGCTCCATGAAAGGGCGGGGGACGAGTTGGCGGCCGTTCCAGGCGCCGGTGTCCGCGAGGAGCTTGCCGAAGCGTGCGAAGTCGCGGGTGGTGGCGTAGAACTGGGCGAAGCAGCGCTCAACGGGGGGGGTGGATGAGGCGTCGACGCCCCAGTGCGCGTTGCGCTCGGCGCCCATCGGGGCCCACAGGCTGCGGGTGACCCAGTCGCTCAGGGTGCGGCCGGTTTGCTTGGAGACGATCTCCTCGAGGAGCATCGTGTTGCCGCCTTGGTACTTCCATTCCGTACCGGGGGATTCGGTGAGTGCGTAGGTGGAGAGGAGGTCGCGGATGCCGTCGGCGTAGTAGGATTTGGCCATGAAGGCAAACGGGTTCTTGTAATTCTCGCCAAACGGAATGTGGGAGCGCATTTGCAGCAAGTGCTCCACCGTGAGGCCCGTACCGGCGAAGCGCGGCAAGTGGTCCCCGACCGCATCGTTCACATCAATGCCGGCGAGGCCGACGGTCAGGGCGGTGATGGTTTTGGCCATCGAAAACGAGTTCGTCAACGTCGCCGCATCGTGCCCCCTCCAATACCGCTCATACCGCACCGTATCCCGGTGGATCACGAGGAAACTCGCCGCCATCGAAGCCGCCATCGCTTCCGCATGCGATGCGCTCAAGGCCGACTCCGGCAGCATCTTCTCAGGCCACGGCACCGGCGACGTCGCCGGAATATCACTCACCTCGCGGAACGCCAAATCGTCGATGTTGGAATTCTTCCACCCGCGGAAATACGTCTCCCGCATGCCGCCCCAAATGTAGCCGTAGCCCGTCACCCACGACAGGAGCACCACCGCACCGAGGAAGGCCACCAACCCTTTGAAAAACCGCTTCATCGCCTGCTTGAATTACTGAATGAAAAACCGCTCGGAAGCGCGCTGACGGCCCTGCGTGGCCACCAACGTGAACCCACCCGACGGCAAGCCGCTGCAATCCAACTGCCGCAGGTCCGCACCGGGCACCGGGGCAAATTGCAACACCACCCTTCCCTGGGCATCGAACACCTGCAAATCAGCCGCAGCCGCCCAGCCCTCCACTGTCAAGCGGCCGACACCCAAAGTGGGGTACACCGACACCTCGGCCACCTCAGCAGGTGCCACACCCACCACGTCACCGGGGCAGAACGTCCCGGCCCCGTTGAAACTGACCGTCCGCGTCACGAGGTTGGTCACGTCGCCCTCCACGCTGACTTGAAAATTCAGCGTGCCCCACAGGTCGTCGGCCGTGGGCACCGTCACTTGCATGACCAGTACGCGCTGGTTCGCGGCATCGGGGGAGCCGTTGGGGGCGCCCGGCATCAGGAACCAAATGCCCCCGATGGCATCGTCCATGAGCACGTCCTGTCCGCTCTCAGCCGCGGTGGCATCGAACCGGTTGATCCACGGCTGCATGGGCGATTCGATGACCGTAACCGCCAATGCCGGGGGGGTGGGGATGGACTCCGATCCCACCGTCACCCACGAATCGAATTCCGCAGAAGGGAACGTACTGAAGATGGCTGTGTTGATCGCATCCGCTGTGGAAGCGCCCAACTCGTCGTTGTAAAAGCCGTTGCTGGTATGCAACTGAAAGGGCATGGAGGCATCCCCGAAGACACCGCCCACGAAGTCGTTGGCATTCACGGCATCGACATAAAACCGGTACGTCGTGTGGCCGGCAACGCCGTCGACAGCGTGGGGTTCAACAGTCAGGCAGTAATCTGCGTTTTGGGCGTGGAGGAGGGCCGGCATGCCGACCGCCATCGTGAGGAGTGCGCGCAAGTTCATGGCAGCAAGTTGGTGCAAACAACCGCTGCTTCCACATCATTTAATCATTCAAAATGAACCGCACGATGTCAATCGTTGCTGAAAACCACCTCTTCCCATCCAAACAACTCGCGCAAGTGATTATTCATTTTAAATTGAACCTCCTCGAACGGCACCGGACGGCCCAGTTCACGAGCAATTGAAGTCACGCCGCGGCCTTGGATGCCGCAGGGCACGATGAGGTCGAAGAACTGCAAATCCGTGTTGATGTTCAAGGCAAACCCGTGCATGGTGACCCACCGCGAACTCTTCACGCCGAGGGCCGCCACCTTCCGGGCCGCCATCCCCTTGTCGGCGTCCAGCCAGACCCCCGTGAGGCCATTAACGCGGCCCGTTTCCAGCCCGTATTCCGCGCACGTTCGGATGATGGCCTCCTCGAGCGTCCGCATGTACCGCCCGATGTCCGTGAAGATTTGGTCCAAATCCAACAACGGATAGCCCACCAACTGCCCCGGCCCATGGTAGGTGATGTCGCCGCCCCGGTTGATGGGGAAGTAATCGACGCCCAACTCGGCGAGCCGCTCCTGCGAGGCCACGAGGTGCGCCGCATTGCCACTCTTCCCGAGCGTCAGGACGTGTGGGTGCTCCACGTACAGCATGTGGCCCTCTGGCAAGGGCAGCTCGGCGTCCGGCTCGGTTTCCGAAAGCCCCGCACGCCGGCGCGCGATTTTGCGGTCGACCATGGCCTTGAACAGCTCCTCTTGGAGCGCCCAAGCGTCGGCATAACGCATCGCCCCCAAATCCCGCACGTGCACGCGGTGCTTCATCGCGGAACCTCGGCGAGTGCGTTCTTGAGCAAGTCGATGTTCCGGATGTCCACCGGATCCACTCCGGCGCGCTCGGCAAGCAGCAAGCTCACCCAATCCCCGAGGTGAACGAGGTCGAAGAAGCGGATCAACGGCGCATCGCCGCTCGGCTCGATGACCACCACGTCGGCGCCTTGGTTTTGGAACACCTCGGTGCATACGTCCATGCGCACCCGGGTCCGCGGGTGGTCCTCCGGCACCTGCACCAACACGGCCACGTCCTCCTCGCTCCCGCTTTCCCAACCGACCAGCTCGTTGTGGTTCATTTCTGGAAACACGTGGTGCGTCACGAGGAGCTTGCTGTTCTCGTTGAGTTGCTGCCGCCACCGCGTGATGAGGCCCTCTTGCGCGGCGTCTGCATAAAGCCAAATCCGACGGCCTTCCAACACATCGGCCACCTGCCCCGCCCGCTCCACGAGGTCCTCCTGCTGATCGGACAGGTACGCCGCCACGCGGCCGAAATCTGCGTACAGGTCATCTGGGACGGCACCTGCCGCATGGAGCACGTGCATCACGCCGGTGAAGGCAAAGCCAAATTGCGAACGCGGGGGTTCGCCGCCGGGGATGGTCACGGTGGGCCAACCTGCCGCCGCCGCTTGGGCGCCGAGTTCGCCGCCGGAAGTGATGGCCGCAATCCGGGCGCCTCGGGAGACGGCTTGGGCGAGTGCGGCGAGGGTTTCTTCGGTTTGGCCCGAATAGCTGCACGCCACCACGAGGGTGTCTGGCCCGACGTACGCCGGGAGGGTGTAGTCGCTGTTGGCGGCAATGGGCACGCCGGCGGTATCAGCGAGCATCTTAGAAGCGATGGTTCCGCTGATGCCGGAACCGCCCATGCCCAACACGGCGATGTTGCGGGGGGTGAACCCCGTGAAGTCGATGGGGGTGGCCTGGGCGATGTGCCAGGCTTGTTGGATTTGGCCGGGAAAATCGGTAATCAAACGGCGCATGCGCTCCATGGGAATCGAATTTAGGTTCAAAATTACTCCGGCTTCGCCTTCCACGTCGCGCCCGCACGCCACCAACGGCCCGGCTGCACCACGCTGCCGAAGTCTACGTAATCCGCATCGAACAAGTTGTCCACGCGGGCAAAAATCCGCAAGCGGCCCGCGAGAAATCCGCGCGACACCCCGGCCCCCACCCACGTAAACGGCGCATACTCCTCCGCCTCACCCGCCGCATTGCGGTAGGTCCCCAGCCGGTCCTGCCGCGTGGCCCGGACTTCGAGCAGCACCCGCTTCGGGAGCAACCACGTCGTCGTCAAGTCGGCCTTGTTCCCGATGACATCCAAAGCGTAGCTCGACGTGAATTCGACTTCGTCGGTGGCCGCGTCCGTGAGGGCCACGGCAAACCGCAGGTGACGCAACGCGCTGTGAATGGCCCCTTCGGCTTGGAAAAACCCCGCCACCTCGATCCCCCGGTGGCGCGTCGAGGTCAGGTTTGCCGCCTCGAACTCGGTGCTCTCGGGCGGGAGGATCCAATCGATGAGGTCCGAACCGCGGCGGTACCACACTGCGGCGTCTGCCCCCACACGGTGCAACGGCGATGGCGCGCCCCGCTGGGGATGCCACACCTTGCGTTGCTGCCACCGCACCCCGAGCTCCACCTGATCGGCCAGCTCCGGCTGCAAATCTGCACGCCCCCTTGCCCCGCCTTGGTAATACAGGTCCGTGTAGGACGGGTGGCGGATGGACCGGCCCGCCGAAGCGAACACGGTCAACGGTTCCCAGTTCTCCCCACGGGGCCGCCCTGGTGACAGCCGCAACCGGCCGTTGATCGCCGGCAAGAACCGCACTCCGAAGCGGGAATTCGCATTCAGGCCCAACGTCACCGTCATCGCCGCGTTGTCCGAAGCCGTGGCCCAGCGCTCCGCCACAAAGGCATCCAAGTTGAACCGCTCCGCTCCCATCGGCAGGGCCGCCGCCGAGTCCACCAGCACGCCCAGCACGTTGCTGCGCACCGCCTCCATCCGCGCATCCGCGCCGACCGTAAGCCGGTGCTGGCCGTGGTGCAGCGTCGAGCGCCCGGTCACGCCCGCCGTCAGGGAGCGGTGTCGGTTGGGGCCGGCGTACCACGCGGCTGCGGTGTCCGCCGGCACGTCGCCGTAAGCATCGCGCACGTACCGCCCGTCCGCCATCGGCTGGTACCACGCCGGTCCTTCGCGGTACAGCTCGAACCGGTCCCGGTGCCACCGGGCGTACGCCCCGGCGAAGCTATTCCACTTGCGGAAGCGCCGCCACGTCACCTGCGCTGCGGTGGAACCCGTGGCCTCGAACTGTGACGGATACGCCGCGGTGTAAAACGACTGGGCACCGAACGACTTTTCTTCCATGCCGACCAACGCCCGCCACCGGCCGTCGCTCCGGCCCGTCCAATCCCCGATCCAGGTCGCCCGGGTCACCAAGGCATCGGTGTTCGTGGTGTACCCATCGGTCCGGCTGTGGGAGACGGAAGCCCGCTGGTGCAACGCCGACGTGCCCCAAGCGGCCGCAAGGGCCGCGCGCTTCCACCCGTAAGCCCCGCCTTCAAGCGAAGCCTGCACGAAGGGATTGAGCGGGTCGTGCGCAAGGCCGAGGTGTACGGAACCGGCGAAGGCACCCACCCCACCGAAGGCGCTCGTACCGCCGCGGACCACCTCCACGCTGCTGAGGAAGGTGGGATCGAAGGGCAGGTTGAGCAGGTGGTGGGCGGTTTGGGGGGCGGACCAGCGGATGCCGTCCACGTAGAGGGCCGCTTGTTCGAAGGTGCCGCCGCGGATGCCGAGGTCAGCTTGGACGCCGAGCGGTCCGCGGGTGCGGATGTCGACGCCGGGCAAGGCTTCCAAAGCCGGAGCCAGTGCAGGGGTGCCGGCGTGCTGGATCTCCGAAGCGAGCAAGGCGGTGACGGCGTGCGGCGCGTCAAGGGCCGAGGTGGGTCCGTGCGGTGCCGCGCCCACCACGGGCGCCTCGGGGAGGTAATGGATGGTGTAGGACGGAAGCGGCATGATGCCCGAGGGCAGGGAGTCGAGGGGGAGTTGGATTTGGCCCAACAACGCGAGCGAAAACGCGCAAAAAACAACGGTCAATACGGTGCGAATCATGGCGCGAAAATACCGCACTTGCCGGCATGTAAACGTCTGAAAAGGGTCACGCGTTACCGCCTAACTTTGCACCATGCACCTGACTGAGCAAGAACGCATCCGCCGGGCCTCCCTTCAGGAATTGAAGCGGCGCGGCATCGACCCCTATCCCGCGGCCGCCTTCCCGGTTTCCCACCGATCACGCCAACTCGAGCAAGCGTTCGAGGACGGCCTCGAGGTGACCCTCGCCGGCCGCATGATGAGCCGCCGCATCATGGGCAAGGCGTCGTTCGCTGAATTGCAAGACGCCGAAGGCACCTTTCAATTGTACTTGAACCGGGACATCCTGTGCCCGGAGGAGGACAAGTCGCTTTACAACGACGTGTTCAAGAAGCTCCTCGACCGGGGCGATTTCATCGGAGTGAAGGGCGTCACGTTCACGACGCAGACCGGGGAGCAAAGCGTGGAGGTGCGCGAGCTGAAGGTGTTGTCGAAATCGCTGAAGCCGCTGCCGGCGGTGAAAGTGGACGAGGACGGGAAGGTGCACGATGCCTTTGCGGATCCCGAGTTGCGGTACCGCATGCGGTATGTGGACCTCGTGGTGAATCCGGATGTGCGGAAGACCTTCGAGGCGCGGAGCTTGCTGATTCGGACGATTCGCGAGGCGTTCGATGCGAAGGGGTGGCTCGAGGTGGACACGCCTGTGTTGCAGTCGATTCCAGGGGGTGCGGCAGCGCGCCCGTTCATGACGCATCACAACGCGCTGGACATCCCGCTTTACCTGCGGATTGCGAACGAGCTGTACTTGAAGCGGTTGATTGTGGGCGGCTTCGAGGGCGTGTACGAGTTCTCGCGGAATTTCCGGAATGAGGGCATGGATCGCACGCACAATCCGGAATTCACGGTGATGGAGCTGTACGTGGCGTACAAGGATTACGAGTGGATGATGGCGGAGATGGAACAGCTTTTGGGCCAAATCTGCCACCGCCTGCACGGCCAGCACACCGTCACCCTCGGCGGCAACTCCATCAACTTCGCCCCACCCTATCGCCGCGTCACCATGCGCGACGCCATCCTCGAACACACCGGCGTCGACATCGACGGCCTCGACGAAGCGGGCCTCCGCGCCGCGTGCAACGGACTCGGCATCGAAACCGACGAAAGCATGGGCAAGGGCAAGCTCATCGACGAGCTGTTTGGCGAGAAGTGCGAACACCACTACATCCAGCCCACGTTCATCACCGACTACCCGGTCGAAATGTCGCCCCTGACGAAGGTGCACCGCTCCAAACCCGGCTACACCGAGCGTTTCGAGCTGATGATCAACGGCACGGAGGTGGCCAACGCGTACAGCGAGCTGAACGACCCCATCGACCAGCGCGAACGGTTCGAAGCCCAGCTCAAGTTGATGGAACGCGGGGACGACGAGGCCATGTTCATCGACCAGGACTTCCTGCGGGCGCTCGAATACGGCATGCCGCCCACCAGCGGCGTGGGCATCGGCATCGACCGCCTCGTCATGATGCTCACCGACCAAACCTCGATCCAGGAGGTCCTGCTCTTCCCGCAGATGCGTCCCGAAGTGTTCGCCACCGGTCCTGACCTCAGCGCGCTGACGGCCGCGGGGGTGCCGGAGGAATGGGCGGAACACGTGGTGGCTGCGGGCTTTGAAACGGTGGAGGATTTGGCCTCCATCAAGCCGGCCGGCCTGCGTGAAAAGCTGAATGGTTTCCGGAAGAAGAACAAATTGAACCTCCCGGCGCTTTCATTGGAAGACGTTGAATCTTGGCTAGCAAACGCATGAGCAAACCCTTCGATGAATCCACGGTCATCGCCGTGTTGAAGACCATTTTCGACCCGGAAATCCCGGTCGACATCTACGAACTCGGGCTCATCTACGAGGTGAAGGTCAGCGAGGAAGGCTTCGTGCACCTCGACATGACGCTCACCTCACCCAACTGTCCCGTGGCCGAATCCATGCCCGCCGAAGTGGAGCAAAAAGTCGCGGGCATCAACGGCGCGACCGGCGCGAAGGTCAACATCGTCTTCGATCCGCCTTGGTCGCAGGACATGATGAGCGAAGAGGCCAAACTCGAACTCGGATTCCTATGAGCACCCGCGGCATCGCCATCCTCGGCTCCACCGGCTCAATCGGTACGCAAGCCCTCGACGTCATCCGCGAACAGCGGGAGCACCTGCACGTCGAGGTCCTCTCGGCCCACGGCAACTGCGACCTGCTCATCCAGCAGGCCCTCGAATTCCAACCCAACGCCGTCGTCATCGGCGACACCACCAAGTTCGACCAAGTGCGCGACGCCTTGTTCGACGCCGGCGTCAAAGTCTACGCCGGGCCTGAAGCCCTTGAGCAGGTGGTGGAAATGGACGGCATCCACATGGTGCTGACCGCCCTGGTGGGTGCGGCGGGGTTGCGGCCCACCTTGCGGGCCATCGCCGCCGGCAAGCACATCGCCCTGGCGAACAAGGAGACGCTGGTCGTGGCCGGCGCCCTTGTCATGGAGGCGGCACGCAAGCACCGGGTCGACATCCACCCCGTGGACAGCGAGCACAGCGCCATCTACCAGTGCTTGGCCGGGGAAGTCCTCAATCCGATTGAGAAGATCATCCTGACCGCTTCGGGCGGGCCCTTCCGAGGGCGGGACCGGGCGGCATTGGAATCCGTCACGCGTGCGCAGGCTTTGAAGCACCCCAACTGGACGATGGGGGCCAAAATCACCATCGATTCCGCCTCGCTGATGAACAAAGGGCTGGAAGTCATCGAGGCCCGGTGGTTATTCGATTTGCCTATGGACGCCATCGACGTGGTGGTGCACCCGCAATCCATCATCCACTCGTGCGTGCAGTTCGAAGACGGCTCCATCAAGGCCCAGCTCGGCCTGCCGGACATGAAGTTGCCCATCCAGTACGCGCTGGGCTACCCCCGGCGGTTGCCCAATGCATTCCCGCGCTTTTCCTTCATGGACTACCCTTCGCTGACGTTCGAGCAGCCGGACATGGAAACGTTCAGAAACCTCGCGCTGGCCTTCGAAGCGGGGCGCAAAGGCGGCAACGCAGCAGCGGTGTTGAATGCAGCGAACGAAGTGGCCGTAGCGCGGTTCCTGGCCGATGACGTGACCTTCCTCGGCATGACCGACCTCATCGAGCACGCCCTGGAGCGCGTGGCATTCGAAGCTTCGCCCGATCTGGACGGGCTGTTGGCAGCCGATGCCGAGGCGCGGGCCGTAGCGGGCGAATGGCGCTGCTGATCAGACCGTCATGATGTCGGCTTCCTTCGCATCGAGGATGTCGTCCACGCGTTTGTTGTAGCCGTCAGTCAGTTCCTGCACCTTCGTTTCACCAGATTTCACGAGATCTTCGCTCAGTCCATCGGCCTTCGCCGATTTGAGGAAGTCCATGGCGTCTTTTCGGCCGGTCCGGATGCCGACGCGCGCGTGCTCGCCCTCTGAACGGGCGCGTTTCACGAGCTCGCGGCGGCGTTCCTCGGTCAGCGGCGGAACATTGATCAAAATGACCTCCCCGTTGTTCATCGGGTTGAGGCCCAAATTCGCATTGATCACCGCCGTGGAAATCGGGTCGAGCATGGATTTCTCCCACGGCTGGATGCTCAAAGTGCGGGCATCGGTGGAATTCACGTTGGCGACTTGGCCAAGGGGCGTGGGCGAGCCGTAGTAATCCACTTTCACACCCCCGAGCATGCTCGGATGGGCCTTGCCCGCGCGGATTTTCGTCAACTCGTTCTCCAGGTGATTGATCGCCTTGTCCATGGCTTCCTTCGCCGTGTCCAACGCCATTGTGATTTCTTCCGTCATGATGCTGCTGTTTCAAATGTTACCAACGTCCCCACATCCTGGCCTTCCACCAACCGTTCCAAATTGCCCGACCGATTCATGTCAAACACCACAATCGGTAAGTTGTTCTCGTTGCACAACGTGAAGGCCGTCATGTCCATGACCTGCAAACCGCGAGAGAAAACTTCATCGAAGCTGATGGTCTCAAACCGCTGCGCTTCGGGGTGTTTCTCCGGGTCGGCATCGTAAATGCCGTCTACGCGGGTGCCCTTGAGGATGACGTCGGCGTCGATTTCAATGGCCCGCAATGAAGCAGCCGAATCCGTGGTGAAGAAGGGGTTGCCCGTGCCGCCACCAAAGATGACCACGCGTCCCTTTTCGAGGTGGCGGATGGCCCGGCGTCGAATGAACGGCTCGGCAATTTGCTTCAGCTCAATGGCGCTCTGCAAGCGGGTGTCAATGCCTTCGGCCTCGAGCGCGCTCTGCAGTGCCATCGAATTGATGACCGTGGCCAACATCCCCATGTAATCGCCTTGAGTGCGCTCCATGCCCCCCTCAGCAGCTTGGACGCCCCGGAAGATGTTTCCCCCTCCGATGACGATGGCCACTTGCACTCCCCGATCGACCACGGACTTGATTTCCGTCGCGTATTGTTTCAATCGATCGTTGTCAATGCCGAATTGCTTGCTGCCCATCAGGGCCTCACCGCTCAGCTTCAGGAGAATGCGTTCGTACCTCATCAGGCGCGAATATCCGAAGAATCCGGCCATCTCCGGATGCCTTGAAACAACAAAGGCACCCCGAAGGATGCCTTTGCTTCAATTTCAATGGGATGGAATCAATCCAAAGCCGCGCGGCAGAAACCGGTGGCGGTGACACCTGCAGCCGAAGCGCCGATGAAATCAGCAACCGTCTGCTTGTTGTCCTTGATGTAGGCTTGGTTGACCAAGGTCGCCTCCTTGAACCACTTCTTCAAGCGGCCTTGGGCGATTTTGTCGGCCATTTCAGCGGGCTTGCCTTCTTGGATGGCCAGCTCCTTACCGATTTCCAACTCCTTGTCAATGAGGTCTTGTGGAATGGTGCTCTCGTCGAGGGCCACCGGTGCCATCGCAGCAGCTTGCATCGCTACGTCGCGGCCTGCACCTTCAGGCAAAGCGCCTGAGAACCCGACGAGGGTCGCGAGGCGGTTGCCGGGGTGGATGTAAGAAACCACGCTGGCCGCAGCCAAGGTCTCGAACGTTCCGATGTCCAAACGCTCACCGATCTTTCCAATCTCTTCGGTGATCTTCTCCGCGACCGTGATGCTGGAGCCTGGGTAGGTCTTCGCCATCAAATCGTCCTTGGAGGTCACGCCTTCGCTGAGCGCCAAGTCCAACAGGGTTTGGGCCGTGGCCACAAACGCTTCGTTCTTCGCAACGAAGTCGGTCTCGCAGTTCAACGCCAAGAGGACACCGAAGTCACCTGCGCCGTTCACGCCTGAGAGGATGGCTCCTTCGCCAGCTTCGCGGTCGCTGCGCTTCGCGGCCACCTTTTGGCCTTTCAAACGCAAGACCTCAACGGCCTTGTCGAAATCGCCCTCTGCTTCCTGGAGTGCCTTCTTGCAATCCATCATTCCCGCTCCGGTTTGCTTCCGGAGTTTGTTCACATCTGCTGCAGTGATGTTCATGGGTGTTGTTATTGTGCCCTTGTTGGGCAATTAGACTGGTCTAAGGTGTGGTTCAGTTTGCGGCGTCTGCGGCAGGTGCATCGCCTTCCTTGGCTGGAGCTTCTTTCGCTTCGGCAGCGGGTGCTTCGGCGGCGGGTGCTTCGGCGGCGGGTGCTTCGGCAGCGGGTGCTTCGGCGGCAGGCGCTTCGGCAGCAGGAGCTTCGGCGGCAGGAGCTTCCTCCTTGGCCTTGGCAGCTTCTTCCTTCGCTTTGGCCGCGGCAGCGTCTGCGCTGTCCTTGTCGGCCTTGCGCTCTTGCAAGCCTTCCGCAATCGCGGCAGCAACCGTGTCCATCACCACTTCCACTGCGCTGCTCGCGTCGTCGTTTCCGGGGATGGGGAAGTCCACTGGGCGGGGATCCGAGTTGGTGTCCACCATGGCAAACACCGGAATGCCCAACTTCTTCGCCTCAGCGAGGGCGATGTGCTCCTTCTTCACGTCGATGATGAAGATGGCTGCGGGGATGCGCGTCAAGTCGGAGATGGAACCGAGGTTCTTCTCGAGCTTCGCACGCTGACGAGAGACCTGGAGGCGCTCACGCTTGGACAGCGTGTTGAGCGTTCCGTCAGACTCCATCTTGTCGATTTGAGACATCTTCTTGACCGCCTTCCGAATCGTCGCGAAGTTGGTCAACATGCCACCTGACCAACGTTCCGTCACGTAGGGCATGCCCACTGCAGCTGAACGCTGAGCGACCGCTTCCTTCGCTTGCTTTTTCGTGGCCACGAAGAGGATTTTCTTTCCGCTCTTCGCGATTTGCTTCAACGCGGCGGACGCCTCGTCGAGTTTGACGACCGTCTTGTGGAGGTCAATGATGTGGATGCCCTTCGTCTCCGTGAAGATGTACGGAGCCATGTGCGGGTTCCACTTGCGCTTGAGGTGACCGAAGTGGACACCTGCTTTCAACAACTGCTCGAAGTTCGTTCGTGCCATGTTTACTTTCCTGGTTTAAGCAACCCAGCGGTAGTCGGTTTGAATCCGCCGAGTTTGGATACTAAACGATTGAAAAAAAAGTGAGCGGCCGAGGAGGCCGCCACTTGAGAATGCTTGAGAATGCGGATTAACGCTTGGAGAACTGCTCGCGCTTCCGAGCCTTCTTCAGGCCTGGCTTCTTCCGCTCGACCATCCGGGGGTCACGCGTCATCAAGCCGACTTCCTTCAACGAAGACTTCCATTCCGGGTTGATCTCCACGAGGGCCTTGGACATGGCCAAACGCACCGCGTCTGCCTGGCCGTTGATGCCCCCGCCGTAAACGTTAACGTTTACGTCGTACTGGCCCTCCGTTTCCGTGATGGAGAACGGCTGGTTCAGCTTGTACTGCAACACGGCAGTCGGGAAGTACTGTGCAGCGTCGGTCTTGTTCACCGTCACCTTGCCCGTTCCGGGCTTCATGTAGAGGCGGGCGACAGCTGTCTTGCGGCGACCCGATGTGTTGATTACGTCCATATGCTAAGGCTGTATCAGTCGAATTAGAAGGAGATGGTCTCAGGTTGCTGCGCCTCGTGCTTGTGATCCGGCCCCACGAAGACGTGGAGGTTGCGGAACATCTCACGGCCCAAACGGTTCTTCGGGAGCATGCCGCGCACCGCCTCTTCCATGAGGGCGTGGGGCTTGCGCTGGAGCATTTCCGTTGCGGTGCGCGAACGCTGACCGCTGGGGTAACCGGTGAACCACTGGTACTCCTTGTTTTGCATTTTGTTGCCGGACAACACCACCTTCTCGGCGTTGACGACGATCACGTAGTCACCGCAGTCCGCGTGAGGAGTGAAGTTCGTCTTGTGCTTTCCGCGCAAGCGCTTGGCAACTTCGGATGCGAGTCGGCCCAAGGTTTGGCCTTCAGCATCAACGAGCAACCACTTCTTGTCGGCATTCTCCTTGTTCACGGAGAGCGTCTTGTAGCTCAATGTATCCACGGTCTATAGCTTCAAATGCGTGTATATCCCCGAAATTGGGGGTGCGAAGATAGCGAACGATTGTTTACAACCCAAGGGGGTATGTGGACAAAAAACTCACGAATTCATTCACCGATTGCAATGTAGCGGCCAATTGAGGGGGACTGAAGGGTCGAAACCCCTGATTTATCAAAGGTTTCAGCGCTTTGGGAGCCGTTAGGGCGGAGGGTGATTTTTTCGGGTGCCGCATCCGGCGCTGCGAGGTAAACCGCTTCACCGTCAGCGGATAGGCCGGACGTGAAGCCGCCGAGGCCGTCGGAGAAGGCGACCCAACATCCGTGCGCGGGGACCACTTCGTCGGTGCCGAGCCAATCTTCGAGGGCGGCGTCATCGTCGAAGCGCCAGCCCGTAAGGCGGCAGTCCTGCGCGGTGGGGTTGTGGAGTTCGATGTAGTCGGAGGGGGTGCCGTTGACATGGGCTTCGGAGAGGAAGATTTGGTCGGTGCGGCAGACCGGCAGTTGCGCGGAGCGGCCGGCGGTCCCGATGGGCGTTCCGGTGGCGTCGTACGAGTGGGCCGGCGGAATGGCGGCGCGGCGGCGGCGTTCTTTGC